>JAHLLJ010000016.1 GCA_020444205.1 Deltaproteobacteria bacterium | reverse complement strand
GGTTGTCGAGCACCTTGGGGTTGCGCGCCACCACCACCCCCTCGATGGGGCTGGCTGCGCGGGCTTGATGGCCGGAGCGCGAAAAGGCCAACTCCTTGCCTCCGCCGGTCACCGCCATGCCTAGCTGAGGCAGGCGGAACTCGTCGGCCGGTCCGAACAGGCGGGCGGCCAGGTCGTCCAGGCCGATGCGCACCCGGCCCCCGTACTCCACCCGGGCCCAGGTGTGGCCGGGATGCAGGTAGTAGTCAGTGGGCACCTCGAAGCCGGCGGCGCTGGCCAGGGGCACCTGATCCACGGGCTGGGCCAGGCCTTCATCATCGAGCATCTGATCGTAGGCGCACTTGGCGCAGTTGTAATGGTTGGGGCACAGCTTAAAGGGCACCCGCCCGGTGAGCATGTGGCGGCAGTAGCGCTTGTGCGGCGCGGTGTTCTGCCAGTTCTCGCTGGTCCAGTAGTCATCCATGGGCTGCTCCAGGCCTCCGGCATACCAGCCGTGCACCCGCTTGCGTTGGATGGCCTTGTCAAAGGAGCAACTTAGGCAATCAAAGGCGTTGTGACACTTCCGGGGAGCCACCACGCCGGCCTTGGACCAAATGCACTCGTCGCTGGTCATGTCAAACACCATGGGCGCCCGGCTCTTGGTCTTATTTGTTGCCTTGGTGGTCATGGTTTGCCTTCCCGGCCTTGGGCCTTTTGAGGTTCGTTTTGCCCTTTCTATTAAGCACGGGTCGTGCCAAAGCAGACCATTGAGTGTAACCACCTAATTTAATTGCTAAAACAAGAATGATCCTTTGGAGCCGCTTGGCGAGGGCCGTGGTGCGTTTTGCCTCCCGCACTCTGCCGGAGGTTGCAGAAGCATGTAAAAACTCTATTAAAACAATAGCTTGATCGCCAGCGAGGTAAAAAGCCGCATATTGGGCACAATACGGCATAAGCTGTTTTCAGGACTTGGCCGAGGCATATTGCCTCACTAAGCGTCTTCTCCGAGTAATCAGCCGCCTCAACAGGTTTCTTCTGGAAAGCATTTTAAATGGTTCACAGCATGAAAAAGAATTTGACCCGTGCTCGCCATTTAATATATGTTTCCTAAATAGAAACATGATCTGCATATATAAGGCTCATTATTAACACAAAAAATAAATATGATGGATATTAGAGGCGCTAAAAGTTTCTAAATAGGAAATAGCAGCCAGTACCTTGCCTTTACGGCACAGATGCTTAAAACCCCTGGGGCTTTCGGGAAATTCAGGATGATTCCAGAAAATGAAATAGGAGCCAACATAAGAGCCATGCGCACCAGCCAGGGGCTTTCCCTGGATGCCCTGGCTCATAAGACCGGCCTGAGCAAAGGCTACTTGTCCAAGGTTGAGAACTCGGACAAGGCACCGCCGGTGTCTACCCTGCTCATCATCGCCAAATCCCTGGGAGTCACCATTTCCGAGATATTCGGCGAAGGCCAGGAAAAGGTGACCGCCGCGGTGGTCACCAAGGCCGAACGCAAACCCGTGGCCCGCGACGGCACGGTATTCGGCTACTCCTACGAAACCCTGGCTCACAAGTATCCCGGCAAGCGCATGGAGCCCTACATCCTCACCATTCCCGGCGACTCCGCCGAGAGCGCGGTGTTTCAGCACCAGGGCGAGGAAATGATGCTTCTGATCGAAGGCAGCATGCATTTTTTCCACGGCAAGGAAGAGTTCATCCTGCACCCGGGAGATTGTATCTACTGCGATTCGGGTATCGAGCACTACGGCCTGCCTATCAACGGGCAGGACGTGAAGATTTTAATGGTCATCTATCTGCCCGAATAGGGCGCTGGTGAGCTATGGGCAACAAAGAGATCAAGAACATCGGGGTGCTGGGCGCCGGGCTCATGGGCCACGGCATTGCCCAACTCCTGGCCGTGGGCGGCTGCCGGGTCAGGCTGTTCGACAACGACGACCAAATGCTGGGCACCGCCTTGCGGCGCATGTCCGACAATCTGCGGGTGTTTCTAAAGTTGGATATGATAACCCCCGGCGAGATGGACCAGGCCCTGGCCAGAATCACCCTGGCCGAGGATCTGGCCGGCTTGTGCCGGGATCAGGACATGATCATCGAGGCGGTGAGCGAAAACCTGGAGCTAAAGCGCAAGGTCTTCGCCTCTCTGGAGGAGCTGACCAGCCCCGAGTGCATCCTGGCCAGCAATACCTCGGCCATCAGCATCGGCAAGATCGCCAAGGGACTGACCCATCCAGGCCGGGTGGTGGGGGCTCATTTCTGGAACCCGCCTCACGTAGTGCCTTGCGTGGAGGTCATCCGGGGGCCTCGGACCGATGATGAGGTCATGGAGGCCGTGTACGCCCTGCTGCGCCGGGTGGGCAAACGCCCGGTGCGAGTGCAAAAGGACGTGCCCGGCTTTGTGGGCAACCGCATGCAGCACGCCCTGTGGCGCGAGGCCATATCCTTGGTGGAGGAGGGCATCGCCAGCGCCGAGGACGTGGACGAAGTGGTGCGCTACAGCTTTGGCCTGCGCCTGGCCTTCCTGGGCCCCCTGGCCACCGCCGACTTGGCGGGCCTGGACCTTACCTACGACATACACAAAGATCTGTTTCCCCACTTGGAGCGCTCCATTGACCCTTCGCCCCTGTTGGTTAAAAAAATTGAGCAAGGCGAGCTGGGGGCCAAGAGCGGCCAGGGTTTTCATAAGTGGACGCCTGAAAAACTCAGGCAGATGGTTTCCAGGCGCGATGAGGTGCTCTTGCGAATCGTACGGGAGGTCCTGGTCTAGCATCAGCGGGGCGCCCCAAGGGGATGGGCCCGCCGTGAGTGGGGCTGGGCTCCGGGTTATGACCTATCTGGCATGATAGATGATTTTCAAATCGAGCCGGGCCTCTTGGCCCGGGCTGGGCTTACAACATAGAAAGGCAGTCAGGCAATGGCCAAGGGCAAGGCGCGCAAGGCAATAATCACCGCGGCGGTGACCGGCTCCATCCACACCCCCACCATGTCTCCCTATCTTCCGGTGACTCCAGAGGAACTTATCCAGGACGTCCTTTCGGTATATGAGGCCGGAGGCGCGGTGGCCCATTTGCACGTGCGCGATCCCCAGACCGGCCTGCCCAATGCGGATCAGGACATCTACCGCGAGGTGGCCTCGGAGGTGAAACGGCGCTGCGATATCGTGCTGTGCACCACCACCGGGGGCAAACTGGGTGAGTCGGTGGAGAACCGCTCCCGGGTAATCGCCAACCTACAGCCCGAGCTGGCCTCGCTGAACGCCGGGTCCTTGAACTTCGCTTTGTTCCATGTGGCCGGGCAATATGAGGACTGGAAGCACGATTGGGAAAAGGACTACCTGGAAGCCACCGAAGACTATATCTTTCCCAACACCTTCTACACCATGCGCCGCTTCATGGAGATTATGCGCCCCTTTGAGACCAAGCCCGAGTTCGAGATCTACGACGTGGGCATGATCAACAACTTGGCTCATCTTATTAGGGCGGGGCACGTAAAGAAGCCGGTGTATCTGCAGTTCGTCATGGGCATCCTGGGAGGCATCCCCGCCACGGTGGACAACCTGGTGTATTTGGTGCAGACGGCAGAGCGCCTCATCGGCGATTTCCAGTGGTCGGTGTGCGCGGCCGGGCGCTTCCAGTTCCCCATGACCACCCATGCCTTGCTCATGGGCGGCAACGCCAGGGTGGGCCTGGAAGACAACTTGTATCTTGAAAAAGGCGTGCTGGCCAAAAGCAGCGGCGAGCAGGTGGCCAAGCTGGTCCGCATCGCCCGCGAGCTGGGTATCGAGACCGCCACTCCAGACGAGGCCAGGGGGATACTGGGCCTCAAGGGACTGGACAAAGTCAAATACTAGAAAAATTTTCCCCCGAGCCAGGGCGGTTTGCCTTTTAACCGGATTTCCGGCCTAAAGGGCGAACTGCCCTTTTTTGTCCCCAAATATTTTTTTCAACAGCTTCCAGGGTTCCCGCATTAAATCAACAGTTTTCCGCAAAGATACTTTCTCTGAAGTGGTTCATGGCCTCTCAGCCGAGTGAGGGGCCATTCAAAACACCTTGACAAAAAGGTGAATTCATGGAAAAGTTTTTATGAAAACGAAACACCGTATCACAAAGTGAGACGATAATGCCGGTAAAGGTTGTCGAATCTCTGCTCAAGGGCTTGAAGGTAATGGAGGCCGCTGCTCGTCATCCCCATGGCCTTAGCCTGCCGGACATCATCCGGGAAACCGGCCTTCCCAAGGCCACTGCCTACCGCATGCTGCAAACTCTGGTGGCCAGCAATTACCTGCATTATTTTGAAGACACCGCCACCTACCAGCTAGGTCCCAAGGTCATGTCCTTGGGCATGTCCTCCTTGGCGGGCCAAGACCTGGCGCCGCTGGCCGAGCCTTATCTTAAGGAGCTTTCCCGACGCATCGACCAGAACGTGAACCTGGGAATCTTGGACGGCAGCCAGGTGGTGTACATCATCCGCATCAAGGTTCGCCGCATCCTGGGTATCGACCTGGTGGTGGGTAGCCGCCTGCCTGCTCATAACAGCGCCATCGGTTGGGCCCTGTTGGCCTTTGCCAGCCCCAAGCGCATGCAGGTGATTCTGGACCAGATCGCGGCCGACGAGGAGTTGGCCCATCAGGTGGGGCCGCACGGGGTCAACCTTATGAAACGGCTGGAGCGCATCCGTGAGGATGGCTACGCCTTGGGCGAGGACGAGTACGTGGCCGGTCTGCGCTCGGTGGCAGTGCCGGTGTTCAACCAATCCGGCTACGTCGAAGCAGCTATCAACGTTCCGGTGTTCAGCCAGCTTTGCAGCAAGCAAGAGCTGCTGGGGCAACACCTGCCTCTGGTGCTGGAAACCGCTGAAACCATCTCCCAGCTCCGGGGTTACACACCCGGCGATTAATCAGAATCAAGGAGCCAGCGATGAAGTTCATAGTAACCCGGTCCTCCGTGCAGGGGACCACCCGCATTCCGGGGAACAAGTCCGCCTCCGCCCGGGCCATCGTCTTGGGCGGCCTGGCCGAGGGCACCTCCAAGGTGGGCAACTGCCTGCCCGGCATAGACAGCTTCTCCATTGTGGACATGATGCGGGCCATGGGGGCCAAGATCGACACCTCCAATCCCGACTACTGGGTGTTCGAGGGGGTTGCCAACCAGCCCCAGGTTCCGGCCTGCGTGTTGGACGCGGGCAACTCCGGCACCGGCTATTACCTCATCGCGGCCATTGCCGCGCTGATAAAGGGCTGCTCCGTGGTTTCCGGCGACTACCAGATCTGCCGCCGTCCGGCCCAGCCGCTCATCGAGGCTCTCATCGACCTGGGGGCCGAGGTTGTCTCCACCCGGGGCAATGGCCTTGCTCCCCTGGTGGTCAAGGGTGCCATGAGCGGAGGCAAGACCAAGCTGCCCGGCGTGAACTCCCAGTGGCTCAGCCCCCTGTTGATCGCCGGTGGCCTCACCCCCGAGGGCATCACCGTGGTCGAGGACAACCTAATGGAGCGTCCCTATGTGGACATGACCATGGGCTGGATCCGCACCGCGGGCGGCCAGGTGTTCCACGACAATTACGATGTGTTCACCGTGCCCGGCGGCCAGAAGTACAAGGGCTTCACCGCCGACATCCCGGCCGACTGGGGCACCTCGGGTTATCCCATGGTGGCCGCGGCGGTCACCGAGAGCAAGGTCACCTTTACCGGCATGAACCCCGACGACTACGCCGGTGAGAAGGCCTACCCCCATATCATCAAGGCCATGGGCGGCAAGGTGACCTTTGCCGACGAGGGACGCACCATTACCGTGGAGGGCGGCAGCGAGCTTCAGGGCATAGAGATCGACTGCTCCGGCACCCCGGACGCGGTGCCCGCCCTGGCGGTGCTGGGCTGCAAGGCCCAGGGCAAGACCAGGCTGTACAACATCGAGGCCAGCCGCCTCAAAGAGACCGACCGCACCCGCTCCATAATGGAGGAGCTGACCAAGATGGGCGGCAAGTTCGACGAAACCCCGGACAGCCTGACCGTTTACCACTCCGAGCTCAAGGGCACCCATATTGACGGGCGCCATGACCACCGCATTGTTATGGCCACCGCGGTGGCGGCCATGACCGCCGAAGGCGAGACCATCATCGACGACGCCGAGTACGTGGGGGTTTCCTTCCCCAACTTCTACGAGTTGATGACTGGCCTGGGCGCGGACATTAAACGAATGGAGATCGTCTAACACCTACGGGGGCTCATGCCCTCGAGTGCTGTTTCAAACAAGGTTGGGCCGGAGCCTTTCCGGTCCGCATAAACTGGGGAGAGAGTATCATGAAAAAAGCTTTGATCATCTGCACGGCCCTGGCACTGGGCCTGGCCTTGGCCCTGCCCGCCGCGGCTGAAAAGCGCATCAGCATCGGCACCGCCGGCACCGCCGGGGCCTTGTATCCCATGGGCGTGGCCATGGCCGAAACCGTCAACCGCCACGTGCCCGGCTTCAAGGCCTCGGCCGAGGCCAGCTCCGCCTCCTTGGAGAACATCCGCAACCTGGCCCAAGGCAACGTGGACTGGGCCATCAGCCAGAATGAGGTCGCCTTTTTGGCCTACAACGGCCAGGGCAAGTACAAGGGCCGCGCGGTTTCCTCTCTGCAGTCGTTGTTCGGCACCCTGCTGTCCTGGGCTCAGATTTTCACCAGCGCCGACAGCCCCATCAACAGCGTCAAGGACTTCAAGGGCAAGCGCATCGGCGTGGGCGCGCCGGGTAGCGGCGGTGAACGGGCCGCTCAGAAGATCTTGAGCTACTACGGCCTGACCTACAAGGACATCAAGCCCGAGTTCATGTCCAACGCCGAGATGGTGGCCGCGCTCAAGGACGGCACTCTGGATGCCTTTATCATCACCCACCCCCTGAAGTCCGCCGCCCTGTTGGACCTGACCACCAGCTACAAGGTGAAGATGGTTCCTGTGGCTGACGCGGGTTTCTACAAAAAGTATCCCTTCTTCAACAAGGTGGACGTGCCCGCCGGTACCTACCGCAATGTGGACAAGCCGGTGCCCACCCCCACCAGCCGGGTGGTGATGTACACCAGCACCAAGGCCGGTCTGTCGGCCGACGAGGTCTATGCCCTGCTCAAGGGCCTGTGGGCCAACACCGGTGAGTGGACGGGCACCCATCCCGCGGTCAAGAAGTACACCACTCTCAAGGACGCGGTGAAGGGCCTGCAGGTGCCCCTGCATCCCGGCGCGGTGAAGTTTTACAAGGAAAAGGGCCTGGACGTCCCGGCCAAGCTGATCAAGTAACGACTGGAATCTGAAGCATGTCAGCGCTCTCCCGCCAGGGCAAATTCATCCTGCTTATACTCCTGGTGGTCCTATGCCTTGCCCTGCCGGCGGCGGGGAAGAGCGGCGGGAGAGCGCTGTTTATCAATAATCCCCAAACCGGGCTGCTGGCCCGGGTGCCTGTCCAGGATGTCGACTACATCACCATGCGCTTTTTCCACTCCTACGATTGTGTGTGGGTGGAAGAGTCTTTTCTGCTCAAGGGTGGCAAGTTCTACCCCTACGAGGTTTCCTACGGCGCCGACACCTATGACTACCGCGACCAGCGCTACACCAGCCGCGCCAAGGTGGGCGCCCACAGGGTTCATTTAACTAATATTCAACCCCGCCCCTCGGATGTTCTGGCCCAAATCGCCACCCGGGTGGCCTTCACCAAACCCCAACAATTGATTTTGCACAAAACCAAGGGCAAGCGTGTTTACCTGTTCACCGAGTGGGGTAAACCGGGCCAGCCTTTGGTCCTTAGTATAAAGTGAGGCGAAGATGGCTGCGTCCGAGCAAAATAAGGGCCCCAAGCGCCAGCCGACCGGCATAGCCCGTTGGTTGGTCTTCACCGTTGCGGTTGGCCTGGCTTGTTTCCATCTCTACACCGCCGCCTTTGGCGTGATGTCCCCCCTGTATCAGCGCTCGGTCCACTTGATGGGCCTGATGCTCCTTACCTTCCTGATCTACCGGGCCATCGCCGGCCGGGGCGGGGCCAACCCCGGCGTGGTGGATTGGATCATCAGCCTGGGCATGATCGCCGTGGCGGTGTTTTTCATCCAGTCCTTTGCCCCGGAGGCGGTGCTGGAGCGGGGCATCATGGGCCCCACCGACAACGAGATATGGATGGGTGCGCTGCTGATTATCCTTATTTTGGAGGGCACCCGGCGCACGGTGGGCATGCCCATCGTTCTTGTGGCCGTGGCCTTTTTGGCCTACGGCATGCTGGGCCCCTACATGCCCGACATGCTGGCCCACAAGGGCTATAGCCCCCAGCGCCTGGTCAGCTATCTGGTGTGGACCACCGAGGGTGTGTTCGGCATCCCCATTGCCGTGTCTGCCACTTTTGTGGTGGTGTTCATCATCTTCGGCGCCTTCCTGGACAAGCTGGGCGCGGGCAACTTCTTTATCCAGCTGGCCCTGGCCCTCACCGGGCGCCGCAGGGGAGGGCCGGCCCTCACCTCGGTGGTGGCCTCCGGCCTCATGGGCTCCATCAGCGGCTCCTCGGTGTCCAACGTGGTCACCACCGGCACCTTCACTATCCCCCTGATGAAGCGCACCGGCTACTCGCCCCTGTTTGCCGGGGCGGTGGAAGCGGTGGCCTCCACCGGCGGGCAGATCATGCCGCCGGTAATGGGCGCGGGCGCTTTTGTCATGGCCGAGCTCTTGGGCACCTCTTACGCCAACATCGCCTTGGCCGCGGCTATTCCGGCGCTGCTCTACTTTGCCTCGGTGGGCCTGATGGTCTACTTCGAGGCCCAGCGCAAGCAGCTCAAGGTGCTCACCAAGGACGAGGTGCCCAGCGCCACCAATACCCTGCGCATGGGCTACCACCTGCTGATTCCCCTGCTGGTGCTGGTCTACCTGTTGGTCGTGGAGCAGCTCTCGCCCATGCTCTCGGGCTTCTACGCCATCTGCACCCTGGTGGTCACCGCATCGCTGTACATCGTGGTGCGCGAGAAGCGCTTCCCCTGGCGGGAGATCATCGGGGCTCTGGAGCAGGGCATCATCACCGCCGTGCCCGTGGCCTTGGCCTGTGCGGCGGCGGGCATGGTCATCGGGGTGGTGTCGCTTACCGGACTGGGCGTGCGCTTCACCCAGATGGTAATTCACCTTTCCGGCGGAGTGCTCTGGCTGGGTGGCCTGCTGACCATGGTGGCTTGCATCATCCTGGGTATGGGCCTGCCCACCACGGCGGCCTACATCATTACCGCCATCTTGGGTGTGCCCGCCCTCACCGACATGGGGGTCTCGCCTTTGCAGGCCCACATGTTTATTTTCTATTTTGCCATTATCTCCTTCATCACCCCGCCGGTGGCCATCAGCGCCTACGCGGCCAGCGGCATCGCAGGCACCAACGCCATGAACACCGGGTTCCAGTCGTTCAAGCTGGGCTTGGCCGGTTTTATCGTGCCCTTTTTGTTCCTGTACAGTCCCTCCATCGTGCTGGAGGGCAGCGTGGTGAAGATCATCCTTAACTCGACCACCGCTTTGTTGGGGGTTACCGCCTTGGCCGGAGGCCTGGTGGGCTGGTTCTTAATGCCTCTCAAGCTATGGCTGCGTTTGGTGTTCCTGGCCGCGGCCGTGGCCCTCATCGTGCCCAACATTCTGGTGAGCCTGGCGGGTATCGTGCCCCTGGTGGCCGTGGGGGTGATGGCAGTTGGCAAGAATAAGGCGCAAACGGTCCGTGCCTAAAACCGAGTCTACTTATCGCGCCTCGCCATACCGCTGGGTGATCCTGGGGCTGTTGTCCTTTTCCTATTTGCTGGTGTATGTGCACCGCATGTGTCCGGCGGTATTGGCCGAGGACATCATGCGCTCTTTTGGGGCTACCGGGGCCACCACCGGACTCTTGGCTTCCGCCTACTTCTATCCCTATGCCCTGATGCAGGCGCCGGGCGGCCTTATTGCCGACAGGCTGGGCCCCCGCCGCCTGGTTACTCTATCCATGTTGGCCGCCAGTGTCGGCTCGGTGCTCTTCGCCCTGTCCATCGGGGTGGGCACTGCCTTTTGGTCCCGGGTGCTGGTGGGCCTGGGGGTGTCAGTGGTGCTGGTGCCCACCTACAAGGCGCTCACCACCTGGTTCCCGGCCAAGGACTATGTGCTGGGCACCTCCCTGGTCATCTCCATAGCCGGGCTGGGTGGCCTCCTGGCCGGCTCGCCCCTGGCCTGGCTCAGCGAAAGCATTGGTTGGCGTGGCAGCTTTTGGGCTATTGCCGGGCTCACCATGGTAAACGCCGCCCTGGTGTGGTTTTTGGTGCGCGACAAGCCCCAGGACATGGACTTGCCTCCAGTGGAGCCCACGTCTGAAGACAGTCATACCTTGGCCGAGTCGGTGCCCTTGCTCCAGGTCTTGGGCATGGTGCTGGGCAACAAGGACTTCTGGTTGTTGGCGGGTTGGTTCTTCTTTAACGGCGGGGTGCTGTTCAGCTTTGCCGGGCTCTGGGCCGGGCCTTATTACATGCAGGCCTATGCCATGAGCAAGACCCAGGCTGGAGAGGTGATCAACGTCTTCTCATTCGGTTGGGTGTTCGGCCCCATCATCTTCGCCTGGATTGCGGGCAAGATTTCCTCGCGGGGCGCCGTGATGGGGGGCAGCATGGTGGCTTGGGTGGCCATCCTAATCTGGATGCTCTTGCGCAACGGCTCCATGAACCTGCCCGAGATTTATGCGTGGAACCTTATCTTTGGCTTTTTGGGCGCGGGCCCGGCAGGGGTTTGTTTTGCCGCGGTCAAGGAGCGCTTTCCTCTGCGCATAGCGGGCACGGTCACCGGTTTCACCTATATGTTCCCCATGATCGGCAGCGCGGTGTACCAACCTCTGGCCGGGGCCATCCTGGACCGCTCGGGCAACTTGGCCCTTGGTCTGGGCGCGGCGGACTTCACCCCCTTGTTTTGGCTGTACCTGGCCTCCACGGTTATCGGCGGGGTGCTGGCCTATGCCTACCGTCCCAAGCAAGCGACGTAAGATAGCGGGCCCGGCGGCTCTCCGCTCCGGCCCACGCCTCTCTTCACTCCTGGGGAGCCTTCGGGCTCCCCCTTTTTTATGGGTTGGAGCGTCTTCGGTCGCGTACGAACACATTGCCGGGCCGAGATTTGGCGTAGCATTTCACTTCGGCGGCCCGCTGGCTCACATGCAGCAGGCTGCAAGAGGAAGGGCAATCCACAATGCCCAGGGAAATGGACACCAAGGGGAACACTCCCGGTTTGCCGTCACGGCCCCGGGCCTCAACCTGACCGGCTTTGCGGTGCTCCTGACCGTAAAAGCGGGGCAACAAGCGGGTGCAGCAACGCACCACCGCGCGGCAGAGGCGTTCGGCCTTGTCCGGGGTGGTGGCCACCACGAAGTCGTCGCCGCCCACGTGGCCCACCAAATCGCCTGAGTTGCCGTGGCGGCGCACCGACCATTGCAACAGGTCGGCCAGCATGCGGATCATGCGGTCACCGGCCTCGAACCCATAGGTGTCGTTGTAAGCCTTGAAATGATCCAGGTCCACGTAGATGATGCTGGCGGCGTCTTCGCTGGCGCTACGCCGCTCTATCTCTTGTTCCAGTACCACCCCTCCTGGCAGCCCGGTGAGGGGATTGACCCCCTTGGCCATCTCCACCTGAACCTTGGCCAGGGCGTCGAGCATGCGCTGCACGCTGACCACTCCCATGGAGCGTCCTTCCTCTGTGACCACGATATGGTCGTAGAGCTTGAGCTTGTCCCGGGCCATGGCCTTTTCCGCCACCTGCTGCACCGGGGTGCCGCTGTCAACGATCAGGGCCTGATCGTCCATAACCAGGGCCACCTCGCGGTCATAGTAAAGGGATGAGCCGAAGGGGGTGCCCAGGATACGGTCCAAGTTGTGGCTCATCACCAAGCCCAAGGGGAGTGCGCGGTCGACCACCAGGCAGCCGCTGATGGGGGCCTTGTCCAGCACCTCTTTGACCTCCCGTACCGTGGCCCTGGGACCCACTTGAGGCGCCTGCTCCACCAGGTTGCGCACCGCAAAAGAGCATTGGTTGTAGTGCAGTGCCGCTTCGCCCTGGCCGGTGGGGAAGTCCACCCGGTTGATTTTGGGCCTGGGCTTTTCGCTGGCCGGGCGGGCCAGATAATAGCCCTGGCCATAGCGCACCCCCATGCCCCGCAGGCTGGAGAACTCGGTGGCGGTCTCTATTCCTTCGGCGATAAGGGTGCCGCCCACCTTTTCGGCAAAGGTGACCAGGGTCTCCACCAGGGCCCGCTGCATGGGGTTGGAATCAATACCCCGTATCAAAGACATGTCCACCTTGAGGAACTCGGGGCGCAAGAGCGCTATGCGCATCAGGCCGGAATAGCCGGTGCCCATGTCGTCTATGGCCAAAGAAAAACCCTGGGAGCGGTAATGCTGCAGGGTCCGGTGGAACCTGCCCAAGTCGCCGATGGAATGACGTTCGGTGATCTCGAACACAATGTCCTGGGGGCGCAGTCCATGGCGGCTCAATAACCACAGGAAATCTCCGTCGCGGAACTTGGGGTCGGCCAGGGTCTCGGGATTGATGTTGAGGAAAAGATTTTGATTGGAATCCAGGCGGCCCACTCCCAGGACGGCTTGGCGCAGGCAGGCTTTTTCCAGATGAAATAGGGCGCCCACTTCGTCGGCAAAATCAAACATGACCTCGGGCGAATGGAAGTAGTCGTCCGCTGGGCCCCTGGCCAAGGCTTCCCATCCCTTCACCTGCCCGCTCTGCAGGTCCACGATGGGTTCATAAACCGAATGCAAAAGAGGCTGCTCCACCAGACGGCGAAACTCCTCCAGCAAGTTCATGCTCTTGAGATCCAGGCTCCCTTCGGCCACCTGGCGGGCGTCGCGCAAGGCCCGGTAGACCAACTCCGGCAGCCGCTCGGCCGGGGCGGGCTCCACCCGGGCAAAGCCGATGCTTAGAGCCAGAGGCTGACCGGTGATTTGGATCATTTCCTTGTTCAGATGTTGGCGCAGGGCGGCCCTGAGCACCAGGGAGCGCTCCATGAGGTGGGTGAGCAACTCTGGGCCGTCCTGGAGCATCATCACCATGGACCCCGGGTCGTCGGCTTCCAGGGCCAGCAGCCGGGCTCGCCCCATGCTCTTGGGGCCCAAGCGCATCAGCATCTCATGCAGGCGCTCCAGCACCCTGGCTGCCGCCTCACCGCCGTACAGGCGGCTGAACAGGTTGAAGGAGTTGAGGCAGACCAAAACCAGAGCCATGGGCTTGTCCGGCTCAGCCGCCTCGTACAAAGCCTGACCCAGGTCGTGCTCCAGGCGATCGCTAAAGGAAATCCCTGGATGATGCAGCACCCTGGCGGGGCTGGTTTTGTCGGCGCTTGAAATCATGGTTGTATATCGCCCTGATCCAAAAGGAAAAGGATAATAGTCGGGTTTTAATTTTCCAAATGTTCCCTTTATACTGAAGGTTAAGGGCATTTTGTTACATCTTTCCGAAGGAAAAGTTACCGTTTAAAGGAAGCGGATAGCGGGGCGATGTAACCGAAGCTTAACAATTAAGCTCCAACCTAATTGTTATTATGGAAAGCCAAACAAATTATCAGCCGATGAAGGGTTAGCTCTATTTAAAGATAGGGAACGGCTGGCGAATTTAGGCTGGACGGTGCGATTGAAGGGGCGAAAAAGTTTATGAGCGACAAAAGCCGGGCCCAGGAAAATCAGGTTTCCGTTCCCTCTATCCCGCCGGATTACGATCTGGACCGGGCAGTGGCGGACATAGATTCTTGGGATCAGGCCCAGTATGAGCGCATCGTTTCCACCGAGCTTACTCCCGAACAACGTGAGCGGGTCGCGGACCCCGAAGCCAGCTATCCCCGGCAGAGCGAGGTTTTGGCTATCCACTGGCACCCGGAGTGGATTCCCATGGAGCTTACCGCCCAGCGGGTAGCCACCCTTTACCCCAACGCGGGCAAAAGCCTGATCATTCCCACCCAGCACAACCAGATATTGGGCTGGAACGGCTATAGCGGGGTGGAGGTGGACTGCTACTCCTCGGGCTTCAATCGTAAGGTGCAACTCCTGTTGCACTTCAAGACCGAGTCCCTGAACGAGGCCAACGTGCTGCGCGCCATGCTGGAGCATACCTTCAAGTACCGCACCGGCCAAATGTATGAGTTCATGGACACCATCACCCAGCCCGCCCTGGCCGAACGCCTGGAAAAGGCGGCCAACGACACCGGCTCCAGCGAGGAGGTGGTGGCTTTCGTGCGTTTTTACACCACCCGCCTGCGCCGTTTGGTGGAGATGAACCTGGCCGAGACCCCTCCGGCCATGATCAAGAATAAGCTTTTGACCGAATACATCGACGCCCAGCGCGGCCGCCACACGGATCTGATGGTCAATCGTGCCCAGCTTTTGCTCAAGGCGGTAAAGGCCATCGTAAAGCAGCATTTCTCCCTGAGCTACTTCTTCCGGGCCAGCGAGGTGATCGAGGAGGCGCGTTCCCTGGGCGGCGGTGTGGTGATTCCTCACCCCGAGCAGTTCTGGCCCATCCTGCTGGCCGACTATGACGTGGACGGGGTGGAGGTTTGGAACCCTCAATCACGCGAGTACACCGAATTTTTGATCCGGGCCCTGACCAATCAAAACAAGAGCCGCCCCGCAGGGCGCCGCCAAATGCTCATCTTCATGGGCGACGACACTCACATGTCGGTCAAGCTCAAGGATCCGGGGCAGGTGGAGCCTTCCAAATACAAGCGGGAAGTGGGCCTGCAACCGGCCTGGGACGAGGTGGCGGTGCGTAAGAGCCTCAGCCTAGCCGGGGCCAGCCGCTCCCAAGTCATAGACGAATACCAGGCCCGCCTAGATTAAATTAACAAGGATATGGACCAATGAGTTCCACCACCAACCGCTTTCGGCATGAGTCCCTACAGGACTGCCAAAGCATCATTAACTACCTGACAGCCCTTAAAGATGGTTTTGAGAGCGGGGCCCTGCTATTTTCCACCGACGGCCGCAACCTGGTGCTCAAGCCCGAAGGCTTGATCAACCTGCACGTGGAGGCCAAACGCAAGGGCGAGGAAATAAAGCTTTCGCTCAAGATGCGTTGGAATGAAAAGAAGGGCAGTGAAGACCCCGAGGACCAGCCTCTGCTCATCGAACCCATCAAGGCAAGTTAAGCGCGGGAAATGTCAGCCATGCACCGCCTCGAAGAGGTGCGGGAAAATTTCCGCTTCATCGTCAGCGAAGTTACGGCACAGGTGGAGCTGACCCGGCGCTTTTATGACCAGCCCAGCCGGGAGCTGATGGAAAAAATCAGCTCCCGCGACGACTACGTGGACAACCTGAAGAGCGTCATCGAAGAGCAAAGCTTCGACCGCCTCATGGACCCCAGGGGCATAGAGCGGGCCAAGGTGGTGGAGTTGAGGGCGCTGACCACCATTACCGCCAACCTGGAGCGCATCGCCGATTTCGCGGTGAACCTCGTGGGCCAAATGGGCCACCTGGTGCATCTGGAGTCCAGCCGGCTCATGGACTTTGCGCCCTTTTTTGACGAAGTTCTGGTGGGGCTGGACAATATCGTGGGGGCCCTGGATCAGCGCAACTCCAACAAGGCATTCCGTATCTGCCAGTGCGAGTTCAACCTGGACAAGCTGCACGCCCAGACTTTTGACGAGGTGCTGCGGGAGATGGAGCACAACGAGCACCGGGGCGACCTGGTGACCATCGTGTTCATGAGCCACTACCTGGAGCGCATGGGTGACTGTCTGTTGAACATTGGCGAGGCGCTGATCTTCGTGCTGGTGGGCGAAAAAATGAAGATTCGCCAATACCAGGCCCTGAGCGACACCTTGGCCGCCTCGGGCCTTGAATCCTCCATGGGTCAGGTGGAGTTCGAGTCGATCTGGGGCACCAGGGGCGGCTGCCGCATCGCGGCTGTGCAGGACCCCGGCCCCGCATCCTCCAGCCCGGTGTTGTTCAAGCAGGGCGTGGCCAAAAAGTTGGCCAAGGAAAAAGAGAATCTGGAGCTATGGGAAGATTTGGCTCCCGGACTTCCCCCCAAGGTTTGGGCCTTTCAGGAGGGTGAGGACGGGGAGGGCTCTATTCTTTTGGAATACCTGCCCGGCTGTACCATGCAGGATTTGATCATCAACGGCGACGATGAGGGCTTGGAGATTTCCGAGCACCTTTTGGAGGCCACCCTGGGCAAGGTTTGGTGGGCCACCAAGCAGCCGCGTTCCCAGCGTCCGGATTTTGTAAGGCAGATAAGATCCCGCCAGGAAGCGGTGTATCGCATGCATCCGGAGTTTCAGAGCAAGCCTGTGTCCATCGGCAATCTGCGGCTGCCTTCCTTTGAAGGCATGTTGAACATTCTGGAGGAGCTGGAGCCCGAGTTGGCCGCGCCCTACGCAGTGCGCACCCACGGCGATCTGAACCTCAACAACGTGATCTTCGATCCTGCCCGGCAACGCCTGCATTTCATAGACCTGCACCGTTCGGCCCTGGCCGACTGCGCCCAGGACATTTCGGTGTTTCTCATTTCCAACTTCCGCCTGCCGGTTTTCGAGCCGGAGCTTCGCCGCCGTATCAGCATGGTCATGGGGCGTTTTTTGGGCTTTGCCCTGGATTTCGCCTACAACATAGGCGACAGTACCTTCCAAGCCCGCTTGGCCCTGGGTTTGGGGCGCTCTTTGTTTTCCTCTACCCGCTTTGAAATGAACAAAACCTTTGCCCGGGAAATGCATCTGAGGTCCGTGTACCTGTTGGAGCGGGTGGTCGCTCACCGGGGCAGGGATTGGTCGCAGTTCAAGCTGCCCCGGCAAACTTTGATCTATCCCTAAGCTGAGCTGACACACAATGATTGCAACCGAAAAACCAAAAGTGGCCGTGGTGGGCATCGAGGGCGGTTGGTCCAGCGAGCGTCTGCTGGACGCTCTGGATGAGCGAACCGGTTTCCGCTGTTTGGTGGATATGGCCCAGGTGCGCTGTGACTTGGCTTCCGGCCGGGCCTATTTCAACGATGTGGAACTGACCGCCCTGGACGGCCTGGTTATAAAAAAGGTGGGAGCCGAGTACTCTCCCGAGCTGTTGGATCGCCTGGAACTGCTGCGGTTCATCGCCTCTCAGGGGCCGCGCATTTTTTCACCGCCGGCCTCCATAATGGCCATGCTAGACCGCCTGAGTTGCACCGTGACCCTAACCGCCGGGGGCATACCCATGCCGGCCACCGTGGTCAGCGAAAGCGTGGAAGAGGCCGCCCGTGCGGTGGAGCGCATGGGCCGCAGCGTGCTCAAGCCACTTTACTCCACCAAGGCCCGAGGCATGTTGGTGGTGGAGCCCGGCCCGGGGCTGCGCGGGCAAATAGCCCAATACCGCGACGCGGGACATCCCATGATCTATTTACAGCAGATGCTCTCCTTGCCCGGCCAGGACCTGGGCGTGGTCTTTTTGGGCGGCAAGTATCTGGCCACCTACGCCAGGGTGGCCAATGGAAACTCCTGGAACACCACCCGCCGGGCGGGGGGGCGCTACCAAAGCTACGAGCCCAGCCAGCAGATCAAGGATCTGGCCCACAAGGCCCAGGCCCTGTTCAATCTGGATTTCACCTGTGTGGATGTGGCGGAGACTGCCCAAGGGCCGGCGGTGTTTGAGGTCAGCGCCTTTGGCGGCTTCCGGGGCCTAAAGGAGGGATGCGGCATGGATGCGGCCCAACATTATGCTGACTATGTCTGCCGGGAGTTGGCCTCATGAGCGCGCCCCAAGTACAGGAGTTGGCCCGGGAGCTTTTGCGGGAAAACCCCGCGGGCATCAGCTTGCGCCTGCGCCTGAACAAACTGAACTTTGAGGTCAAAACCAACCGCGCCGAACTGGCCCAAGAGCTGAAGCGCTATTACCGGCCTTTTATCGAGCCGTCTCAGGGTGAGGCGCAAATTACCGTGTACGCCCTGGAGACCCCAGCCTGGGACTGCGGCCTTGAGCTGCGCCACAAGCCGCTGGAACCGGGCAAGGCCAAGATAAAGGAAGAGTACATTGACCTGGTGGGCGGGCGCCTGGTTCGCAAGCGCCTCACGGGCATGGTTTTTATCTTTGGTGGCCAAACCAACCTGGCCCTGGGGCCTTGCCTGGCCAACCCCAACCAGGTTATCAACTTCATCAACAACCGCCAGATTCAATGGGAGCTGGAGCGGGGCGCCCTTTTGGCCCACGCCGCCGGGGTGTGCGGACCCGGCCTGGGCCTGGCTATGGCCGGGCAGGCGGGCAAGGGCAAATCCACCCTGGCCTTGCATCTGATGAGCCGGGGAGCCACCTTCATCTCCAATGACCGCCTAATGGTTACCAAAGGCCAGAATGGGCCCGTGATGACCGGACTGGCCAAGCTGCCTCGCATCAACCCCGGCACCGCGCTGAACAATCCCAACCTGAAAAAAGTCATGAGCCTCGAGGACCAAGAGCGCTTTGCCGCCTTACCCCCGGACCAGCTCTGGGCCCTGGAGCACAAGTACGACGTGGACATCGACACCTGCTTTGGCCCTGGGCTCATCAAGATGGGCTTCAGCTTGGATATGCTGGCCTTACTGGACTGGGACAGGGACGCTGGAGCCTGCCGTCTGGACCAGGTGGATCTGGCCGATCACCCAAACCTGTTGGCCTCCTTTATGAAAGAGCCGGGGCTGTTCTACCTGCCGCCCAAAGGGCAAAACGCTCCCAGCCAGGAGGACTACCTCAGGGTATTAACCGGGGCCAGGGTGTTCGTGCTCAGCGGTGGCGTGGATTTTGCCAAGGCGGCTGACATGCTGGCCGGGGAGTTGCAAAAATCTTGAGCCACCAGGACGGACTGACCATAACTCGTCCCTTGCGCGTGCCGGATCCGGTGCGTTTGGCCCGCTATGCCCGGGTGCCCGAGCTGGGTCCCGGCATATTGTTCTTTAGCGGGGGCAGCGGCCCGGGGCCCATGTGCCGAGAGTTGATCAACTACACCCACAACTCCATCCACCTAATCACCCCTTTTGATTCGGGCGGCTCCTCGGCAGTGTTGCGCCGGGCCTTTGCCATGCCTGCGGTGGGCGACCTGCGCAACCGCATGATGACCCTGAGCGATATGAGCGTGCGCGGTAACACCGAGGTGCGCACCCTGTTCACCTATCGTTTACCCTTGGACGCCGAAACCGATGAGCTGGTGGAGCGCCTGGAGGCCATGACCGCGGGAGACGATCCCATGGTGGCGGCTATTCCCGATCCCCTGCGCAAGATCATCCGCAACCACCTGAGCTACTTCGTTACGGCCATGCCCGGCGATTTCGACCTGGCTGGGGCCAGCATCGGCAACCTGGTGTTGGTTGGCGGTTACCTGAACAACGGCCGCCACCTGGATCCGGTGATCTTTCTGTTCTCCAAGCTGGCCGAGGTGCGTGGCGTGGTGCGCCCAGTGGTAAACCGCAACCTGCACCTGGCCGCCCGGTTGGCCGACGGCAGCCTGGTGTTGGGGCAGCATCGGCTCACCGGGCGCAACGAACCGCCCCTTGGCTCTCCCATCATTGAGCTGGGCCTGAATCAAGGGCTGGAGGAGGAGAACCCGGCAACAGCGGAAATACGGCCCAAGGTGAGGCAGCTCATCGCCGGAGCGGAGCTCATCTGCTATCCGGTGGGCAGCTTTTACACCAGCCTTTTGGCCAGCCTATTGCCCGAGGGGATAGGGGAGGCGGTGGCTGCCAACCCCTGCCCCAAGGTGTATGTGCCAAACACCGCGCCGGACCAGGAGGTGCTGGCCGGTGGGGTGGCTGAGCGGACAGCCGAACTGGTGGCCACCCTGGGAGCCACCCGGGCTGCACGGCGCGCCGAGGGCAGGGTGCTGGACTACGTGCTCTTGGACCGGGGCTGGAGGGATTACCCCGGCGGGGTGGAGCGCCAAGCCTTGGAGGACATGGGCCTCAAGGTAATAGAGGCTGACTTGATTACCCCGGCAAGCGCGCCCCTTACCGATGGGCGTCTTTTGGCTGAGGCCCTACTCTCTTTGGTATGAGACCACGGCGGTGTCCGCCGCATGTTTAATTTAGGAGGCTATCATGGACACTCCCAAGAAAAATAAAACCAAGCACCGGTTTTCCCCGGCCGAGGCGGCGGACTATCTACGCCAACTGGCCGACGCCCTGGAACAGGGGCACCTGGAGTTGCGCTCCGAGGATTTGGAGTTGGAGAGTGATGTAAAGGTCAAACAGGAACTCAAGACCAAGTCGGGCAAGGCCACCCTGAAGGTCAACCTGAAGATCGTGGCCCCCATGCCGGAGCCGGAATCCGAGGAAGCTCCGCTACAGGAGGACACCCAGGGATTCGTGGAGATCACCGCGCCCGATCAGGAAACCGCCGATAGCGAGGGCAAGACGTCTTATAAGAAGCTCAAAAAGGCCATGGCTAAAAGCTTCAGCAATATGAAGAAAGCCCGCAAGGAGGGCGGCATGCCCGAGGCGGCTGACGCCTCCGTGTTCGTGGCCAGCGCCAGAGAGATGTGCACCGTTGACAAAGCCAAATACGGCAGTGAAAATTACCCCCGCTTTTTGGCTGCCCTAGATAGTTTGGAGGCTGCCTTGGCCGCTGATGACGGCCCGGCCGCGGACGAGGCCTTGGCAGAGCTGGGCCAATGCAAAAGTGAGTGCCACGACAAGTTCAAATAAAGCCTTTTCGCTATAATTTTTGGGCCGCCCTTACAGGGCGGTCCTTTTTTTGGGCCATCGCAGAAAATTTGGACTCAAGCATTTGAAATAAAAAGCCTACCTCTATTTATCCACCATTTGAAAATTTCAAATTTGTTAATAATTTTGCTTGAATTGGCACCCTCAGCATGTTAATCATGCTGCATGGAAAGCATGTTGTCAGACAAATATGAGTTGAAGCAGCCCCTGCGGCTCCCTGACCAGGTGGCAACGATCCTCATGGAAGAGTTGGATAACGGCACGCTCAAGCCGGGCGAGATGCTTCCGCCTGAAATGGAGCTGGCCACCAGGTTCGGCGTAAGCCGGGCGGTGATCCGCGAGGCCCTTTCTCAGCTTAAGGCGGAGGGCCTGCTGGAGTCCCAACAGGGCCGGGGAGTCATTGTGGTGGGCCGGTCCGGGCGGCGTTTCTTCCGCCTGGAAGACCCGGACAAGTTTAGCTCGCAATCCCTGACTCATCTCTACGAGCTGAGGGCCATCCTGGAGGGCGAGGCCGCGGCTATGGCCGCCTCCCGGGGCAGCACCCGCGATGTGGCCCAGCTAGGCCAGTGTGTGGTGGCCATGGCCCGGGCGGTGGAGGACGACACCATTGGCGCGGTGCCGGACCTGGACTTCCACCGGGGCATAGCCGAGGCCAGTGGCAACCAGCATTTGTGCGACCTCATGCAGTTCCTCAACGACAAGCTTTTGGTGCTCATTCAGGAGGCCAGGCTGAACTCGCGGCAGAACCCCGGGGTGCCACGGCAGGTGCAAAAAGAGCACGAGAGCATCTATCGGGCCATAGAGGCCCGCGATCCCCAAAAAGCCAGAGAAGAAACCTTGGCCCATCTGCGGATGGCCGCGCGGCGTCTGGGGCTGGAGATTTAATAAAAACCAGACCAGCGCCACGGCCGGTCCAACTGCCGGGCGGAGTCCGGGCAAGCGGACTCAGCGGGCCGGTCAAGGAAATAACGAAAGCGCACGATGCACGAAACAACCTTTCAGCCCCTGGACCAGGCGCCGAGTGAATCAGTGCGCTTGGTGATGGGGCGGCCGTTCTTTTGGCGGGCGGCGGGGGTGGGAGAGCGTGCTGTGCGACTGGAGGTTTGGGCAGCGGTGGGCTTAAGCGGGGCCAAGGCAACTCAGCAGTTTAAGGGAACGGGCTCTTTAGAGACAGACATCGGCAACAACCAAGACACCCAGGCCCCTATCCTTGAGAAGGCTCACCTGGGTATAGTTGGTGATGCGTGGGAAAACAGTCCGCAGGCTGACCTAGGACATCAAGCGGCAAAAGGGTAGGGCGCCTTGAGCGCCAATGAAATCTGGTTACTGGATCTAGTCTTTGGAGTAGTGAAATGATCGCCAATAAGGCGGCCACCAAACGAGGCAAGCCTCAGACCAAGCACAGCTTTTACCCTGCCTGGTGCAAGCGTTGCGGAAATTGCGTGGCTTTTTGCCCGGTGGGCATACTGGTCGCCGACGAGTGGGGTTATCCCCGGCAGGTGGACAAGGAGCGCTGCACCGGTTGCGGCCTGTGCGAGATGCTCTGTCCCGATTTTGCCATCACTGTGGGCTACGAAAAACCCGGAGCGGTTGACCTTGCCCACCCAAGCGGAGCCAAGGATTCTCTGGAAGTGAAACAGGACAAGTCCGATGCCGCCAAGGCCGCCAGCAACATAAGTCCGGAGCGTTTGGCCCCGGTGCCGCGGGAGGAGAAATAGTCATGGCCGCAGGAACCAAAAAGCCGGCGGGCAGAACGGCCAAGGCGGGCCGCAAGGGCCGGGCGCGGCTGCTGCAAGGCAACGAGGCCGCTTCCTTGGGGGCCCTGGCCGCTGGATGTAATTTCTTCGCTGGTTATCCCATCACCCCGGCCAGCGAGATTACCGAATACATGAGCCGCGAGATGCCGGTCAGGGGCAATCCCTTCATTCAGATGGAAGATGAGATCGCTTCCATTGGGGCCTGCGTGGGCGCTTCCCTGGCCGGGCGCAAGGCCATGACCGCTACCAGCGGCCCGGGTTTTTCCCTTATGCAAGAAAACCTGGGTTACGGCATGATCGTAGAGGCACCCATGGTGGTGGTCAATGTGATGCGCGGCGGCCCCAGCACCGGGCTGCCCACCAATGTGGCCCAGGGCGATGTGCAGCAGGCCCGCTGGGGCACCCACGGCGACCACCCGGCCATCGTGTTTTGTCCCAGCTCGGTGAGCGAGTGCTTTGATTTGATGGTCAAGGCCTTCAACACCGCCGAGCGTTTTCGCACTCCGGTCATTTTTTTGGCCGACGAGACCGTGGCCCACTTGCGCGAAAAAGTGGTGCTGCCGGCCGAGGGCGATTTGGAAGTCATCGACCGCCGGCGCCCCACCGTACCCCCAGACTGGTACGTGCCTTACAAAACCGATGGCAGCCTGATCCCCCGTCTGGCCGATCTGGGCGAGGGATACCGCTACCATGTTACCGGCCTGGTGCATGATGAGCGGGGCTTTCCCACCCGGCGGGCCGATGAGGTGGAGCCATTCTACGCCAGGCTCTTCGGCAAGATCAGCCGCCACTTCGACGACCTCATGTTGACCAAGGAATACGCCATGGACGACGCTGAGATCGTGCTGATCTCCTATGGCTGCACCGCCCGCTCCTGCCGGGCGGCGGTTCGCCTAGGCCGGGAGCGGGGCATCAAGTTGGGCCTGTTGCAATTGCTCACCCTGTGGCCCTTCCCCCGCCAGGCGGTGGAAGTGGCCCTGACCGGCCGCAAGGCGGCCCTGGTACCCGAGCTGAACATGGGCCAGATAAGCCGCGAGGTCAAAAGGGTCAACGACGGACGAACCCAGGTGATTCGTCACAGCAAGATGGACGGCACCATGATCACCCCCGAGGAGATCCTGGGCCGCATGCGGGAGGTGGCCTGATGACGGCGGTGCATAGAAGCGTGGTCTATGAGTGGCTGCGTCACGACAAGAAGTTTCCCCACGTTTGGTGCCCCGGCTGTGGCCTGGGCATTCTCCTGGGCTCCCTGGTGCGTTCCCTGGCCCAAGGCGGCTACGACAAGAACCAGGTGGTGCTGGTCAGCGGCATCGGCTGCTCGGGCCGACTGCCGGTCTACGTGGACGTGGGTAGCGTGCACACCACCCACGGCCGGGCGCTCACCTTTGCCACGGGCATCAAACTGGCCAAGCCGGACCTAAAGGTGATCGTGGTCATGGGCGACGGCGACGCCACGGCCATCGGCGGCAACCACCTGATTCACGCCGCCCGGCGCAACCTGGACCTGACCGCCATCATAGTCAACAACCTGACCTACGGCATGACCGGCGGCCAGTACAGCCCCACCACCCCCTTGGGCTCCAAGGCCACCACCGCGCCTTATGGCCACTCCGAGCCCAGCTTTGACATCAGCGCCCTTACGGTGACCGCTGGGGCTTCTTTCGTGGCCCGTTCAACGGTTTACCACGTGACCCAGCTGGACCAGATGCTGGGCCAGGCCATAGCCAAAAAGGGATTCGGGGTGGTGGAGGTGCTTAGCCCCTGTCACACCAACTTTGGCAGGCAGAACCGTTTGGGCAGCCAGGTGGAGATGATGAAGGGCTTTAAGAAACAGGCGGTGCGCATGGACCGCTGGGACAAAATGAGCCCGGCCCAGCGAGAGGGCCGCTTCGCCATTGGTGTCTTGGCCGACCACGAGCGTCCCACCTTCTGGGAGACCTACGAGGGCGCCATTGGACGGGCCCAAGCCATCCGGAAGGAGGGCTGATCATGGCGGTGAGCAAGAAGAAAGAAGCCCCCAAGTCCAAGCCCAAGGCCATGGAGCGCATGGAGGTTCGCCTGGCGGGCAGCGGCGGTCAAGGCCTAATTCTGGCCGGGCTGGTGCTGGCCGAGGCTGCGGGCCTGCACGACGGCCGGGCCGTGGCCATGGGCCAGAGCTACGGCCCCGAGGCCCGGGGCGGGGCTTCCAAGGCCGAGGTCATCATCAGCGATGAGGATATCGACTATCCCCTGGCCACCAAGGTGGACCTGTTTCTGGCCTTGACCCAGGAGGCGGCGGACACCTACTCCTGGGACCTCAAGTCCGACGGGTGGATCGTGGTGGATAGCGACCTGGTGAGCCATCCTCCCTCCAGCCGGGCGGTGGCCCTGCCATTCACGGCCACGGCCCGCGACAAGCTGAAAAAGCCCATGGTGGCCAACGTGGTGGCCTTGGGCGCTTTGAGCGAGCTCACCGGCGTGGTCAGCCGCAAGGCCCTGGAAAAGGCCCTGCTGGCCCGGGTGCCCAAGGGGACCGAGGCTCTGAATAAAAAGGCCCTCAACGCGGGCACCAAAATGGCCAGGGACTACCAGGCCAACGGCCACACCGCCGGGCAAGATCCCAGCCCGGAAGACGTGTAACCAAGCAGGAAGCCGCTCGGGGCGGGCCTGATAAAACCTAAAACTAAACGCATACCATGGGAGCCCTTCGGGGCTCCCATTTTCTTGCGTTTTGCTTTGCGTTATGTTTTAGTTGGTGAAACCAGGCGGTCCCCCGGTTGAAAAAAGATGGGCGGCCCGCTGTTGCCGGTGTTTTTATTAATTCAAATAAATATTGTTAATTCTGCAGGTTGTCCTGCATGGTCTATTTATTGTAGATTCAAGGCTACAGGTCGTGCTTGACTATGAATCCTTCTTTATTTAGTATCGATTTAACGCTAAACCTAGGATATGGGAAGGCATGCAGGCATGAAGCTATCATGTGCCCAAGGGGGGATAAAATGCTAACCTATTTAAATAGTTCTAAAAATCATTAATGAAAAAGCAGGCTACAGTAAAGGACATCGCCAGGGCGGCGGGAGTTTCCGTTACCACGGTTTCTCTGGCCCTGAGGGACAAACAGACTAATCGCATAAGCTCGGCCACCCGCGAGAAGGTGTTGTCTATTGCCAATGCCTTGAATTATCATCCAAATTTGGCCGCGCGCGCCCTGGTTAACAAACAGAGCAACATCATCGGGCTGCTGATCAAGACCCTGCTAAACCCTTTTTACTCTGAATTGGCCCAGGATATAATCGACCGCGCCCAGGAGCGCGGCTACCGGGTGATAACCTGCTCGGTGGAAGATGGGGTGGACAACCACCAGGCGGACGTGCGGGAATTGATTTCCCATGGGGTGGATGGCCTGATCATCTGTGCGGCGCTTCTTGACGACAAGTTCGTTTTCGAGCTCATTGACAGCGGATTGCCCGTGGCTCTGGCCCTGCGCTATGTCAACGACGAGTTGGGTTCAGCGGCGGCGGATTTCGTGGGCATCGACAATCCCCGGGGAGCCTACTTGGCGGTTGAGCACCTGGTGAAAATGGGCCACCGCAAAATTGCCCTGCTCATGGGCCCCAAGAACACCTCCACGGGCCAGGACCGTCTACAAGGCGCCCAGGTTTGCTTTGAACATTACGGCTTGGAATTGGACCCCGAATTGGTGAGCGAGGGCGACTTCACCCGGCCTTCCGGGTACCAGGTCACCCGGGACCTTATAGACAAAGGCGCTGAATTCACGGCAGTTTTCGCCACCAATGATCACATGGCCCTTGGGGTGCTGGACGCTTTGCAGGAGGCGAACCTCAGAGTGCCGCAAGACGTGGCCGTGGTGGGCTTCGACGACATCGAGATGGCCGGCCTGCCCGGTGTGGGGCTTACCACCGTATCTCAGAAAAAGACAGTGATGGGGCGGGTGGTTGTGGACATCTTGGTCAGCAAGATCAAGATGGAAACCGTTGAGACCGTCCGGCGGGTGGTTCTGGAACCCAAACTCATCATCCGCGATACTTGCGGTTTCAGGGCCATGGGAAACCACTACGCGGATATCTCACCCGTGCGGGCCAACGGCTGAGGCTGCCGGGTGCGGAATAAATCACTTCTTTCGCGCGGCGCCGATCAACTCACCATCCTCACTTCCAGCTATTTTGCCTTTTCAGCGTCTTCGCGCGCCGCGCACCACAACCTAAAAAATCCTTTTCAGATCTTTTGGGGTTGACAAATGCAGTTCAAATTTGCGACAAAAGTAAAACGTTAAACTAGACTTGTACTTAAGTTGTCATAAGTGCCGGTGGGATTACCCGCTAAAGATATTCGGCCAGCAATCGTCTGCACGGCTTCTTTATCTACTCGGCACGACACGAAACCGGATTGGGAACTTGACAGATGGCTTACGAGAGCAACGCCTTCTCATTGGACAAAAAAGTTAGTTTGGTAACCGGCGGCGGCCGGGGCATCGGCCTGGGCATCGCAGAGGTGCTGGCCGGGGCCGGCTCGGACCTGGTGTTGGTGGCCCGTAGCGAATCCCAGCTCCAATCGTCCGCCGAAATGATCAGGGAGCGCTACGGCCGCGAGGTGGAAACCATTAGCGCCGACCTCAGCCAGATCGGCGGCTACGGGGACATTGTACAGCAGACCCTGGACCGTTTCGGCCGTCTGGACGTGCTCATCAACAATGCGGGCTCCAACATCCGCAAGCCTTTCCTGGAGTTCGAGCCCGAAGACTTTGACAATGTCATGGCCATCCAGTTGCGCGGGGCCTATTTCATGGCCCAGGCGGCGGCCCGCCAAATGGCCAAAGCCGGCGGCGGCAAGATCATCAACCTGGCTTCCTTGACCAGCAAGATCGCGGTGCCCAACATCTCCGCCTATGGCGCGGCCAAGGGGGGCATTTTCTCCTTGACCAAATCCATGGCCTTGGAACTGGCCAGCGAGGGCATAAACGTCAACGCGGTGGCTCCGGGTTACGTGCGTACCACCATGACCGAAGCCGCCTTTACCAACCCCGACACCCAAGATTGGATGCTCTCACGCATCCCCTTGAAACGTTTTGGGGCGCCCGAGGATATCGGGTATGCCGCCTTGTTCCTGGCTTGCCCGGCTTCCGACTACATCACCGGCGAAGTTATCTTCATCGATGGGGGGTGGATGGCTGGCTAATGCGAGCCTATTTTCTTAATTCCCGTTCTGAAGTAAGGACATTAACGCGATGATTTCTTTCGCTAAACCTAACGTATATAGCTGCATTGGCCCTCGTCAGTTGATGATGGGCGACGGCGCCGCCGGGCAGGTGGAGCAACTCTTGTCCGGGTGGAAGATCGCCGACGGCGACCTTCTGCTGGTGGCGGACAAGGAGGTCGTCAAGCTGGGTCTGGACCGCAAGGTAGCCGAACCCCTGGAGTCGGCCGGATATGCGGTGGCGGTTTTCGACGGCATAGTGGGTGAGCCCACCCTGGAGATCGCCGAAGCCCTGGTGGCTTTTGCCAGGCAAAAGCCTTTCAAGGCGGTGATCGGCATGGGCGGCGGCAGCTCGCTGGACATGTCCAAGCTGGCCGCGGCGTTTGCCGCCAACCCCGATGAAGTCACTGAGCATCTGGGAGCCACCAGCTTTGACAAGGCTCCGTTGCCTTTGGTCAACATACCCACCACCGCGGGCACCGGCGCCGAAGCCACCGCGGTTTCCATGCTTTCGGTGGAGGGCCGCAAGGCGGTGGTGGTGGGGCCCCAGCTGGTGCCCCTGGCCACGGTGCTGGACGCCGAGCTCACCAAGACCTTGCCTCCCAAGATTACCGCGGCCACGGGCATGGACGCCCTGAGCCACGCGGTGGAGGGGTTTTTATCGGTGAACGCCAGCCCCTACACCGACACGCAGGCCACCACCTGCATGTCCATAGTGGCTCGTTGGCTTAAGACCGCCTATGAGGACGGCTCCAATATGGAGGCGAGGCGGGCCATGATCTATGGCGCGTACACTGGCGGGCTCACCTTGAACGCGGGCGTGGTCCTGGGCCATTCGGTGGCTTACACCATTGCCAACCGTTGTCATCTACCTCACGGCGTTTCCTGCGCCATGGCTTTGCCCTACACCATTGCCTACAACCTGGCCGCCATACCCGAGCGTATCAGCCAGGCGGCGGATCTGGTGCTGGGCAAGCAAGGCTCAAAGCCTGCGGAACTGGTGACTTGGGTTGACGAGTTGATCGTGGCTCTGGGGCTGCCGCGATCGCTGCAAGAGGTGGATATCAGCGAAACCGACGTACCGGCCATGATCACCGAGTGCGTGGAACGATATCCGCGGCCCACAAACCCGGCGCCAATCGACGCCGAGCGTCTGCAAGTGCTTTACGAAACGATGGTCACCGGCGATATCGCCAGGGCCGTCGAGTATTACCAAGGGGGTTGATGGCAACCCCAGATCATTCTCAGTTTTACTTGTGGTAGGGAGGGAAGTTAGCATGAAAAAGCTTTTACTGGTCACCTTGGCGCTGGCGCTGATGATGTCTCTGGCGCCCGCATCTTTCGCCGCTGATCAGATCAAGATCGGCGCCTTGTATCCGCGCTCCGGCGCCCTGGCCCTTTTGGGCGAGGAAAGCTGGCGTGGAGCTGAGATCGCCCGTCTGGTGCGCAACCAGAACGGCGGCATCAACGGCAAGCAGATCGTTTTCGCCAACGCTGACGGCTCCGATGTGGCCGCCGCCCGCTCCGAGGCGGAGAGGCTTATCGAACAGGAAAAAGTCGGTCTGATCATCGGCTCCTACTCCAGCTCGCGCAGCATGGCCGCCACCGAGGTGGCCGCTCGCAAGGGCATTTCCTACTTTGAACTGGGCGCCATCGCCAACGCCATCACCGCCCGCGGCTACAAGACGGTGTATCGCACCAACAGCACCGCCGCCATGTTCAGCAAGGGCCAGGTGGGCTTCATCGTGGACTTCATGGCTCCCATCCTGGGCAAAAAGCCCCAGGACATCAAGGTGTCCGTGGCCCACGAGGACTCCGACTATGGCACCTCCGTGGCCGCCAGCTTCAAGGAACTGGCCACCAAGGCTGGGCTGCAGGTGGTCTCCATTGAGCCTTACGCCGCCAATTCCAGCGACCTTTCCCCGGTTATCTTCCGCCTGAAGAAGGCCGACCCCGATGTGATCGTGGCCGTGTCCTACGCTCAAGACGCCATCCTGCTGGGCCGTCAGGCTCACGAGTACAAGCTCAACAAGCCTTTCCTCGGCACCGGCGGCGGCCACAGCCTGCAGAGCTTCCAGAAGGCTCTGGGCGACAAGGCCGACGGCATTTTCAACATCGACTTCACCCAGTACGAGGTCAACACCAAGTTCACCCCCGGCCTGAAGGAGTTCCTGGAGCTCTATCGTAAGACCTTCAAGGAAGATCCCCGCTCCGGTCACAGCCTGACCAACTTCATGGGCGCCAACGTGGTCTTCGACATTATTCAGAACGCCGGCAGCTTTGACGCGGACAAGATTCGCAAGGCCGCCATGGCCGTGGACATCCCCCTGGGCAAGACCGCCAACGGCTGGGGCGTCAAGTTCGACGAGAACGGACAGAACCTGCGCGCTTCCGCTTTCATTACCCAGTGGCGCAAAGGCAAGCTGCTCACCGTGTGGCCCGAAGGCGCCGCGGTGGTCAAGCCGATGCTGGCCAAGTAATAGATCCCAAGCATTACCGGCGTTTCCCTCTCCGGGGGGAAACGCCGGTACACCAACACGGCCAGAGGGCTACGGCTCAGGCGCCGATACGGCGCACAGGCGAGGCGGCAAGCACCGGAACTACCGTTGGTGGACCGGGAAAGCGGCTTGGCTCTGGCCCTGAGGGCACCCTGCTCAGGCTGGTTCCGCGCCTCTCGCGGAGGCGGCCCGGCAAAAGGCGCCAAGAAGATGGCGCCGCCGGGCCTCCGGGCAAGGGGCACGGGATAGCTCCCGGCCTGAATCTAAGGACCAGGCGGTTGGTTGCCGGGTCCGGCAAGGGCGATAAAGCGACAAGCAGGGTGCGAGGCATCGGCCCCTACCTTCTGATGGCGCTTTCATTGAGAGCCTGGGATCATGGTTTGGTCGCCTCCCACAAGGACCATCTAAAACCAAAGATGGAAGTAGAGTACCTATGGAGTTGATTGTTCAAGTCTGCGTATCGGGTCTCCTTCTCGGTGGGATCTACGCACTTATCAGTATCGGGTTAAACCTGATCTTCGGCGTGATCCGCATCATCAACTTCGCTCACGGCGAGATGGTCATGGTTGCCATGTACCTGACCTTCTGGCTCAACTATTTCTTCGGCATGGACCCCTACGTGTCGACGATAATCGTGTTGCCGGTGATGTTCTTGTTCGGCGTATTCATCCAGCGGGTGATAGTCCAGCCGATCCAGACTTCCTCGGCCAACATGAAGATCTTCGCCACCGTGGCCTTGTCGCTGATCTTGCAGAACGTAGCGTTGATCGTATGTACGGGCAACTTCCGCACGGTTCAGGTTTCCTATGGCATGAGCACCATGGAGTGGGGAGGCATATTCATCAGCGTACCCCGGCTGGTGGCCTTCTTCGCCGCTCTCGGTTCCATTATCTTGCTCTACTATTTCCTTAAAAACACCTACACGGGCAAGGCCCTGAGGGCCATCGTGGAAGACCCCACCATCGCCCGCCTGATGGGCGTGAAGGTGCAAAAGCTCTACATGTTGGCTTTTGGCATCGGTTGTGTGTTCTCGGCCTTGGGCGGGGTTTTGCTCATGCCCTTCAGCTCGGTGTATCCCACCGTGGGCATCCCCTTCACCCTCATCGCTTTCATCGTGGTGGTGCTGGGTGGCCTGGGCAGCATGACCGGAACCTTCCTGGCGGGACTTTTCATCGGCGTAGTCGAGGCCGTAGGAGGCACTTACGTTTCCCCGGCCCTGAAGGAAGCGATCTATTTCGGCATCTTCATCATCGCTGTCCTCATTAGGCCCCAAGGAATCTTCGGCAAGGGTGCAGGCTCCGAGGAGGTTGGTTTAAAGTGAGAAATAGCAAGCTTAAAACAGCCGCGGCCATCCTTTTACTGGCCTTGTTGGTGGTGCCCCTGTTCTTCACCTCCACCTTTGTCCTGCACATGTTCACCCTGGTGTTCTTCTACGTTGCCTTGACCGCGGCCTGGAACATCCCGGCCTTTGGCGGCAAGTTTTCCCTGGGACACGCGGCCTTCTTTGGCCTGGGGGCCTATACCGCTTCCATACTATATGTAAAGCTCGGCATCTCTCCCTTTATCGGCGTGGTGGCCGGCACCTTTGTGGCCATGCTGGGCGGGGTGATCATGAGCTTCCCCCTTATCCGCCTCAAGGGCCCCTTTTTCACCCTGGCCTCCATCGCCTTCGCCGAGGTGCTGCGCATGGTGGCCGTGGATTGGCGCGCTCTGACCAACGGCTCGGTGGGCATCAACATTCCCTTTAAGCCGAGCTGGCTCAACCTGACCTTCACCAGCGGCGCGCCGTTTTACTACATCGCCCTGGGGCTGGCCATTTTGGTGATTGTCCTGGCCTGGTGGATTCGCTCCTCCTCCCTGGGTTATCACCTCAGGGCCGCGGCGGCCGATGAGGACGCGGCCCGCGCCTTGGGCATCAACACAGCTAAGTCGCACTTCCTGGGCCTGATGTGGAGCTCGGGGCTCACCGGCATGATCGCGGTGTTCTACGTGTTCTACAACTACGTGCTTGAGCCCGGCACCGCCTTCTCCCTTGACTTGTTCTCTCTGCAACCGGCCATGAACGGCATCATCGGCGGCATGGGAACAGTCTGGGGGCCGGTTATCGGCGCCATCATCATGACTCCGCTGGGCGAGTTCCTGCGCTTCTACCTGGGGACCATCCAACAAGGCCTGAACTTCGTGGTGTACGGCCTTATGCTAATCGCGGTGGTCAACTTCGTGCCGGGCGGCATCATCTCGTTAGTGGAGCCCTGGTTTAAAAAGAAGCAATCCGGTGACTCATCGGCGGCGGACAACTAGCCGGCTGGAATGGTGAAATTATGGATGACCTGCTAGTAGTTAAAGACCTGACCAAGAACTTCGGCGGCTTGGCCGCGGTGAGCGAGGTCAGCTTCGAGGTGCGCCGCGGAGAGATCCTGGGCCTTATCGGCCCCAACGGCGCGGGCAAGACCACCCTGTTCAACCTGATCTCCGGCCTGCTGGCCAGTGACCGGGGCACCATCAAGCTGGAGGGCGAGGAGCTTACCAAGCTGCCGCCCTACAAACGCAGCACCATGGGTGTGGGCAGGACCTTCCAGGTGGTGCGTCCCTTTGACATGACGGTCTTGGAAAACGTCATGGTGCCCATCTTCGCTCATTACAAGACTTCCAAGGAGGCCCGGGAAAAGGCCTACGAGATCCTGGAAATGGTGAAGATAGACAAGCTGGCCGACAAGATGCCCGCCAACCTTACTCTGGCCCAGCGCAAGCGCATCGAGGTGGCCCGGGCTTTGGCCACCAAACCCAAGCTCTTGCTCCTGGATGAGGTCTTGGCCGGCTTGAACCCCGCGGAGGTGGCCGAAAACCTGCCCCTGATCCGTCAGGTTCGCGACAGCGGTGTGACCATCTTGTTCATCGAGCACCTTATGGATGCCATGATGGCCATATCCGAGCGGGTGTTGGTGATGGACCAAGGCGCGCTCATCGCCTGCGGCACACCCGACGAAGTGACCAGTGACCAGTGCGTTATCACGGCGTATCTGGGCGAGGAGGCGCCAGAGTGTTAAACATCGAAAAGGTGGATTCCTATTACGGGGATTTCCAGGCGCTAAGGGACGTGAACCTGGAAGTCAAGGAAGGCAAGATCGTGGCTCTGCTGGGGCCTAACGCGGCGGGTAAAACCACCCTGCTTTCCACCATCAGCGGCATGGTCCCTTATCGCAAGGGCAGCATCACCTTCCAGGGGCAGCACATCAATGCCATGAACCCAGAAGACATCGTGTCCCTGGGCGTCGCTCTGGTTCCCGAGGGCCGCAGGCTCTTCGGCACCTTGACCGTGCTGGAAAACCTGGAGATGGGTGCTTACGCCAAGCACGCCCGCAAGGACCTCCAGAAGAACCTGGACAAGATGTACGACCTGTTCCCTATCCTCAGGGAGCGCTCCTCCCAGCAAGCGGGTTCGCTCTCCGGCGGCGAGCAGCAAATGTGCGCCATCGCCAGAGGGCTGATGACCGAACCGCGCCTTTTGATGATCGACGAGATGTCCCTGGGCCTCTCGCCGGTTTTGGTGCAGGAGATGTTTAAGATGGTCACCGAGATCGCCAAGACCGGCGTGACCATCTTCCTGGTGGAGCAGCAGGTCAACCATGCCTTGAAGATAGCCGATGAGGCCTACATCATGGAGAAAGGGACCGTGGTTCTGCACGGGCCCAGCGCGGAGATCGCCAACGACGATTACGTCAAGACTGTGTATCTAGGCAAGTAGGCAAACCATGAAGGCCTTTGTAAAACATGGCAAGGAGCCGGGGCAGGCCGCGATCATGGATGTACCCCGGCCCGAGCCCGGACCCGGTGAGGTGCTCGTCAAGGTGGCCGGCGCCGGCATCTGCGGCAGCGACCTGCACGCGTTCAACTCTGATCCCGGGTATGAGTTCGTAACTCCGCCGGTGATCTTGGGCCATGAGTTGGCAGGGGTGGTAGTGGAAACCGGTCCCGGCGTGGACCCGGAGATGGTTGGGCGGCACGTCACGGCCATGGCCATACAAGGCTGTCTGAAATGCTCAACCTGCCTGGCGGGCGACAGCAACTTGTGCCTGGACCGCCAAGTCATCGGCCTGCATTTCGACGGCGCCATGGCCGCCTTCTCGGTGGTCAAGGCGGAGCAGATCCTGCCTCTGCCGGACAAGCTGGATTTGCGCCTAGCCACTTTGGTGGAGCCGGTCTCGGTGGCCCTGCACGCCTTGCGCCGAACGGTGATCCGTCCCGGCGACAAGGTGGTGGTCAGCGGTCCGGGCCCCATTGGCTTGTTTTGCGCCGGGCTGGCAAAGCTGCACGGGGCCAAGGTGCTGCTCCTGGGCATGAATAGTGATGCCACGGTGCGCCTGCCCGCGGCCCAGCGGCTGGGGGTGGAGACGGCCATCGTGGAAGGTGAGTCGCCCGAGGAGTTGGTGCGCTCTACCTTCGGCGGCGTGGCCGACCTGTTTATAGAGGCTTCCGGCGCGGTGCCTGCTCTGAAATCAGGCTTCAGCCTGGTGCGCCGGGGCGGGACCATTCTCATCGTGGCCTTGTACAACCGCGAGATGACCTGGTTCCCCAGCCCGGCCGTGCGCGACGAGCTGAGCCTTCTGCTCAGCTATGCCAGCACCATGCGGGACTATCAGCAAGCTATAAGCCTGATGGCGGACCAGGCCATGGATTTTTCAGCACTGGCTCAGCAGTTTCCTCTGGAAAATGCCGAGGACGCCTTCCAAGAAGCCTTGGCCGGGCAACTGCTCAAGCCCGTCCTGGTTGTCTGATGAGCGCCGAGCCAGAGGCCTTTCGCTTTTATTGCCCCCGGGAGCGATCGGGTCATGCGAGTGGAGCTTTCCCAGGCCTTTGAAAAATTGGCAGGCACTTCCTGCATAGAAATCAACCTACAAAGCCCCATTGCCATGCGCGAGGTCTTGAGGCTCTTGGCGCGGGACTACGAGGTTTTCTCCAAGTACCTGCGCTATCAAAATGACGCCCTTTTGGGGGCCCACCTCAGCGTATTTTCCTCGGGAAAATTCCTAAAGCTCGATGACCTCGTTGACGATGGGGATGACTTGAAACTATTTCCGCCGGTTACCGGTGGTTGACGGAGGGACCTGTCATGAGTGGATATCACCACAAACTTCTTAGGGTGGATTTGAACCGGCGCGAGATTAAAACCCAAGACCTCGATCCCCAGTTGACCGACTCTCTCATGGGCGGTGCGGGAGTGGCGGCCAAGCTGCTCTACGACGAAACCACGGCCGACACCGAGCCCCTGAGCCCGGACAACGTATTCATCGCCATGACCGGTCCCTTTACCGGCACCAGGGTGCCTTCCGCGGGGCGCCATCACATAGTGGCCCGCTCTCCCCTGACCGGCATATTCGGTGAGGCCAACGTGGGCGGCTCCTGGGGGGTGATGCTCAAAAAAGCGGGCTACGACGGAGTGGTGGTAACCGGCAAGGCCGATAAGCCGGTCTACGTGGCCATAAGCGATGACAAGGTGGAAATTCGCGACGCCGGGGAAATTTGGGGCCAGGATGCCGAGGAGTCGGCCAAATGGCTCAAATCCCAGACCTCCAACAAGGCGGCGGCGGCGGTGATCGGCCAGGCCGGCGAGCGCCTGGCCCCCATTGCGGGTGTGCCCCACATAGGCACCCTGACCAGGGCGGCGGCCCGCACCGGCCTGGGCGCGGTGCTGGGGTCCAAGAATCTCAAGGCCATGGTGGCCGTGGGCAAGGGACAGGCGCCGGTGGCCGACCCCGAGGGCCTGGAAAAAAGCGTCAAGGGCCTGCTCAAGCACATTACCGAGGCCACGGAAACTTTCGGCCAATACGGCACCGGCGGCGGGGCGGAAAACTATGAGAAAGCGGGCAACTTCCCCCTGAAGAACTGGAAGCAGGGACGCTGGGAAGGGGTGTCCAAGATAAACGGGGTGGTGCTGCACGACACCGTGCTCACCGGGCGCAAGGGATGCTGGCGCTGCCCCATCGCCTGCGGCAGGCATATCAAGATCACCGAAGGGCCTTATGCCGGGCTGGAAGGCGCTGGGCCGGAATACGAGACCATGGGCACCATGGGCGGCGAGTGCCTGGTGGATGACCTGGCGGCCATTTGCAAGGCCAACGACCTGTGCAACCGTTATGGTCTGGACACCATATCCGCCGGGGCCACCGTCGCCTTTGCCATGGAAGCTTATGAAAAGGGCCTGATCACCACCGAGGACACCGGCGGGGTGGAGCTGACCTGGGGCAATGCCGAGGCCCTGGTAAAGATGGTGGACAAGATGGGCAAGCGGGAGGGCATAGGCGAGCTGATGAGCCAAGGCTCCGCGGCCATGGCCGAGGCCTTGGGCCACAACGCCAGCGAGTTCGCGGTGCACGTAAAGGGCCTGGAGCCCTCGGCCCACGATCCCAGGCGTTTTTTCAGCCAAGCCCTGTCCTACGGCACGGCCGGACGCGGCGCCTGCCACAACGCCAGTTGGAGCCATCCCTACGAGTTGGCCTTGACCATGAGCGAGATCGGCATCGACGAGCCCCAAGACGCCTATCAGGTGGATGGCAAGGCGGCGTTCACCGCAACCTTGCAAAACCTGATGTGCGTGCAAGACAGCGCCCTGCTGTGCCGCTTCACCCAGATCGGCAAGGCGGTCACTGTTGAAAACGTAGTAGAGTGGATGTCTCTGATAACCGGTAAGCAGTGGGACGTGGAGTCGCTCATGAAGGTGGGTGAGCGCGTGTTTACCCTCAAGCGGCTGTACAACACCCGTCTGGGGGTTAGCCGCAAGGATGACTTCCTGCCGCCTCGCTTCATGACCCTTAACCGCGAAGGCGAGGAGCTCACCAACCAGCTGCCGCCCATAGGCCGCCTGCTCAGCGATTACTACAAGCATCGCGGCTGGAGCGAGGAAGGGATTCCCACCCAGCAGACCCTGGCTAAGCTGGGCATCGCCTAGGTGGGACGATAATTACATGGCCCTGCGTGGCGGCAGAGACATCGCCGCGCGGGCCTCCAGGCTCATGACGCCAGAAGGCGTCTTCACCTGCCCTGCGAAAGATTGTGATTTCCGAGGCCGCATATTGAATGGAAGACAACCGGCGGTGGAAGCCGCCCAATGAGCGCAGCCAGAGCGGCGTGTGAGGTAAGGTCTGGACAATGAATTTTCCTAAATTAGTAATGGTAAGGCACCATATTGCTTCCCCAGAGGCCGTGGAGGTGCCCTTTGAGGTCCGCAGGGGCCTGGAGGCCCTGAACCTGACGGACAAGGTGCAACCAGGGCAGACGGTGGCCATCACCGCGGGCAGCCGGGGGGTCACCGACATGACCGCGGCCATCGCCGCGGTGGCTGAGTACTTTACGCGCCTGGGAGCCAAGCCTTTCGTGGCCCCGGCCATGGGCAGCCACGGCGGGGCCACCGACCAGGGCCAGCAAGACATGCTGGAGCACCTGGGCATCACCCAGGAGACGGTGGGCGTGCCCATCAAGTCTTCCATGGCCACCGAGATCATTGGGGAAACCAGTTACGGTCAGCCGGTGATCATTGGCCGCGATTTTGTCGAAGCGGATCACGTGGTGGTGGTCAACCGGGTAAAGCCTCACACCAGCTTCCGGGGCGTGGTGGAAAGCGGCCTATGCAAGATGCTCACCATAGGCATGGGCAAGGAAGCCGGAGCCAAGCTGGCCCACTCCCAGTTTTATGCCCACGGTTTCGACCAGGTGGTCCGGGAGATCGCCGGGGTGGTCATGGGCAAGGTTCCGGTGCTCTGCGGCGTGGCCCTGGTGGAAAATCACTTTGAGCGCACCGCCTACCTGAAGGTTTGCGGCCCCCGGGAGTTCATGAAGACCGATGCGGAGTTGCTGGCAAAGGCCCGTGATCTTATGGGCAGGGTGCCTTTTAAAAATGTGGACTTGCTGATCGTGGACGAGATGGGCAAGAACGTCAGTGGCAGCGGCATGGACTCCAACGTCACCGGCCGGGTGATGAATCAGGTGACCCCGGAGCCCACGGAGCGCCATTTTAAGCGTATTTTCGTGCGCGACCTGACGCCCGAGAGCGAGGGCAACGCCTTGGGAATGGGCACCGCTGATTTCACGGTGCGCCGTTTGGTGGACAAGATCGATCTGCACAAAACCAGGGTAAACTGCATTACCGCCTCGGTGCCGGAAAAGGGGCGCATACCCCTGGCTTATGACCATGACAAAGGCGCGGTTATCGATGCCTTGAACACCATAGGGGTTGACGACCCCAGCCAGGCCCGGGTGGTGTGGATTAAAAACACCCTGGAGCTGGAGCGAATGTTTGTGTCCCAGGCCCTGATGGAAGAGGCCGAGGCCATGGAAGAAATCACTTTGGAGGGCGAGCTGCGGGATATGCCTTTTGACGATGAGGGCAACATGCCCTTTGGTCTTTTCTTCAGCTAGGTTGCTGGCCAATATTTGCCGGCAAGCGCCGGCAGCGGGCTCGGGATGAGGCGCTAGCCTCTGCCGGGCCCGTTTTGCGGCCAGCGGCGCAAAAGGTATCGCACCGTAAGTGGAGCGGCGATGCAGGTGATAAAGGTGACCACCACCGTGGCCGTGTAAAGGTGGGTAGACACCGCCCATGGCCCCATCTGCTGTCCACGGTGCATGATGATCAATGCGATTTCAGCCCTGGGCACCATGCTTGCGCCTACCACCATTCCGGCCGACAAGGAGCCCAGGCCCCACACCGCCAGGCCGTTGGAAAGTACCTTGCCCACGATGGCCACCACCGCCAGGCCCAACCCCAGACCCAAGGCCTGGTGAAACACCGCCGGGTCCACGGCCAAACCAATGCTGATAAAGAAAAATGGGCTGAAGAAGTCGTGCAGGGGGATAAAAGATGTCTCCAGCTTCAGGGTGGCGGGGTCTCGGCTAAACACCAGACCGGCCATGAAGGCCCCCACCGCCAGGGAGAAACCCCACAGCCCGGCCAGGGCGGCAAAGAGCAGGGCCACACCGGCGATCATCAGCATTGCCTCGGGCGGCTTTTCCAGCCGCTGGAAATAGGCTGTGAGACGTCGCTCGCCATGGGTAGAGAAAAGCACGCACAAGGCGACAAAGGCAATGAGCTTGAGCGCGAAGATGCCGGTGGTGGCTACCGAGGACCAGAAGAGACCCTCTGCCTTGCCTTGGCGCATCTCGGGCAGCACCGCGAACAAAAGGGCCATGAATACCACCGCCGAAACATCATCCAACTCGGCCACGTCCAGCAGCAGGTCACCGTTATCGGTGTTCAGAGCCCCGGCATCCTCCCACATCTGGGCCGTTACCCCCACACTGGTGGCGGTGAAGGCCACTCCCACCACCAGGCTGGGCAAGAGCCCCTGGCCGAAAATGTAGTACGCGGCCAGATAGCTCATTAATCCGGTTCCCAGGATGTTGGCCAGCCACACCAGGCTGGCCCTGCGTATCTGGGCGATGAGCCCGGCCAGGTTGCTCTCCAGGCCTACCTTGAACAGCAGAGTGAACAGCCCGATCTCGCCCAGGAAGCGCAGGATCGAGGCGGATTGGTCGCTGACCAGGGTTCCCTCGTCGTCCAGCCAGCGCAGTAACATACCCAGCAGCAAAAACCCCACCAGTGGCGGAACTACGGTGCGGTGCAGCCAGGCCTTGACCAGCAAGGTAATGATGGTCACCACCGCCACCAGGAGCACGGTTTGGGTGATGTCGCCTGAAATGGTGTTCAATATGTCTCCGAAACCGTTGGACGGCTGGGAGGCGGCCGCTGGATTGGCCGCCCCCCGGTTGAGGCTAGAAATCGACCTGTAGCTGGCTCTCCCACAGGCCATGGATGTTGCAGTAGGAAGTGGCATACAAGGTGCCCGGCTGGTCGAGCTTCACCTTGAATAGGGCAGTGGGATCCGTGTAGATAGTGATGCTGTCAGGCCCCTCGGTGCTGGCACCGTGAGAAAGGAAGTCGGCCCGGCCCAGGTTGTAGGCGAACTTGCCGCCATCGGGAAGATAGTACAATGATATCCAAGAGATGTAGTGGGCCGTGGTGTTGGGGTGGGGAATCTCCTTGCCCACCGACACCTTGATTTCCATGGGCTCCCCAGCGGTGCGGGCAGCGGGCAGTTCGATTACGGGTACGTGTTTTTCGTTTTTGAAATCGTCGGTTTTTACCAGATCGCCAATAGCCATGGAGATACCTCCTTTTATTGCCTGAAAGTTGGGTTTCCCGAAATTACGGGAGCTTGGGCAAACTCGTTCACCTGGGGCAGATCTCGTCTCTATTTATCAGCATAAGGTTTTTGGCGTACTGGAGCAAATTGGCTTATATGGCCGGTGGCGGCGCATGCCTGAAATCAAAATAAATCGTCATTATAATAAAAAACTAAAAATGTAAAAGTTTTTATTTAAAAGCCATCCAAAAGGTCTCACAATACTAAAGCAGGCACTCACCAGGAATGAACAGGGCCTTTTACAGGCTACTTCTTCCAAGGGTTAAATCGCCGTATCGATTCCCGAACCGCGTAGTGCGGTTTTTTACGTTGCGGCTGAAATCGAGAATGTTTGAGGACCAGACGCATTATGCAGATTAAGAGAAATTTCGCCTGCCCAAACTACGATTCCTGCCTGAGCGAGGCTATTGCCCAAAAGGTGAGCGATTTCCACTGCCAGGGCTGCTCTTATCAAGATGAGGTACGCAACGACTGGCCTGAAATCCAGGAGCGTGATTCACGCAGGGTCTTGTCCTTGTTCGCGGCCGTGTGCCGCAATCGTATGCGGCCCCGCTCCGAGCCTCTGACTGAAGATGAACTGGCGTTTTTGTGGGAGGATGCCGAGGGTTCGGATCAACTCAATGCCGCCGGTAAGATGGAGTAGCCTGCCGGTGCGCCGCGTCACAGCCTTTGGCCACGCGTAATACCCAAACACATCCCCTAATTTCGCCTTAATTTTGGCGAGGCTGCGGCCTAATCCCCTGTGAACATGGTGGATTAGTGCCGGGCTTTCGCCAGGAACGAGTTGCCTAATTACCCAAATGCCCTGAATGGAAGTTGTGGTCAGGGCAATATCCTGACAAGTGGGGGTGAAATTCAAGGGCAAAGGATGCTAAGCTAAAGACCTGGTCAATTGAGGTCTTTTGCTTTTAAAAGATGTAGACAAGGATAAAAGAGCTATGGCGGGCAAGTCTGCTGTAATAGGAGGGGTTCAGCATGACCGGTAAGAGCGTCCCGCAGAATCTGGAGCTGTCCAATCCTGACAAGGTTCTTTTTCCGGATAAGGGATACAGCAAAGCCGATCTAGCCAATTTTTACCAGCAGGTTTCCGCGATAATTCTGCCTCATCTCAAGGACCGCCCCCTGATGGTGCAACGGTTTCCCGATGGAATCCAGGCCGAAGGTTTTTATCAAAAGGACGTACCGGATTATTTTCCATCCTGGGTCCCCTGGGCGCGCCTTAAAAAGAAAGAGGGTGGTTCCATCAGGCAGTTAATGGCCAACAACCGCTCCACCTTGCTCTACCTTGCCGATCTCGCCTGTGTGACTCTACACCCTTGGCTCAGCCGGGCCGACCGTCCCAACCAGCCCGACAGGGTGATCTTCGACCTGGACCCGTCCGGCGATGGAGAAGATTTCAGCCAGGTTATCCAGACGGCTGGTATGCTGCGCAGCCTGTTGGGGCGCATCGGCCTGCGGCCTTATGTGATGACCACCGGATCTCGTGGCCTCCATGTGGTGGCGCCGCTGTTGCGCAGGGAAGGCTTTGATCAGGTGCGTGGCTTTGCTCAAGAGGTGGCCCAGCGCCTGACCGTGGAGCATCCCGATTTGCTGACCACCGAGCAACGCGTGGCCAAGCGCCAAGACAGGCTTTACCTGGATGTGGCCCGCAACGGATATGGACAGACTTCCGTGGCGCCCTATGCGGTGCGCGCCCTGCCCGGAGCGCCGGTGGCCACTCCTCTGGAGTGGAGCGAGCTTACCGCTTCGGGCCTGGGTCCCCAAAGCTACCACCTGGGCAACATCCTTGAGCGTCTGGACCAGCAGCCCGACCCCTGGCAAGGCATGGGGCGGCATGGACGATCCCTGTCCCAAGCCCGCAAAAATCTGCAAAATCTGACCGCATAATAAGCCGTTAGCCCTGGTCGCCGCAATCCGCCGGGCTCAGTCCGGGGGGTGATTTGTGGAAAAGGGTTCTCCTGGAGGATTCCTATTGTTTAACATGGAGATATCCTGGAGATTATATGAAATATCCGGGCTAAGAACCCATGCGGGGAGGTTGTGGTGGAAGATTTGGAATTCCTCAACAGGGTGGATGTGCTTCAGGGGCTGAGCGTTTCAGAAATAGTCAAGCTGCGCGGCTGTTGCCAGCCGGGCAAGGCGGAAAAAGAGCAGCGCCTGTGCGTGGAGGGCCAGCAGGCAGATGAGTTTTTTCTGCTGGTGGAAGGCCAGGTGGAACTGCGCTACGAACTGCCCAGGGGAGAGAGCAGCAGCGACCAGACCCTGTCCGTGGTAGAGCCCGGCGGCTCCTGGGGCTGGTCGGCCATGGTGCCGCCGCACCGCTACACCCTTTCCGGATATTGCACCTCGCCGCTTTGCCGCTATGTCAGACTGGGGCGCGACGACCTGTTGGATCTGTTTGATCAGAATCATCACATAGGCTACATTTTCATGCGAAACCTGGCCAGCGTCATTGGCAAGCGTTTTCATGCGGCCCAGGACGAGCTGGCCCGTATTCAAGGCTTTGATCAAGTTCACAGATGGTGAGGCGCCCCGCGCCTTGGGGAAAGGAACAGCTTGGATAAACAACCTGACCAGCAAAGCGTGGTGAGCAGCGTCTCGGGCCTGCGGGTGGAGGCCGGCCGGGCCCGGTCGGAGCCCGAAGAGTTGGCTGTGGAGGCGCCCTGCGAGATACGCCTCAACGGCCGCTCCTATGTGTTGCTCATGGCCACTCCCGCCAACCTTGAGCACCTGGCTCTGGGCTTTTGCATCAGCGAGGGCATTGTGAGCAGCCCCCAGGAGGTCCTGGAGATAGGTTTGGGCAACAGCGAGTTGCCCGGGGTGGGGCCGGTGTTTTGGGCCGACGTCTCCCTGTTGCCGGACCTGGCCCGGCGGGCCCGCACCAGACGGGCGGCGCCGGCGGCTACTTCCTGCGGCCTTTGCGGTTTGGAATCCTTTCGCGACCTGGGCGGCGGTATCAGCCCGGTGAAATCTTCCTTGCGCATTGAGCTGGCGGCCATCCAGAACCTAATCGCGGCCATGGAAACCGAGCAGGGGATTTATCGCAATACCGGTGGGACCCATGCCGTGGCTCTGGGCACGGCCCAGGGTGAGCTGTTGCATTTGGCCGAGGACGTGGGCCGCCACAACGCCATGGACAAGGCCTTGGGCATGGCCTTAGGCCAGGGCCACGATCTGGGGCAGTGCGTTTGCACCGTATCCGGGCGCATCAGCCTGGAGATGGCCTTAAAAGCGGCCAGGTCTGGAGTGCCGGTAGTTTGCTCGTTTTCTGCCGCCACCTCCCTGGGCCGCCAAATATGCCAACAGGCTGGGGTGACCTTGGTGGCTTTTGTGCGTCAGGGCCGGGCCACGGTCTACTGCCACCCCCAGCGGGTGCTCCTGGCGGGCGAGCCCCTGCGGGATGCCTAGCTCATTCCTGGAATCATGCTAAGCTTTAGCCTCGTTGCGCCCTATTAAGAGAGGACCTTGTTCATGAGCGATATGCCCGATCAGATTTGCGGCCTGTCCCGGCAAGACTTCCTGGTCAAGTTGGAGGAGTTTCATGGCCACATCTCGCCCGGAACGGTGATGGGCGGCTTTTTGCTGGATGCCGCCTGGAACATCTTGGGCGACACGCCCTATATCAATGTGGTGGTGGAGACCACGGTATGCCTGCCCGACTCGGTGCAGGCGCTTACTCCTTGCACCATGGGCAACGGATTCTTGCAAATGCTCGATTGGGGCAAGTTCGCGCTCACCATGTACGACCGCATGAGCCTGCAAGGGGCCAGGGCCTGGGTGAGCGCCCAGGGCATAGAGGACTATCCTTTGGTGGCGGGCTGGTATCTGCGCCGCCCAGAGGGCAAGGGGGTGGAAAAGACCCGGGTGGTGCAGGAGATCATGGAAGGCGGCCACGGTTTGGTACAGTCCCGGGCGGTCACCATGAAGGCTCCCCTCAAGGACCAGGAGCATGTGCCCACCATAGCCTGTCCCTCCTGCGGCGAGTACTACCCCAGCCGCCAGGGTGGTCTTTGCCCTTCTTGCGCGGGTCAGGCCTACTACTCCTAAATTAGCTCTCCCAGGCAATAGCGCCCATGGGGCTCACGTCGTAGCCGCCCAAGCCGCTAACCTGTTGGCGGAACTCGGGGCTATCCAGCACCTGGCGCAGCGCGATCACCCTGGGGTCATCCCAATGCTCCTGGGGGATGCACAGGTCGTAGCGCTCCTCCATGACCGGAATGAACTCCAGACCCAGGGCCTTGGCCGCGGCCAGGATGCCCAGGCCCACGTCGGCCCCTCCGGCCAACACCTGCACCGCCACGGCCATGTGCGTGTATTCTTCCTGGTCATAGCCGCGAACCGCTGCCGGGTCCATCCCCAGCTTGTTCAGATGATAGTCCAGCAGCACCCTGGTTCCGCTGCCTGCCTGGCGGTTGACCAACACCACGTCTTCCCGGCCCAGGTCGGTCAGGTCCTTGATGCCCTTGGGGTTGCCCGGCTTGACCATCAGCCCTTGCTGGCGCATGGCCAGGGTGACCAGGCGCACAGGAACCTCTTTGAGAAAGCGTTTTAGATAGCTGATGTTGTACTCCCCGGTCTCGGGGTCCAGCAAGTGGGTACCGCCCAAATGGCAGCGGCCTCCCTTGATGGCCATGATCCCGGCCAGGGAGCCCAGGTGCGAGGAGCTGAGATGCAGCTTGGGGTCCAGGCGTTTGAGGTGGTCGCCCAACAGGTCCAGGGTAATGTCGTGGCTGCCCACCACCACCAGGGTGTTTTCCACCCGGTCCCTGGGGCCCAACAGCTCGGCCACCGCGGCCTCGCCTTCTTCTAGACCCTCGCTGTCTGCCGGGATGCGCAACAGGCCGTCAGCCCTGGTGAGGGAGGTGATGGCTCCGGCCCCGCGCTTGAGGGGTGTGGCCACCACCCGGCTGCCCACCCGGCCCAGGTGCACTCGCAAGAACTCCTCGCGCCCCAGCTTGCTGGCCAAGCGCCTGGCAGGCACCACCTCCACAGTGTCGCGCCGCGGTGCTGGCTGGCCCTGCATGGCCGCCAAGGCCGGGACGATGAACTGGTCAAAGCACACCCAAGCGGACACCGGGTAGCCGGGGCTGCCCACCACCGCCTTGCCTTGGGCCCGCCCCAAGATGGAGGGCTTGCCCGGCATCACGGTAACGCCATGCACCAACACCTCGCCCAGCTCATTGATGACGTGAGCGCTGTAATCCTTGCTCCCCGCCGAGGCCCCGGCATTGAGCATCACCAGGTGAGCCGGTCCGTCCAGGGCCTTGGCCACCGCTTCCTTGATGGCTTCAAAGTCGTCGGTGACCTTGTTCATGAGCAGGGGCTCGCCCCCGGCCTGAGTAACCAGGCCCGCCAGGAACAGGCTGTTGGTTTCCATGATGGCGCCGGGGTCGGGCTGCTTTTCCCGGGCTTCGCGCCAGTCCACCAATTCAAAGCCGGTGGGGATTATGGCCACCTTGGGCCGTACCAGGACCTCCACCTCGAACACTCCGCTGGTGAGCAGTGCGGCCACGTCGGCCGGGCCAAGGCGGTGGTGGTGACCAAACATCAGCTCCTGGCTGACGATGTCCTCGCCCACCCGGCGCACGTGCTGCCAGG
>JAHLLJ010000265.1 GCA_020444205.1 Deltaproteobacteria bacterium | reverse complement strand
AATCCCTTGTCGTCGCGAGGAGCTCCGCGACGAAGCGATCTCTGTTCAAAGAAAAGACTTCCGCACAGGCACCAACGTCCGATCAGGGAACACTGTCCCCGCTGTAGCTACAGCTATATAGCCGTCATTGCGAACCGCGGCGGAGGCAGGGTTAAGAAGGAAAAGACGGTCCTCCCGCCGCTGTGTGGCAATCCTCCGTTTCCATGGTCATGCCTAAGCTCACCAGACACGGCCTACCCGCCCCGCTCGCCCAGCGCCCATCCAGCCTGAGTGTGCGCGAACCCTGAGACCTTCCCCGGCGGCTGGCTAAAAATACCGGAAGTTGCTGATCGCCCCGCCGTCTATCACCAGGGTGGTGCCGTTTACAAAGCTCGCCTCTTCCGAAGCCAAATACACCGCCGCCGCGGCGACGTCGCCGGGCTCGCCCAAGCGGCCCTGGGGAGTCTTGGAAACATACTCCTTCTCCAGCTCCGGCTTGATCATGGGCGTCTTGATCACCCCCGGGCAGATGGCGTTTATGTTGATGTTGTGCGGGGCCAGCTCCATGCTCAACTCGCGGGTGAGGTTGACCACGCCGGCTTTGGAGGCGCTGTAAGAGGGATAAGCGTAACCGACCATGCCGGCGATGGAACCCATGTTCACGATCTTGCCGTAGTTTTGCTCCATCATCACCGGCGCCACCGCCTTGATGCAATAAAACACCCCGGAAAGATTTATATCGATCACCCGCTTCCAGTCATCCACGCTGTGATCCAGCAGGGATTTCCTCACCAACACCCCGGCGTTATTGGCCTGAATATCTATGCGCCCAAAGGCCTCCAGGGCGGCCGCTATCATCCCGGAGACCTGCTCCCAATCGGAGGTGTCCACCTTAAAGGTCTTGGCTCTGTCCGGCCCCTGGCCGATTTGGCGCAGGGTTTCCTGTAAGCCCTCTTGGTTGATATCGGCCAAAAACACCTTGGCCCCCTCTTGGGCATAGGCCAAGGCCGTGGCCCTTCCCAGCCCGGACGCGGCCCCGGTGACCACGGCTACTTTATCTTTCAAACGCATCTAAATTTCTCCTCGCTTACCAACATCCTTGAATTTATTGCCTCTATGAAGATGGGGCATCGTAAACCATCAAAAAAACGCGGTCAACGCCGGGGCCTGTACTAGCGCGACAACCACGATGTCAGCACCGCATCCCTCGGGGGATGAGGCTGGTCAAATATTTCTTGTGAGGATCGCGGGCGCTCAGGCCACGTAGCGCTTGCGTTCCCCCGCTCGGGCCTGATGCCGCAACACCTCGTCTATCTCGTCGATCACCCGCTCCGGGGTGATGCGGTTTATATCCAGCTGGTTCACATAACCATAGGCGTTGCTGGCCTGCTTGTAGGCCAGAGGGTCGCGCTGTATCTCCGGATGACAGATCACATGCACCCCGTCGCTGATCTGTTTGGGGTAGGGGATGCACCTGCCGTAGTAGGTGCCGCGATAAACCACGAACACCTTGTCCTTGCCCAGGGCCGCGGCCAGATGCGGGGCCATGGTGTCGTTGGAGAGCATCAGCCGGGCGGTTTTCATTACCCCCGCCAGCTCCCACAGGGAGGTCTTGCCCGCCAGGTTGATAAAGCGCCCGTCGCCGCCCAGAGGATGGCCCCTCAACTCCCTCTGCTCCAAGGGCCCGCCGCACAAAACTATCTGCAGGCCATAACTGTCGGAAAGATAGTCTCCCACGGCCATAAAATTATTCAGGCCCCACTTTTTGGCTTTGTAGCTTCCCCCGATGAAAAACACCGCATAGTCCTCGGCCAAGCCAAAGTCGGCTGCCACGGGCCGGGCCTGTATCTCCGGTCTACTTATTTGGATGCCTTGCTTGAGCAGGCCCTGGAAGAACTCCTGGTTCCTATGGAATTCAAACAAGACTTCTTGGGTGGCTGGAATAAGCTTGGTGTAATACTTGTCGCTCAGTTTTTTGTGCCACCGGCTTATGTTGGAATGGTTGCCCTGGCTGCCGATCTTCTCCTTGGCGCTTATCAGCTTGACCATGCTGTCTATGTTCCAAAAGTCGCGGCTGTAAACCGGGCTGAGCACCACCTCGTAGCCTTGGCTGGTTACTTGCCTAAGCTTTTTAAATCGGTAAAAAGGGTTTCGCTCAAACTTGGCCAAATCCAGCCAGATCACCTCGTCGAATAATTGCCCGTCCAACTTTTCAAACAGATCTCTCCAAAAGGAGTTGCCCAAAAAGCTGAATCTGTAGCCCCCATATTGGGGATCATCCCTAAGCGCCTGAATAAAATTCCTGAACAGTATGTAGTCGCCGATAAAATCTATGCGAATGAGCAGGAGGGACTTGTCGGGAATCTCCGGGGAGGAGCGCACAAGCCGGTTCACCAGAAAATATATAAAACCCCGGAGCAAATTTTTAAGTCGGCGAATCATTCAGGCAACCGCTTTATCCGCAATGGGGCAGAGCTTTTTGATTACACCCCAGGGGCAGAGTAGGGGTGGCGAGGTGCTTGGGGCGGCTTCCGCCAGGCACGCTAATCATCCCTGGACCTAGCTAGCCTCATTCTAAAACAGGAGGCTTGTTTAACCAAAGCCAGCTTCCATGGGGCGCATAACCGCCCCATACCATAACTCCTCATAACTGTGCTACATTGTGCGATGCCCCACGGGCCTTTACTGCCCGGTAAACCAGGGAACTGCAAGACCAACCCCCAGGGAGGCCGTACCATGCCCCACCGTCTCTTGGCAGTCGCTGCTCTACTGTTGACCACTCTGTTCATCTGCGCCCCCACTTCCCAGGCCGTCGCGCCCAACTATCCCGAGGTGGTGTTCATCCTGGACGCCTCGGGCAGCATGTGGGGCCAAGCAGGCGGCAAGGCCAAGATCGACATCGCCAAGGCGGTCATGGCCCAGGCGGTGCCCGGCCTGCCGGGCGAGGTGCGCCTGGGGCTGGTGGCCTACGGTCACCGCAAAAAGGGTGATTGCTCGGACGTGGAGGTCCTGGTGGCTCCCGGCTCCAGCGACCGCGACGGCCTGCTCAAAAAGGTCCAGGCCCTGAGCCCCAAAGGCAAGACGCCCATCGCCGGCTCGCTCAAGCAGACCGCCGAGATGCTCAAATCCAAGGAAAACGAGACCACCATAGTGCTGGTTAGCGACGGGATCGAAACCTGCGACGCCGACCCCTGCGGGGTGGTCAAGGCCCTCAAGGGAAGCGGCATCAAGTTCGTGCTGCATGTGGTGGGCTTTGATGTGGACGCCAAGGGCAAAGACCAGCTCACCTGCCTGGCCCAGGCGGGCGGGGGCAAGTACTTCAGCGCCGCTGACGCGGCCGGTCTATTGGCCGCTTTGGAAGCGGTGAAAGAGGAAGTCACGGTCAAGGTGGCCGCGGCCAAGACGGTAAAGACCAAGGCCAAAAGCCGCCTGGGCAAGCTGAAGATGACCCTGCCCGCCGACTCGCTCAAGAGCTTGGCCGGTTTTAAGATCATCCGGGTAAAGGACAACAAGAAGCTCAAGGAATCAAAAAAGGTGGCGGGCACCCATCCCCTGTTGTCCGGCAAGTACAAGGTGGTGCTCTTGTTCGCCCAGCCCAACTACCGCAAGCCGGATGAAGCGGTGCTGGGTGAGTACGAGGTCAAGGGTGGCGAGGTCACCGAGGTGGCCCTGGGCGCGGTGGCCATAAACATCGCGGGGGAGCTGACCAAGGCGGTTAACGGCGTGAGCCTGGTCAACCAGGAAAGCGGCAAGCCCTTTGTGACCCACGTGAGCCCGGACAACGACTATTACCTGTTCAAGACCCG
>JAHLLJ010000264.1 GCA_020444205.1 Deltaproteobacteria bacterium | reverse complement strand
AGGCGAAGTCCGGGTCGAACTTCTTCATGTTAAGCAGCTGGCTGGTGGCGTCGATGGCCCTCAGGTTGACGATCTCGTCGGGGCCGATCTGCAGACCCAGCTTCTTGGCATAGTCCTTACCCGCCGGAATGGGGTTCTTGCCATAGGGGTGGTCCGGGTAGATGAAGACCACCTTCTTGGCGCCCTGGTCCTTGGCATAGATCATGGCCAGGCGGATGGCGGTGGAGTAGCTGGTGCCGATGAAGAAGTTGTAGGGGTTCTTCTTGGGATCGGTCAGGTTGCCGTCATAAGAAGCGCTGAAGAAAACGATCTTGTCTTTATTGACCAAGGGCCTGAGCGCATTGGTGTCGCCGGTGCCCCAGCCCTGGATCACGAAGACCCGGTCCACGCCCTTGTACTTCTTGTAAAGGTTGACCGCCTCGGGGATCTTATAGGCGTAGTCGTTGGGGATGAGCTTGAGCATGTCCCCGCCCAGCACGCTCTTCTGGTTCCAATATTTTTCGCCGGCCACCGCGCCGGCGGCGTAGTCCTTGCCCACCGCGCCCGTGGGGCCGGTGATGTCAAAAATGCCGCCGACCTTAATCTCCTTGGCCATGGCCATGGGCGTAAACGCCAGGACCAGGGCCACGGCCAGAGCCGTCACCAAAAGTTTCCTCTGCATGCGTATCCTCTCCCTTCCCAAGTTAGACCTTAACCCGCATCCCGAACGGTTGCGGGTAAACCCGGCTAACGCCCCGCTCACGCCTTGGGCGGTCCGGGTCGCCGGCATATTCCGGTTCCCGGCTTCCAGAGGCAGGCGGGGTCAACAGGAACCGATACCGGCTCCTAAAGTTTAGTAAGAAAATGGCCATAATTTCCAGTAGGCCCGTACGGTATGCCAGCGCGCGGCCAGCCCGTCGGGTTCGAAAACCAGGAAAATGATGACGATAACGCCGAAAACCATCTCTCTGAGGCTGGAGAAGATAACGAAGATGTCGGGATACACATTGGTCAGCGCCTCGGCGGGCAGACGCAGCAGCTCAGGCAGGGTCACCATGAACACCACCCCGTAGATGGAGCCCAGCACCGAACCCAGGCCGCCCACGATGATCATGGCCAGGTACTGCACGCTGAGCCACAAGGTGAAGTGCTCGTCGCTGATGATGGTGATGTAGTAGGCCCACAAGCCTCCGGCTATGCCCACCATGAAAGAGCTGATGCCGAAACTCATGATGCGGTACTTGAAAAGATTCACCCCGATAACCTCGGCGGACAGATAGCGGTCGCGTACCGCCACAAAGGCCCGTCCGGTTCGGGTACGGGTGATGTTCTTTAGGTAAAGGGTGGCCAGCACAGCCAGGGCCAGGGCCAGAAAGTAGAACTTGAAATCGCTGTCAAAGGTGAAGTCGCCGATGGTGGCCGAGGGAACGACCAGGCCGCTGGACCCGCCGGTGAGCGAGCTCCAGTTGCGCATGGCGTAGTCCAGAATGAACTGGGCGGCCAAGGTGGCGATGGCCAGGTAGAGGCCGCGTAGGCGAAGCGAGGGGATGCCGAAAATCATGCCCACCGCCGAAGCCATGATGCCCGCCGCGGGCAGCGCCGCCCAGAAGGGCCAGCCCATGTTGGCCAGAATGCCCGCGGTGTAGGCCCCCACCCCCATGAAGGCACCGTGGCCCAGAGAAATCTGGCCGGTGTATCCGGTGAGCAGGTTGAGGCCGTGGGCACCCACGATGTAGATGAAGATCAAGTTGAGCAGGTTGAGGGTGTTGATGCCCATCCAGTCGCTTATGGGCTGGGCCACAAAGGGAAAGACAAGCAGGCCTATGCCCAGGGCGATCATCCAGACCCGCAGCCAAAGGGTCGGGAAGATGCTCTCGTCTTTTTGATACGTCTCGAAGAAAAGGCCGCAGGGCATTTATGCCTCCCTAGCTCTTATTCTCGCCTCGACATACGGGCCACGGCGCATTTGCGCGCCTAGACCCTCTCGATCTCCTTGATGCCGAACAGGCCGTAGGGCTTGACCATCAAAATGATGATCAACACGATAAACGGCGCGATCTCTTTGACTCCGCCTCCCAGATAAACATCCAGGTAGGCGCCCATGATGTTCTCCAAGATGCCTATGGTCAGGCCGCCGATGATGGCTCCGCCAATGGAGTCCAGGCCGCCCAGGATAACCGCCGGAAACACCTTTAGCCCGAAGTCGGACAGGGTGATGTTGATGCCGTTGATGTTGCCCACCAGCAGGCCGCCTACCGCGCTGACCAGGGCGCCGATGGACCAGGAAATGGCAAAGACCCTTTTGACGCTGATGCCCATGGATTGGGCCACCTGCTGGTCATTGGCCACGGCGCGCATGGAGATGCCCACCCTGGTGAACTTGAAAAAGGCCGCGAAAATTCCCAAGAACAAGAAGGCGAAACCAAAGGTCCACAAATAGACCTCGCTCACCAGCACCGTCCCCAGGTGGATGGCCTTTTGGCTGAAGATCGGCGGGGTGAACACCTTGATCTGAGTGCCCCAGAGGATGGTGACCAAGGACTTGAGCACCGTGGCCAGGGCGATGGTGATCATGATAACGCTGATGATGGGCTCGCCGATCATGGGTCTGAGCACCAGGCGCTCGAGCACCACGCCCATGGCCACCGCTATGACCATAGTGAGCATGAACGACCACAGGATGGGTATGCCCAACATGCTATAGAGCCACCAGCAGATGTAGCCTCCCACCAGCACGAACTCGCCCTGAGCGAAGTTGATGATGCTGGTGGACTTGTAGATCAGGGCAAAGCCCATGGCCACCAAGGCGTACACCGAACCGATGACCAGGCCGGTGACGATCAGTTGCAAGAACTCGGTCATGCGCCCTTTCTCTCCCTCGGTGCCCTAGTGCACCGGCTTCCAGAACTGCCACCACTTGCGCTCGGCCTCCAGAGCATACTGGTCCAGAGGCTTCATCTTGCGTATCTGCAGATCGGTGATGATGGTGGCGGTCTTGCCGTCCTGGTACTTGATCTCGCTCTCCACGTGGACCTGGTCCACGTCCTGGTACAGGGCCTCTATCTCCGCCGCGTAGCGCTCGGCGATAAAACGGCGCCTAAGCTTGCGGGTGCGGGTTAGCTCGCCGTCGTCAGGGTCGAACTCCTTGTACAAGAGCAGGAACTTCTGGATGCGCGCCGCCTCGGGCAGGCTGCGGTTGACCCGCACCACCTCTTTTTCGATGAGGTCGTACACTTCTTGTTTGGAGGCCAGGTCGGTGTAGGTGGTGTAGCCGATACGGTGATCCTCGGCCCATTTGCCGGTGTGCTTATAGTCGATGCAGATGATGGCGCTGACGAACTGGCGCTCGTGGCCCAGCACGCAGGGCTCCACGATGTAGGGACAGAACTTGAGCTTGTTCTCGATGAACATGGGCGAGAAGCGCGCCCCGCTGGTGAGCTGCATCAGGTCCTTGACGCGGTCGATGCACACCAGCTGGTCGTTTTCGGTGATATATCCCGCGTCGCCCGAGTGCAGCCAGCCGTCCACGATGGTCTCGGCGGTGGCTTCATCGTTTTTTAGATAACCCAGGAACAGGGCCGGCGAGCGGGAGATGATCTCCCCCACCCCCTCGGGATCGGGTTCGTCGATCTTCACGTCGGTTTCGGGAATGGGCTCACCCACGCTGGTGAAATCCACCTTGCCCTCGCGGTGGATGCAGGATATGCCGCTGATCTCGGTCTGACCGTAGATCTGCTTCAGGTTCACCCCGCAGGCGTGGAAAAAGCGGAACACATCGGGCCCCAGGGCCGCGCCGCCGGTGGAGGCGGAGCGGATGTTGGAAAATCCC
>JAHLLJ010000263.1 GCA_020444205.1 Deltaproteobacteria bacterium | reverse complement strand
CGGTGGCCATCTGCAACGTGGTGGGCTCCACCCTGACCCGCGAGGCCGCCGGGGTGATCTACACCCACGCCGGGCCGGAGATCGGGGTGGCTTCCACCAAGGCCTTCACCACCCAGTTGGTGGTGCTGTTCCTTTTGGCCCTGCATTTGGGCCGGGTGCGCGGAGCCTTGGATGAACAGCGCTCCCGCGAGCTTATAGAGCAGCTGGTGCAGCTGCCCGGCCTGGTGCAACAGACCCTGGAGCTGGAAGAGGAGGTCATCAAGGTGGCCGAGCGCTTTGCCCAGGCCCAGGACTTTTTGTTCCTGGGGCGGGGGCTGTGCTACCCCATCGCCCTGGAGGGCGCCCTGAAGCTCAAGGAGATCAGCTACATCCACGCCGAGGGCTACCCGGCCGGCGAGATGAAGCACGGACCCATCGCCCTGATCGACCAGGACATGCCCGTGGTGGTTTTGGCCAATAAAAACGGGGTATTGGAGAAGGTACTCTCCAACATGGAAGAGGTGAAGGCCCGTCAAGGAGTGTTGATAGCCGTGACCGAGGACGACAACGCCGCGGCCCGCTCCCAGGCCGACGCGCGGATAAGCGTGCCGCCCTGCCCTTCGTTGTTGGCCCCCATCATGCTCACCGTGCCTTTGCAGCTTTTGGCCTATCATGTAGCGGTGTTGCGCGGCACCGACGTGGACCAGCCGCGAAACTTGGCCAAAAGCGTTACCGTGGAATGAGGTTGGCCCGGAAACATAACGGCGTTCGGCGCAAGCGGGTCGTTTATCTATATGAAATATTCGGGCTAGTGCACTAGTGACGATTATGCTCTTGACCTAGAACCGCCCATCCCCTAAATTTGGATATGGCAGAAAAGGTAAAGTAAGCTATGGACCTTAGCGTATTCAACCAGCTTGAGCAGCGGGTGGAGGAACTCCTTACGCGTCTGAAGGACGTGGGCCAGGAGAACGCGGAGCTGCGTGGCAGGTTGGAGGAAAAAGACAGAGAGTTGTCCGAGATGATGGAGCTGGCCAGCGAGGCGGAAGCCGAGCGCAACCAGATCCGCCAAAAGGTGGAACAGCTCCTGGGTAAGCTGGAGACTCTCTGATTGGGTCGGTGTAGGGTTGGCCAAGCCGGTCACCGTAGAAATTTTGGGCAACGAGTATGTACTTCGCTCCGAAGCGGGCGAGGAGAGGGTCCGCCAAGTGGCGGAGCTTCTCAACCAGCGCTTGGGAGAGGTGCAGGCTGCCAACAAAACTAGTTCGACCCTGGCCGCGGCCGTGCTGGCCGCCCTGAACATAACCAACGAGCTCCTGCAACTGCGAGATCAGCAGGAGAAACTGTTCCAGGAGATCGAGGCTAAAACCGAAAAGCTCCTCACCATGATAGAGGAGCAAGAAGCTTAGGTGACCCTGCCCTGCGCGTGTATAGGCGGAACAAGCATTTTGAGCCAACACTCACTTTAAGGGGCCGAATGCCACTGCGCGGGCGAGGTGGATCTCCCAAACCGGAGAACCCGAACGCCGCGCACGCCCGGCCCACCTGTTTAGGCAGGTTCAAAAAGTGACCGCTCCACGGCAGTGGCGGGGGAACCGTTTAACTAAGCCGGCAGGAAGCTGCTGATAATGAGCCCGAAATCGTCACATCGCCGAAACACGCCGAGCAAACTTGGCGGTAGTGGGCGTTGCAACGACCGCCGCATCCACCCTCCCGGCCCCCCTGGCCGGGCAAAAAGACCCTGAGAGGCGGCATAAAACAGGCTCCGGTTTAAGTCCCCGGTCTCCTTGTGTAATAGATAAGGAGGCCCAATGACTACCCCCATTGCCCTTGTCGGCATTCTACTTGCCCTGCTCCTGGGGGTGGCTCTCGGCTATATCATCCGCCTAAGGCTGGCTGCCAGCCGTCTGGAATCGGTGGAGGCCCTAAGCCAGAAGATAGTGGATGAGGCCCGCCGCGAAGCCGAGACTCTGAAAAAAGAGGCCCTGCTCCAGGCCAAGGACCAGCTATATCAGATGAAGCTGGACCTGGAGTCCGAGAGCAAGGAGCGCCGCAGCGAACTAAATCAGTGGGAAAAACGCCTGGACAAAAAAGAGGAGACCTTGGACCGCAAGGCCTCCAACCTGGATTCGCGCGAAAACGAGTACCTCAAGCGCGAAACCGACCTTACCAAGATGCGCGAGGACACCTCCGAGCGCCTCAAGGAATATGAGGGCTTGGTGGCCGAGCAAAAGTCCACCCTGGAGCGCATGGCCGGCATGACCCAAGAGCAGGCCAAGGCCGAGCTCATCGCCAACATAGAGTCTCAGGCCCGCCACGAAAGCGCCAAGACCCTGATGCGCATTGAGGGCGAGACCAAGGAAGCGGCCCAGAAAAAGGCCCAGGAAATCCTGGGCTTGGCCTGTAAACGCTACGCCGGCGACTATGCGGTGGAAAAAACGGTGAGCGTGGTGGCCCTGCCCAACGATGAGATGAAGGGCCGCATTATCGGCCGCGAAGGCCGCAACATCCGGGCCATTGAGGCGGCCACGGGCATCGACCTGATCATCGACGACACGCCCGAGGCGGTTATAATCAGCGGATTCAACCCTTTGCGTCGCGAGGTGGCCCGCCGCTCCCTGGAAAGGCTCATCAGCGATGGGCGCATCCACCCCGCGCGCATCGAAGAGGTGGTCAAGAAGATCGAGGTGGAGGTGGACGCCAGCGTGAAGGAGGCCGGCGAGCAGGCCACCTTTGACGTGGGTGTGCATGGCATCCACCCCGAGATCATCAAGCTTATCGGACGCTTGAAGTACCGTTCCTCTTACGCGCAGAACGTGCTGATCCACTCGCTGGAGGTGGCCTTCCTTTGCGGCATCATGGCCAGCGAGCTGGGGCTCAACCCCCAGCAGGCCAAGCGGGCCGGGCTGTTGCACGACATCGGCAAGGCGGTGGACCACGAGATCGAAGGCCCCCACGCGGTTATCGGCGCGGACCTGGCCAAGCGCTACGGCGAGAAGCCGCACATCGTGCACGCCCTGGCCGCTCACCACGAGGACGTGGCTCCCGAGAGTGTGCTGGACGTGCTGGTGCAGGCGGCGGACGCCCTTTCCGGGGCCCGCCCCGGCGCGCGCCGCGAGATGCTCGAATCCTACGTCAAGCGCCTGGAAGACCTGGAGCGCATCGCCACCACCCAGGAAGGGGTGTCCAACGCCTATGCCATCCAGGCGGGCCGCGAGCTGCGCATCGTCCTGGAGACCGAGCGCACCAACGATGACATGGCCTTGATGATCTCCCACGATGTGGCCCGCAAGATCGAGGAAGAGCTGACCTATCCAGGCCAGATCAAGGTTACGGTCATCCGCGAAACCAGGGCGGTAGACTACGCCAAGTAGCTGAATATACGGGGAGCCTTGTACATAAAGGCTCCCCTTCTTAACCCGGCCGGCGCTCGCCCCAGGCTCCTGCCGTGGAAAGAGCGGCCTTTAATGAACATCCTGATGGTCGGCGACGTGTTCGGCTCGCCCGGACGGCGCTGCCTCAAGAGCCTTCTGCCCGGTCTGCGCCAGCGCCTGGACCTGGACCTGGTGGTGGTAAACGGCGAGAACGCCTCCGGCGGCCTGGGGCTCAGCTCCCGGGTGGCCCAGGAGCTGTTCAGTTACGGGGCCAATGTAATCACCACCGGCAACCATGTGTGGCGCCAACGTGACCTGGTGCCCATGCTGGAACAAGAACCCCGCCTGTTGCGCCCGGCCAACTACCCCCAGGACGCTCCGGGCCGCGGCTGGGTCCTGGCCCAGAGCAAATCGGGCCGCCGGGTGGGGGTGATGAACCTGGAGGGCCGGGTGTTCATGAACCCCCTG
>JAHLLJ010000262.1 GCA_020444205.1 Deltaproteobacteria bacterium | reverse complement strand
CCAGCCAGTCGCGGTCGCCCAGCACCACCTCGGCGTTGGTGCCCACGTCCACCAGGATGGCCAGGTCCTCGCGCTGGTGCAGGTCCGCGGCCACGATGCCCGCCACCAGGTCTCCACCGAAATAGGAGCCCACGTTGGGCAGGGCCCAGCCCACCGTGGCGGGGTCCAGATCCAGGCCGATGTCCTTGGTGTAAAAAGCGCTGGGCCGGTTGACCAAGGGGATGTAGGGCTCCCGGGGTATGGACTGCACGTCCAGTCCCAGGAAAAAGTGGGTCATGGTGGTGTTGCCCGCGGCCACCAAACCAGCCACCTCAGCGACCTCGCGGCCTGCCTTAGCGCACATGTCGGCGATCACCTTGGCGGCGGCGTGCACCAGCATTTGGTGCAAACGCTCCATCCCGCCGGGCTGGGACGCGGCGTGGATGCGGGTGAGGATGTCCGCCCCCACCTGAGTCTGGGGATTGAGGCAGGTGCCCCTGGCCAACTCGGCGCCATCGGCCAGGTTGTGCAAAGAGGCCTGCAAGTGGGTGGAGCCCACGTCCAGGGCCACACCCAAGCCCTCGCGCCCCCAGAGGTCGGGCGGCACTTCCTGGGCACGGGCGGCCAAAGCGGCCTCAGGCTCCTGGGCGGTGGTATCACCGGGCTGAACCTCCACCAAAACCGGCCCGGCCGGGCCATCGCACACCGTGGCGGTAACCTGGTAATCAGCCTGGCGCATGGTCTGGGCAAAGGTGTCCAGGCGGCCCACCGGCGCGGCGGGCCAGCCGTCTTCCAGCCGGGCCAGGGCCTTGCACAGGCGGTCGATGAAGGCGGTGTTGTCGCCCAAACTGGGCGGGGTGAGTTCCAGGTAGTGTTTGCGGCTCTCGCTCATGAATCTTCCTCGGCGCGGCGTGTTGGCAAATGTTGGCAGCATGCGCGGAGAAAGTCAAACCATTGGCCGCCTACCCCGAAGGGGTGTATTTTAGTCCTCATGCGCTACGAAGGCCCTATCTACCGCCCGCCTTCCGAGGCTGACAGCTTGCTGGTGCAGGCCACGGTGGGCTGCCCCCACAATAAATGCAGCTTTTGCATGACCTACAAAAAGGGCCCGCCCTTCAGGGTGCGGCCGGTGGCCGAGATTGTGCAAGACCTGACCGAGGCCCGGCAAGAGCTGGGTCCGTGGGTGCGAACCCTGTTCTTTCCGGCGGGCGACAGCCTGGCCATGCCCACCGATGACCTGGCTGCCATCTGCGCCGAGGCACACAAACTCTTTGCCAATTTGGAGCGTGTTACCGTTTACGCGGGGATGAAAAGCATCCTAAAGCACGGCCCGGAGGGGCTGCGGCGGCTCAGGGCGGCCGGGCTGACCCGCTTACACGTGGGCCTGGAGAGCGGCCACGACCCCACCCTGTTGCGGGTGAAAAAGGGGGTGACCAGCGGGCAGCAAATCCAGGCCGGGCGCATGGCCTTGGAGGCCGGGCTGGAGCTCAGCCTGTACGTGATGCTGGGTCTGGCCGGGCCGGATGACTCCCTGGCCCACGCCCAGGCCACCGCTAAGGTAATTAACGCCATCAACCAGGCTGGAGAGCTAACCCTAAGGCTGCGCACCTTGTTGCCCAAGATCAACACCCTGCTTTTGCACCAGATCAACAAGGGCCGTTTCGCCCTGTGCACCCCGCAGGAAACCATTGCCGAGGCCGGGGCCATCATCGCCGCCCTTACCGGACACCTGAGCCTGCACAGCGATCACTACACCAACCATCTCAACCTGGCCGGCCATATCCCCCAAGACCGGGAACGCCTCTTACAAGACATCCAGGCGGCCCGCTGCTTGCCCCGTAGCGCCTTTCGGGCGGACTTCGTGGGCACCCAATAGGCCTCCCCTTGAGTGGCAAGGTGCGGGGTGTTATAAATCAGGGTTAGTGGTCCGCGCCAACGCTGGACTGAATCGCAGAAGGGACAGGAATGATTTCTTCCTACGACGACATGGGGCCCCGCATTGACTTGGGGGGAGAGACTCCGCCTCCGGAGCCGCCCGCCTCGGGCAGGATCCCTAAAACGCCTAGAATTCCCGGGGCCTCGCCCACTTCGCCGCGCAACGCCCCAAAGAGCGGCCCTGGGGCCCTGGGCTTGGTGAGCCTCTTGCTCTCCCTTTTGGCCCTGGCCGTGGCTATCTGGGTGTTGCTCAGCCAACCGGAAATGATCCCCCAGCCCCCGGTGTCGCCTTCGGTGGTGCCCGGAGCCACCGCCGAACGGGTGGCCAAACTGGAAAAGGACGTGGGTGATTTGATGCTGCGCATGGTCACCCTGGAAAAAGAAATCAAGGCGGTAGCTTCCAAGGCCGGTTCGGTGACCAAGCTCACTCAGCTATCCAACCGGGTGGCCGGGTTGCAAGAGCGTTTGGATGCCCTGACCGTGGAGAGCAAGATCGCGGGCCTGGGCAAGAAGAGCACCACTTCCGCTCCCAAGCCCAAGGCCGAGGCGCCCAAGCAGGAAGAAAAGGCTAAGGCAAAGGCCGAAGAAAAGTCTGAAGAGGCCCAACCGCAAAAGCAAGTCTACACCGTGCGTCGGGGCGATACCCTGTTCACCATTGCCCAGCGTTATAAGGTGAGCATGCGCAACCTTAAAAAATGGAACAACCTGCGCAGTAATATGGTGATGATCGGTCAGAAACTGGTTATCTACAAGTAAGCCGCGCTACCCGGCAAAAATTTCGGCCCGCTCTCGCCGCTAGGGGAGAGCGGGCTTTTTATTTGAACATGCGGGGATCGAAGCTGAAAGGCTGCGGGCCTACTATCTTGAGCTTGGTGAAATCCGGGTGGCGGGGATTGAGCAAATAGTTGTAACCATGGGGCCGGGGCATCAGGGCGCTGGGCACTTGGAGAAGGGCGGCGGCGCTTTTTCGCAAACACCCAGTGCCTAGGTCCTTGCCGGCATCACCGGGTGGCTCTTCGCGCCAGTCGGGGGGCAACCGCATGGGGTCCAGTCGCTCGATGGCCACCGAATCGGGAATGTTCACGGTAAAGAAAGCATATTCTAAAGCGGCACCGTCCGGGCCCAAATGGATGAACTGCTCCAAGGCGGCCAGAGCCAAAGAGTCGGCAAGGTAAACCGCCTCGATGCCCTGGTGGTTCCAGCGGCCCCCGAAAAGACGAGCCCCCTGGCCGTCAAAAGCGGTTGACGAGTGCCGCTTTTTAACTAGCCGCCAGGCCAGGGTCATGACACCACGCCGTATTCCAGACGGCCCAACAGGTTTTCAACCTCCCTAGCTCCCGGCTCGGTCTTGGCCAGCTCCAGGGGCACCCGCCCGCCCAGCCCCACCTGGGGGCGGCGCAGCCACCGCATGGCCGCGTCCAATTCCTCAAAGACCTCGCAGGCCAGGACCACGATGGACACTAGGCGGTAAAGACGGTCGCTGGTGGCCAGGCTGAGCTTGGGGCGCGACTTCTTCCAACGGGCCAAGGTCCGTTGGCTGGTCTCCAGCCAAGAAGCGAATAACTCGTCAGAGAGGTCCAGGGCCTCCTTGACATGGCGCGCCGAGGCCCAAGGCAGACCATCGCGCACCAAGGCGTCAAAATCGGCCAAGTTGGAAACCTTGCGGCCCAGCACCTGAGGACCGCCCAAAATTTCTTGCACTCGACTTTGCGCCAGCATAAAAGCCTCCCTGACATTTGTCTATATTTTATATGACAAATGTCAGGGAGGCAATAATTAACTAAATAGCCTGGCCTTAGGCTTTTTCAAACACGTAGTTCAGGTTGCCGCTCGGCAACTCATTGACCTTGGTCACCATCTCCATACCCACGGCCAGATCCTCGAAGGGCACCTCGCCTATGCGGCCAA
>JAHLLJ010000261.1 GCA_020444205.1 Deltaproteobacteria bacterium | reverse complement strand
CAGGGCGGCGCCGATGGCGCCGAAGCCCACCGAGAATCCGGCCCCCAAGAAGGCCGCGGCCTGTACCCAAGTTTCCGTGCTAAAGGCCATGAAGCGATTCCTACTTGGTTTGCACCGAAATATAAACCAGGGTCAGCATGGTGAACACGAACGCCTGGATGGTTCCCACGAACAGCCCGAAGAAAGCGTTGAGCGCCGGCGGCAGCACCAGGCCGTAGACCAGATCGCTCACCACCAAAATGATGATGGAGCCGCCCATGATGTTGCCGTAGAGACGGAAGGAGATGGAGACCACCTTGGACAACTCGCCGATGATGTTCAGCGGGGCCATGAAGAACATGGGCTGAACGTACTCGCTGAGGTAGGCCTTGATCCCCTTGGTCTTGATGCCGGCATAGTGCGAGATGACAAAACCCAGGATGCCGTAAGCCAGCGGTGTGTTCAGGTCCTTGGTGGGCTCGCTGAGCCCGGGGATGACCCCCAGCATGTTGCTGAGCCAGATGAACAGGAACACGGTGATGATCAGCGGGAAGTAATGGCGGTTGCTCTCGTCCAGGGCGTCGGCCACCAAACCCTCGAAGGCGTTTACCATCACCTCGCCCAGGGTCTGCCAGGAGCCCGGCAAAAACGAAAGCTTGCGGGTGGCCAGGAAACCAAACGCCACCAGCACGCCCATCACTATCCAGGACATGATCAGGGTTTCGGAGTTGAACTCCAGGCGCATGCCGCCCAGGTTCAAATACCAGTGTGGTATGTTGGTCAGCTCGTTCACGGCGCTATCTGCTCTCCGAGGTAGTTCCCAGCAAACGCCCGCCAAACAAGCGGTCGCTCAGGAGGGTGAACTGAACCGTAAAAAGGCCAGCGGCCACGGCCAGGGGCGCCACCCGCTGGGGCATGGACAAGGCCACGGCCAGGGCCGCGGCCATAAGGCCGAAGCGAAGGGCCACCGAAGCCACGGTAAAGGCCTGGCCTCGGCGCTGGGCCGGGTCCAGGGCGCGCGGCAGCAGCCAAGCCATGACCAGGAAGTTGGCCACCGAGGCCAGCCCGCCCAGGGCCAGGCCCCGGGCCCAGGACGCCTGTCCGGCCACGGTGAGGATTAGGGCGCCGCCCACGGCGAACAGCAGAGCGCGAGTGATCACCTGACGCACGAACACGCCAGAAGAACCGTTGGTCTTAATCGCCGTTGCGCTCAACTTCTTCGTCCTCGGGCTCCAAGCCCACCTCAGAAATCTGGCGGTAGACCGTGTATCCGCCCCCGGCTATTCCCAGGAAGATGAAAACCGTTATAAAAATCCCTTTGGCGCCCAACCATTCGCCCAGCCAGTAGCCTATGAACAGGCAAAACAGCACTGATCCGGCGAAGGTGAGACCCACCTGCATGACCAGGGCCAAATGGTCCCAAACGGCTCGCGGCGGTCTACTCAGCATAATTACCCGCTTCCGATATTTATAGGTTTAGCGGGCTGACTAGGCATTAATAGACCTGACACTTTTGCATGTCAAGGACAAAGTGCAAACCGGCACAAACTAACCAGGATGCGCTCTCAAGGGGGGCCACATTTCATCTTGTACCCACTTTTCACCTTGTGATAGCCTAAGTTAGCCATGGGGCTTCCGCCTGAGGGGATCGGAAAACCACACGGCATACTGTACATCAGTCGGATTTAGGTTCAGCGGGGTGAACGCCCGCGGGGAATGGGAGGTTTAGCATGGGAGAAAAGCGTGTAGCCCGAGTCACCGAAATTGTGGCCGCCAGCCCGGTCAGCCTTGACGACGCCATAAAGGTCGGTTTCGAACGGGCCTCCCGCACCCTCAGGGGCATCACCGGCATGAAGGTGGTGGAGCAGCGCGTTTCGGTGATGGAGAATCAGATCTCCGAATACCGCGTCCGCCTGGAAGTGATCTTCGTCCTCGAGGCCTAATTCCACGGCCGAGCCGAAACAATTCAACTCCTGTCCCAACTCGTGGCTTCCCCGGCCAGCCGGGGAGGCCACCCAGGCTCCTTTGGCCATAACGTGACGGTCCCACCATACCAAGACCTTTATATATATGAGCTTTTGGGCGACGCCCGCGCGGCGGCCCATGGCCTGGGCCCCGATTACCTGGGGCTGTGGCTGGAGGGCGACACCAGCTTTTTGTTCTTTTCGGCCCCAGCGCCGGGGGCGGTGGAGCGCCTGGCCGCCGAGGGGGGTCTGAGCCTGCGCCAGTGTCACGAGCTGACTTATGAACAGTGGCAAGGCGGCCTGGAGATCAAGCCCTGGCTGGTGGGCGATCTTTTCTTTTGCCCCTCCTGGGACCCGGTGCCCGCCCCCTCCGGAACGCACCGCCTGCTAATCGACCCGGGCCTGGTCTTCGGCTCGGGCCTGCACCCCACCACCCGCCACTGCCTGGAGCTCTTATGGCTGCGCCGCCAGAAAGGCCCCTTGGGGCGGGTTTTGGATTTAGGCTGTGGAACCGGTATCTTGGCTTTGGCCGCCGCCGCCTGGGGAGCCGAGGAGGTCTTGGCGGTGGATTTGAACCCCCTGTGCGTGACCACCACGGCGAACAACGCCAGGCTGAACGGCATTCAGATGCAAACCATAGAAGGCCCGGCCGGCGACTTTCTGGACCAACCGGCCGGTTTGGTGCTGGGCAACCTGCCCTGGGCGGTGCAAAAAGAGCTCTGGGCCGCCCCCAGAAACCTGGAGGGGCTTCCTCAAATGATCCTTTCGGGGGTGATGCGCTCCCAGGTGGGCAAGCTGGAAGACCTCCTGCGCTCTAGGGGCTACGCCATAATCCAGCGGCGGGAGGCGGAGTTTACCTGGTTTTCACTATGGTCCCAACGCGTTTAGGTTGCGCCGGGTTTGACCCCACTGGATTATCCCGAAAAAACCAAGAACAACCCTAACAACTCGCTGCTTTGAAAGCTGTGGATTGCTTGTTGATTTCCGCGCCTGAACATCGCGGCCAAAATAGGTCGTTATGTTCAGTTTCAGGCCTTACCTGCGCCTCATGCTGAGCAGCCGCTCAGGCAAATTTTCGGTAACTATGCCTTTACAGGTGAAAAAAAGCTTCTACTCTACCGTTGACAAGCCGCCGGGGTGGTGGTACAGCCATAGTTACTTGCGATCTGACGGAGGATCTGACCCATGAGGCGAAAAACAACTAAAAGTATGGCCAAACCGGCACATCAAACTTCTTCCTTCCGCTCCGCCTCCCTTCTTGGCGCCATCCTCGGCGTAGTATTGTTGTTGGTACCCTCCGTAATTATCCTGCCCCTCTAGGGGCCGCAAACACTTTACCGACATCCTGACCTTTTAATTACAGGCCGTCGGGCCCCCCGTAAGGCTATGCCCTCGGGGGCCAACTGCCGCAAATTTTCCGGCGATAGCCTTCAGGCCGCCGGAAAGCCCCCAAGGGGAGAAAACGCGTTATGAGTTTACCCAGCGATCAGGTTAAAAAGGGCGCCGCCCGGGCCCCCCAACGTTCCCTTCTCCGGGCCCTGGGCCTAAACGATGATGATTTGTCCCGCCCCCTGGTGGGCATCGCCAACTCCTACAACACCGTGGTGCCTGGCCACGTGCACCTGGACCGCCTGGCCAAGTTGGCCGCCGACGGAGTGCGCGAGGCCGGGGCAACCCCCATGGAGTTCAACACCATAGGCATCTGCGACGGCCTGGCCATGGGCCACGCCGGCATGCACGCCTCCCTGCCCAGCCGCGAGCTGGTGGCCGACAGCGTGGAGCTGATGGCCGTGGCCCACGGCTTCGACGCCCTGGTGCTCATCGCCTCCTGCGACAAGATCGTGCCCGGCATGCTCATGGCCGCCTGCCGCCTCAACCTGCCC
>JAHLLJ010000260.1 GCA_020444205.1 Deltaproteobacteria bacterium | reverse complement strand
TCCTTACAACTCCTTTTTGTCGTTGCGAGGAGCGTAGCGACGAAGCAATCTCTGCCCCAATAAAACCATCACGCACAGACTCCGACACCTGAACAGAGCTAAACCGTCCCGCCCCTACCTCCAGCCAACAGCCGTCATTGCGAGGGCGGGCAGAGGCCGGGGTGTGGTGGAACAGGGCCGCACGGTCTGCCCGGCCGTGGCAATCTACCGTTTCCCTTGTCATGCCTTTGTTCGTGAAACATGGACACACCATCCTCCACGCCACAACCCGTCCCACCCGGGGGAAGTCGAAGTTCGCCACGTCGCATCTCTCCCGAGATGCTCCTCGCGATGACCACTATTGGCTGGACAAAAGGACTACACCGCTCCCTTACCCCTCCCCTCTTCTCCCCCGCCCTATCCCCCGCGCTGGTGGCGGTGCGTCTTTACCCGCGCGACGGGCCGTGCTAGATTCCTAAATTATGTTAAATGGGGGAATGCCAAATAAAGTGCTGATGCGCGCGCGGCTCTGGGTGGCCCTCACCTTGGCCCTGGCCCTGGTGTTGTGCGCCGGTACGGCCGGTGCCTACCGTTGGGCTCAGGCCGATGTGAACCGGGCCCTGGACGCCCACCGCCGGGGGGAGCTGGTCGAGGCGCTCAGGCTCTATACCCTGGCCATAGACTCCAGGCAGCTGGAGCCCTACGGCCTTTCGGTGGCCTACAACGACCGGGCCGCCGCCTGGGCCGACCAGGCCGACGCCCTGCTGGGACAAGGCGACAAGAAAAAGGCCAAAAAGAGCTTTGACCAGGCCATGGCCGACTACGGCAAGGCCATCGACATCAACCCCACCTGGGGCATGCTGTTCACCAACCGGGGCCTCACCTGGCAGCGCCTGGGGAGGTACCAAAAGGCCCTGGACGACTTCGACCGCTCCATCGATGTGGAAGCGGGTTACGGGCCCGGCTACCAAGCCAAGGCTTGGCTGTTGGCCACCTGCCCGGACCCCAAGTTCAGAAACGGGCCCGAGGCCTTGGACATGGCCCGCCAGGCGGTGTTCATAGAGCGCACCCAGGGCACCCTGGACACCCTGGCCGCCGCCTTGGCCCGCGTGGGCGACTATGTTCAGGCGGCGGCGGTGCAGGAGCAGGCCATAGACATCGGCCGCGGCCCGGAGGAAGAAGAGGTTGCGCAGAACCTGCAGCGCCGTCTGCAGCTCTATCGCCAGAAAAAACCCTACACCGACCCTCCTCCGCCGGGGGCGGCTTTGTCTAAATAACCTTTTAACTTGCTCCCCGGCCGGTGAGCGTGCTAGGGAGATACTGTTTCCCCGCGATAGCCGGTTTCTAAGGTCCGTCGCCGGCATGCGACTATGAGCGAAGCAAAATCCGCGGGACCGGCGGCGCGCCGGTTTCAAGGTCAAGGAGACGGCTGGTGGGTAAACGAAGCCACGAATCCGGGGTGAGCTATTTCCTGGGTAAAGGGGTTCGCCAGCAGGGCGAGCTGAACTTCACCGGGCAGGCCCATCTGGAAGGTGAGTTTCAGGGGCGCATAATTGGCCAGGGAACCTTGTTGATAGGTCCCAGCGCCGTGGTCGAGGCCGAGGTGGATGCCACCCAGGTAATTATCAGCGGCCAGGTGACCGGCAATGTAAAGGCCGGCGAGCGCATTGAGCTTAAAAAACCGGGCCGTCTTACCGGCGATCTCACCGCACCTTTGGTGGTTATGGAAGAGGGGGTTCGCTTCGAGGGGCGCTGCCACATGGCCCTGGATGAGAAACAGGAGGAGGCCGGCCGCCTCAAGCAGCTTTCCGGCCCTGAATAGGGCCGAGGGGAAAGAGGCTTAAGGGCCCGGTAAGGCAAAAAAAGTTTTGACACTTCCTGTTAAATATTGTACAAGGTCGCAGCTTGTGTTTTTGGTAACAGACTTCCCCGGCCAGGTGCCGGGCGGGGCTCGTGTCCATAACCGGGCTATTTTCAAGTAATTTTTTTCGCAAGCAGGGCTGGAAACACAATTCTGGAAAGGTGCCGCCGCCTTTCCCCCTAGTTGCGGGAGCACAAAGGTCTTATGGTCAGTATTGACATAGACGCCTCCTTGTTCTGGCAGATCGGCAACTTTTTGTTGCTGCTCGTGGCCCTTAACTACCTGCTGTACCGGCCCATCCGGGGCATCATCAAGCAGCGGGCGGAAAAGGTTGCCCAGCTCAACGGCGACATCACCTCCTCCGAGGAGGGCGCCAAGGCCAAGGCGGCCGAGTTGGAAGCCAATCTGGTCCAGGCCAGGCGAGACGGAGCCGAGGTCCGCGAAGAGATGAAAACCCAGGCTCACGGGACCGAGCGGGAAATCATCGACGCGGCCACCGCGGAGATGGAAAAAACCGTGGCCAAGGTCCGCGAGGAGATCGTGGGCGAGATCGGCCAGGCTCGCGATGAGTTAAAGGGTCAAGTCCAGTCCTTCGGGCAGGAGTTGGCCCAAAAGATTTTGGGGAGGAGCCTGCAATGAGACTAGCTCGCAAGTTGCTGCCCCTCCTGCCCTCCCTGTGCATGATCGCCCTGAGCGCCGGCTTGGCCCTGGCCTCCAGCGGCGGCGAGGGCGGCCACGAGGCCGCCGCGGGGGGCATAAGCGACCATCAGATGTGGGACTTTATCTACCGCATCATGAACTTCGTGGTGCTGGTGGCCGTGCTGGTGGTGGTTTTGCGCAAGCCCCTGAAGAGCGGGCTGGGCTCCCGGGTCGACCAGATCAAGGGTGAGCTGGAAGAGCTGGAAGCCAAGCGCGAGGAGGCTCGCCGGGAGTACGCGCTCATGGAGCAGCGCCTGGCCGACGCCGCCGGGGAACACGATAAAATCCTGGCCGAGTTCCGGGTCATGGGCGAAAAGGAAAAGGCGGCCATCATCGCCGGCGCCGAAACCACCGCCCAGCGCATCAAGGAACAGGCCAACTTCACTATTGAGCAGGAAACGGCTCAGGCCAAGGCTGAGCTTCGCCGGGAGGTGGCCGAGATGAGCGCTTCGCTGGCCGAGGACCTGCTCAAGGAAAAAATAAACTCCGAAGACCAGACTCGCCTGGTGGATGAGTACTTGGCCAAGGTTTCGCAGGAGGTACAGTGACCAGCCTCATCGTAGCCAAACGCTATGCCAGGGCCTTGCTTGAATTGGGCAAGGAAGACGGGAACCTGGATCAATACGGAAAGGAGCTGGCCGAGGTATCGGGCCTGTTCGCCGCATCTCCCGAGTTGGAGCAGGTGCTGGCCAGCCCGGCCATCGATTATGAAGACCGCAGCAAGCTCCTGAATACTTTTCTGGACAAGCTGGGGCTCAGCCCCATCGCAAACAACTTCTTCCGTCTGATCATGGAGCGGGGCCGTATCGCGGCCACCCGCGACATTAGCCGGGTCTACACCCGCCTGCTGGACGAGGAGAAGGGCATCACCCGGGCCGAGGTGCTAACCGCGGCTTCGCTCAGCGACGAAGAAGTCAGCCGCCTCAAGGAGGTGCTGACCACGCTGGCCGGAAGTGATGTTGTGGTGGAAATCAAGGAGGATTCCAGCCTCATTGGTGGTGTCAGGGCTCAGATCGGAGACCTGGTCCTGGACGGCACCGTCAAAACGCAGCTGGAAACTTTGAAGGATTCTTTGAGAAGGGGTGATTACGCCTAATGCAGATCAGAGCCGAAGAGATAAGTCAGGTAATCCGTGAGCAGATCAAGGATTACGACAAAAAGGTAGAGGTCAGCGAGACCGGCACAGTTCTGAGTGTAGGCGACGGCATCGCCCGCGTCTACGGCGTGGAAAAGGCCATGGCCGGTGAGTTGCTGGAGTTCCCCCACAATATTCTGGGCATGGTGCTCAACCTCGAAGAGGACAACGTCGGCGTGGCCATCATGG
>JAHLLJ010000259.1 GCA_020444205.1 Deltaproteobacteria bacterium | reverse complement strand
TCTACGTTCTAAGCCTTTGCCTGGTTTTGGGCGCGGCCCTGTCCGCCGCGGCGGAAACCAAGTCGGGCAATCCCGCCGGATCGACTGCCCCTGGCCAAGAACAAACAATCAAAATAAAAAACGCGGCCGGAGCACTAAGGCACGGTGGGGCCGTTGAGGTCACGCTGGAGGGCTATGAGGATTACCTGAAAAATAACAACAATTTAAGCAAGTATTCGCTTTATTTGGACGGCATCAAGGTAATTCAGGGGGCGAGACAAATCGGTAAAGGCATACTGGTATTTGATTTTAGAAAAGCCAAGATGGCCGAAGGAACCTGGGGAAAATTGTCCCGATGCATAACATCCAAGGCCACCTATTTCACACCAACGTTTATGGTGTCCCTGCAATATGACAAAAACCCAATCATCACCAGTGATGACAAATATGCACTTACCTATATTACCCATAAATGGTTCTGGCCATCCCTCGGAGTTTATGTCGCGCTCTTATTAATGTTTGGCTATTTTGCGAAAACCACCGGCCTTATTCGCGACTCCCGCGTGGATATAAAAACTGTTAAAAAACGGCCCTACAGCTTAGGTAAATCCCAGTTGGCCTTTTGGTTTCTCATTGCCCTGCCCTGTTTCTTTTTCATTTGGCTGGTCACGGGAAGCACGGAGTCGCTCACGAGTTCAACTCTAATATTGCTCGGTATCAGTAGTTTGACCACTTTAACCGCCGGATACGTGGAAAAGGACAAAACAGCCAAAGAGAACGAAGAGAGGCCCAAGCTGATCAAGAAAAAAGGCGATTTGGAGTCTGAACAGGATATGGTTCTAAAAGAAATAAAGGTGGCATCCCGCTATGAAAAGGCAAGGTTGAATCGCAAGGAGGAATCCTTAAAAGACCAAGTTGAGCAAATAGATTCTCAGTTGGAATCGATGGCCTTGAAAAAGACGCCACCTCGTCCTTTTTTCTTTAGAGACGTCATCAGTGACAATTCAGGAGTTAATTTGCCCCGCCTACAGTGCGCCATTTGGACCCTGGTCCTGGGCTTTATTTTCATATCCACCACATTCTGCAGCCTGGCCATGCCGGAGTTCAGCGCTACACTGCTGGCCTTGATGGGCATTAGCAATGGAACCTATGTGGCCATGAAGTTGCCGGAGAAATAGGGCGAGATATAGAAAGCGGGCGCCGACCGGTTGAGCGTGGATCCAGGGGAGTTGCTCAGATGCTCAACTCCAGCCGGTCCGAGCGTCTTTGGCGGCGCCTCAGGGAAAGCCAGCGCCCCGGCAGAACAAGCAGCCATAGGGCGGGCAACATCATCAGGGCGTCGCGCACCGCGGCCTCGTAACCAGCCGCGTGACCGCCCTCTCCGGGGAAGCAACCGCAGTCAAATCCCGCCCCGGTCATCCCGGCGTAGATCATCAAGCCGGTGAAAACCGCCAGCAGCAAGGCCGACCACAGGGCCGCGGCCCGGGTGGCCAATCCCACCACCAGGCACAGACCCACCACCAGCTCCAGCCAGGCTAAAAGCACGCTGGCCGGGTTCACCAGGGCCATGGGCAAAAGGTCGTAGCGGGCCACCGAATCGGCAAAAGAAACCGGGTCCCACACCTTGTCGTGGGCCGCCCACAGGAAAAGCCCGGCCAAGAACAAGCGGCAAAGCAAGGAAATAAGCTCGCCCAGGCTCCTCATGGCCGCTTCCTCCGGGGTGTCTTCATGGGCATCCCCGCCTTTTGCCAGTCAGAGAGCCCTCCCAGCATCACGTATACCTTGGGTAGCCCGTAGCCGCTCAGGAGCTGGGCCACCCGGGCGGCGGGCCAGCGGCTGAAGTAGCGGCCATAGACCACCACCGCCGGGGCTTGGCGCAAGGTGGGACCCAAAAGGGGCCAAAGCAGGTCAAACTCTTCGGGGTAAAGGTTCATCGCCCCGGCGGCCCGTGAGGTTTTGTAATCGCCGGGGTCGCGGGCGTCCAGCAAAATCGCGCCGCCTTTTTGCAGCTCAACCGCCTGGGCCAAGTCTATGGCGCTCCATAGGGGCCGGCTCACATAGCTGGGGGTCCAGCCGATGCCCTGGGGTGTGACTAGGTTGAATACCAGGCCGCCCACGACCGCAACAACCAGCATAACCATGCAGGATAATAGAATATATGATGATTGCCCGCGACTCAAAAGGCTCTTGCTCCAGGTGTTTGCCCTTCAGTGTAGCCTTCTAAGGCCCACGCCGCAACCGCCCAGACGTTTAGCTTTTTTATTTTGCTATTTGTCAAATCGGAACAATAGTGCTATCGTCTGCGTTTATTAAATCTCGCTCTTATTAAGAATGCGTGGCAGGTACACAGCGGAGGAAAGCGGCATGAAGATGCGGCTGGTTACAATCCTGGTGTTGTCCCTGGCCCTCGGCTTAGCCGGAGCCTGTGGTGGCGGTGGTGGCGGTGGGGGAGGCAATTCCCTCGGCCCGGATGACATTATCATCATGTTCGGTAACTCCATTACCCACCGAGGCCCCTGGTCCGCACTGTTTCCCAATAACACCATCCTCAATTACGGCGTGGACGGCAACACCACCTCCCAGATGCTCGCGCGCATCGGAACGGCTTTGGCCAAAAACCCCAAGGTCATATGCATAATGGGCGGCATCAACGATTTGATCCAAGGAGGTTCGGCCAGTTCGGCCTATTCCAACCTTGCCCAGATTGTGAGCAAGTCCCAAGCAGCCGGGGTTATTGTGATAATGCAGTCAACCCTGCACACTGGACTGGGCTACCCCAACTCTGCCACTATCAATCAAAAAGTGACCCAGCTCAACAACCTGCTTTCCTCCATGGCCAATGCCAGAAACGCCACTTGGCTCAACTTGAACAGCTCCATGGCCGAGGACGGCTACCTGAAAACCAAATTCCTGCTCAGCGACAACCTACACCTGAACAGCGAAGGTTACTCCCACTGGGCCGGCAGGCTCAACGACGCCCTGCCCTAGCCTTTGAGGCTCCCCAAAAATTACCACGCCCCGGCCATTATCGGCCGGGGCGTTTTAATTACCACGATTGACCAGAAGATCTTTTCCTTGGACCGAGGATTTCCCGTCTCCGTCAAGGCCGCCTTCACGAAGCTCTCTCGGGCGGGGATAAACCCCGCTCCTACATCCGGAAAAAAATCTTAGTGTGCTGGCAGAGCCTAAACTATATCGCCAACCCAGCATAGCGCCGCCCGGCGCGAACACCCGGCACAGCCAGCCGCCGCAGGGCAAGGCGTCCCAAGGCTTGGGCTGCCAAAGCAGATCTACGGGAGCCTCAACCTTTTGTGAAGACAGCACCTTACTCGACCCGCTTTGCCGCCAGCGGCACGCTGGGCGAACGAGGGACGCAGGCTTGGTCTACCTACGCCGAGGATTGAGTTACGCCCGCAACTCAATGTAGTGCCGCCTGGCGCGAAGACCCGGCACAGCCAGGTGGTGCTAAGCAAGGCGTCGGGCAAGCGAGGCCCGCAGGCGTATATGCCACAATACGCCGAGGAGGCGAGCGACGCCCGCAACGCAGCATAGCGCCGCCTGGCGAAGCCGAGCTAGCGTTTGTACATGGCGTCGATTAGATCCTTGTAGGTCTCATTGATGTACTTGCGCTTGACCTTCATGGTGGGGGTGACCTCGCCGTCCTCTTCCAGGAGCTTCTTGGGCAGGATGGTGAAGCGCTTTATCTGCTCCACCCGGGCCAGGGTCTTGTTCACGTCCTCGATCTCCCGGCCGATCAGCTCCTTCACCTCCTTGGCCTGGGTCAGGCTGGCGTAGGTGGTGAAAGGTATCTTACTGTCCTGGGCGAACTTGACCACGTTGTCTTCGTCGATGAAGATCAGGGCGCTGACGAACTTGCGCTGGTCGCCGATGACCACCGCGTCGTTGATGTAGGGGCTGAACTTGAGC
>JAHLLJ010000258.1 GCA_020444205.1 Deltaproteobacteria bacterium | reverse complement strand
TCATGAAATACATCACCAGCGCCAACGTGGCCTGCGGGTTCCACGCCGGCGACCCTTCGGTGATGAAAGCCACCGTGGCCCTGGCCAAGGAGTTTGGGGTGGCGGTGGGGGCCCATCCGGGCCTGCCGGACCTGCAGGGCTTTGGCCGCCGGGAGATGAAGCTCACCCCGGAGGAAGTCTATGACTACACCATGTTCCAGGCCGGGGCCCTCAAGGGCTTCTGCGAGGCAGTAGGTCTGAGGCTGCACCACGTAAAGCCCCACGGCAGCCTTTACGGCATGGTGCACCGAGACCCGGAGATGGCCGCCGCGGTTTGCCAGGCGGCCAAGGACTTGGACCCGGAGCTGTATCTATACGTGATGAAAGCCGGCGTCATTGCCGACCAGGCGGCCAAGCTGGGGGTGCGCACCGTGTTCGAGCTGTACTCGGACCTGAGCTACGACCCAGAGGGCAACTTGGTGATCACCAGGGCCCATGACGCCCATGACCCAGAGCAGGTGGCCCAGCGGGTGGTCAAGATGGTCACTCAGGGCAAGGTGGCCGCCACCGACGGCAGCGAGATAGCCATAACCGGCTCCTCGGTATGTGTGCACGGCGACACCCCCGGCTCGGACCAGATAGTCATGGCGGTGCGCAAGGCCCTGGAGGGGGCCGGGTGCACCTTGGCCTCTCCGGAGTTGTAGAGCATTTCCCGTGCCTGGAGGGAGGCGCGGGATAGTGAGGAGGTAACGAGTTGAGAGCCAAACACAGCAACCAGTCCCTGGGCTCGCTGCGCGAGCAGGCGGTACCCCAGGGGCCGTTCAATACCACGCCATATTTCACGGACCGGGCCAAAGGCGCGGAGATATGGGACGTGGAAGGCAACCGCTTCATCGATTTCGCCGGAGGCATCGGCGTGGTCAACGTGGGCCACTGCAACCCCAAGGTGGTCGAGGCGGTTAAAGAGCAGGCCGAGCGCTTTTTGCACACCTGCTTCCACATTGTGATGTACGAGCCCTACGTAGAGCTGGCCCGCAGGCTCAATGAGCTTACCCCGGGCGATTTCGCCAAAAAGACGGTGCTGGTCAACAGCGGGGCCGAGGCGGTGGAAAACGCGGTAAAGGCGGCTCGCTATTACACCAAGCGTCAGGCGGTAATCGTGGCCGAGGGAGCCTTCCATGGCCGCACCTTGTTGGCCATGAGTATGACCAGCAAGGTCAAGCCCTACAAGTTCGGCTACGGGCCCTTTGCGCCCGAGATCTACCGCATGCCTTATGCCTACTGCTACCGTTGCGCCTACAACCTCAGCTATCCCAGCTGCGGCGTGGCCTGCGCCCACGCTCTGGAGGACTTCTTTGTCGAGCACGTGGCCGCCGAGAACACCGCAGCGGTGGTGCTGGAGCCGGTGCTGGGCGAGGGCGGCTTTGTGGTCCCCCCGCCGGAGTACTTCAAGATCATTTCCGAGATTTGCCACAAGCACGGCATAATGCTGGTGGCGGACGAGGTGCAGACCGGGGTGTGCCGTACCGGGCGCATGTTCGCCATGGAGCACTTCGGCGTGGCCGCCGACCTCACCACCGTGGCCAAGTCCATCGCCGGGGGCCTGCCCTTGGCCGGCGTAGTGGGCCGGGCCGAGGTAATGGAGGCCTCGCATATAGGCGGCCTGGGCGGCACCTACGGAGGCAACCCCGTGGCCTGCGCCGCTGGGCTGGCCGTGTTGGACTTCATCCAAGAAGTGGACCTGTCCGCCAGGGCCGAGGCCATTGGCCAGCGCATACGTGAGCGCTTCGAGGACATGGCCCAGCGCTATGAGCTGATCGGCGAGGTGCGCGGCCTGGGAGCCATGATGGCCTTGGAGTTGGTAAGCGACCGCGAGGCCAAGACCCCGGCCGGGGAACAGGCCAAAAAGCTTGTGGAATGGTGCCACCATAACGGTTTGGTGCTGCTGTCCTGCGGCAAGTACGGCAACGTAATTAGAACCCTCATGCCTCTGGTCATCAGTGATGACCTGTTGGAAGAGGGTCTGGATATATTGGAAAAGGGATTGGCCGCCGTCAGCAAAGGCTAGGGCGGCCGCAAGCAACCCGAAAGGGGGCAAAAATATGAGCCAAGGCAAATACGACGTAATTTTGGACACCATGCCGGCAACCGAATCTCGCTTGGAGATTCTGTTCCGCCAGGCTGGCGACGGCTTCATTCAGGTGGAGTACGGCCGTGAGCAGCGGGCCATGCTGCAGGACTCTTTCCGCATGCTTGCGGTCAACGACATCATCCACAGCAAGCAGCTTAAGGGCCTTATCGAGACAGTGCCCGGAATCCGCACCAACATGCTGCACTTTGACCCCGAGGCGCTTTCCGTGGACAAGCTCATCGACGCGGTCAAGGCCTCCGAGGAGTCCATGCCCACGGTGGATGACGTTGTCCTTCCTTCTCGCCTGATCCACCTTCCTTTGGCCTTTGAGGACAGCGAGACCAAGAAGGCGGTGGAAAAGTACCAAAAAGAGGTGCGCCCCGACGCGCCCAACATCATCGACGGTTACAACCTGGAATACATGGCCATGTGCAACGGCATCAGCGTTGACGAGGTCAAGAAATGCATCCTGGGCACCGACTGGTTCAACAGCGGCGGCGGCTTCTGGCCTGGTGGCGCCTTCCTGTGGCCCACCGATCCCCGCTGCGCCATCGTGGTGCCCAAGTACAATCCGCCGCGCACCTGGACCCCCGAAGGAGCCGCGGGCATCGGCGGGCCCTGCGTGTTTACCTATACCACCCCCACCGGCGGCGGCTACCAGCTCTTTGGCCGCACCATCCCGGTGTTCCAGTTCTCTTGCAAGCACCCCATGTTCAAGGATGGGCCCTTCCTTTACCGCAACGCCGACCGGGTGCGCTTCCACGAGGTTAGCGAAAAGGAAGTGGTGGAAATCTACGGCCACGTGCACGACAAGACCGACTACACCTACGAGATCGACCAGGGCGAGATCAAGGCCAAGGAATACATCGAGTGGTTCAACTCCGACGAGGTGCAAAAGGGCGCGGCGGAGCTCAAGGCCAAGCAGGCCGAGGGCACCAAGAAGGCCCCCAGGCTGTAGGGAAAGGGAGCAAGGCTTATGCTGAAAATAATCAATGGCGGAATCGAAACTCTGGTGGAAGACTGGCCGGGACGGCTGGGCTACCTGGGCAAGGGCATGAGCGCCTCCGGGTCCTTTGACAACGTGGGCCTGGGTTTGGCCAACGTGCTGGTGGGTAACCCTTCCGGCGAGGCGGGGCTGGAGATCACCGGCGGCTTTTTTGAGGCCGAGTTCACCGACGACCACATAATCGCCCTTACCGGCACGGACATGCAGCCCACCATCAACGGGCAGCCGATGGATATGTACACCTCCCTCAAGGTGAGCGCCGGCGACAAGCTCAAGGTACTGCATATCGGGCCCACGGGCTTCCGCAGCTATTTGGCCGTAGCCGGTGGCGTGGACGTGCCTGCTTATCTGGGCAGCAAGTCCACCTGCATTTTCGGGGCTTATGGCGGTTTTGACGGGCGCCCCCTGGTGGCGGGCGACGAGGTCAAGTTTGGCGCGCCCAGCGCGGACCTGTCCTCTTTGGAAGGCCGCAAGCTCAAACCCGAGGCCCTCCCCGAGTACACCAACCAGTGGGTGCTCCGGGCCGTCCCCGGGCCCAACACCAGCCCGGACTACGCCACTCAGGAGGGCATGGACCTGCTGTTTAGCCGCGTGTCCAAAATACAGCACACCTCCAACCGCTCGGCTTATCGCCTGGAGGAGCTGCCCGACAGCTTCTTCGCGCGCACCGACGGCGGAGTGGGCGGCAGCCACCCCTCCAACATCATTGACCACGCTTACGCCATTCGCGGGGCGTTGAACATCTGCGGCAACACCCCCATCCTGCTGGTGGCCGACGGCCCCACCCTGG
>JAHLLJ010000015.1 GCA_020444205.1 Deltaproteobacteria bacterium | reverse complement strand
CCCCACTCACACCATCTTGGATATCTGCTGGGTGCCCATCGAGGGCTAGCAAACCGGGCGGGAGGCTCTTAGCCGGAGCCTCCCGCCCGCTCCCCGCGGCCGCAGCTTGACGCCGGGGCGATTTCTTCCTGCTATTTCAAATAATGAATTTGTGTGGCAGGGGGGTAGGCTGCCGCTCAGGAGCTATTTAATCACGGCTTGTTTTTGCCAACTCCCGGTAATGAAAAGGCATACCAAAGAAGCAGGCTGGCGGCCAAAGACTCGCCGCCGTCCTCGATCACCCCTTCCACCAGCCAATAGATGTTATCCAGGCCCAAATGGTTGGCCAAATGTTCCAGCGGCTTTTTGGCCATGTCCACAACGACCCCGAAAAAGGCCAATATGCCCACCAGCAGCACCAGGTCTTTGGATGTTTTGCGGAAGGCTTGGTCTCCCCTTAGGTAGAAGAATACAAGCAGGCCCATGAGGCCGAGGCCCACCCCGGCCGACACTATCAACTCGCCAACATCAAGGGGCCTGTAACCCAGCGATTGGAGGAAAGGATGACTGAATCCAAGGCGGCCTCCAAGCCTTTCATGGACCTTCAGGGCATCGTCCAAAAGGAAGTAAAAAAAGAGAACCGCCCAGGCAACATAGCCCAGTTTATGCCTTATCTTGGCCGTATCCAGCAAGAGGATGCACATAAAGAAAAATTTTACATATTGAAAAATTTCGGGATATCCGAGGTCCTTTTCCAGGCTCCATAGTGAGCTTTGAAAGTAAGGCGTGCATCTCCTGATAATATCGATGGCGATAAACGCCGCGTCTATGGAAAGTAATAAAATCAGCAGGCGGCAGCTATTCTTTCTTGTAAAAAGCACCTGGATGATCTCTCCACGGAACCAGGTCGAAGATCTCAATGACCGCGATCTTGAGTAGAATATACCTATAGTCCTTTACGGACAATCTACTATGCCTGGTTAGCCAGCGACAAAACCGCCCGTTAATGGGGTCCCAATACAAATGCCAAGGTCATGTGCACCCGGCAGTGGCGGCTGTGTCGATGGACGCTTTGCCCTGGCATTGGCAATCCCTCAAATCAACCATTCGGTTGACGGTTTTGAGCCCTTGCCTTTTATGTGGAAGATCATGAGCATGTTCAGAAAGTTGTAGTCCGCGGCCCATTCATCGGAGAGTTTATATAGTAAGATGACCTCACCCTCATTCAAACTGAGATCGGGTGGGGCTTGGTCCGTGGAACGCGCATCATACCCCCTGCGGTCCAGGGGGTTGCCGCTTGGATGTTCAATACAAAAAAAGAGGGAGATATGACACTAGGCGAGATTTATACCAAGGGCAAACAGGATCTTATGTCCCGTGAGCTGGGTTTCGCATTGGGGGCGGTGGAGACCGGCTGGGTCAGGGCCAACAACAGGGCTGTCTTCGACCGGCTAGCCTTCCGCCAGAAGGTGATCAACGCCCCGGCCAAGGCCGGAACGGAGACGGAGTTTCTGGGCGTTGATATAGCCGCGCCTGTGGTGATGAGCGCCATGACCATGCCCATCCCGGGCATTTGCGAGGACGGCCTTTTAAAGGTAGCTAAGGGCCTGTCCGAGGCGGGGAGCGTGATGTGGACCGGCACTCCCATCCCCCAGGACCTGGAAGGTTTACTGGCCACTGGAGTGCCGCTGATCGCCTCGGTAAAGCCCTATGAGGACCGTGACAGGCTAAAGGACGATGTGGAGAAGATCACCGCCGCCGGTGTGGGCATGATATCGGTGGAGATCGACGCGGCCATGGGCACCAAGATCGAGGACAAGCCCATGGCCACCGGCTGCGCTCCCCTTAGCTTCTCCGAGTTACAAGAGCTGCGTGGGTTGATCAAGGGCAAGATGATCGCCAAAGGGGTGCTTTCCGCACACGACGCCCTATTGTGTGTCCAGGCTGGGGTGGACGCGGTGGTGATCAGCAACCATGGGGCCCACACCATAGACTATTTGCCTCATCCTTTGCAGGTGGCCGAGGAGATAACCTCGGTGGTTAAGGGCCAAGCCTGCATCATCATGGACGGCGGCTTCAGGCGGGGCACGGACATCATCAAGGGCCTGGCCCTGGGGTCGGATATCATCGGCCTGGGCCGGCCCATCCTTTACGCTCTGGCCGCTGGAGAGGCTGAAGGGGTGCGGGATTTGATTTGGGGCCTTAAGCAAGAGATGCGGCGCACCATGGTGATGCTGGGGGCAGAGAAGCCCTGCGACCTGGGCCCGGATTGCCTGATTGAGGTGTAACCGCAAGGGACATTTAAAAAAGACCACCAGGGACATGAACCCGTAAAAGCAGCCTCATACAAGGCCCATAATCACGGTACGTACAGTGTCTCTTTTTTCTTTTTGAGCAGGGAGCCCAGAATGCGCTCCCGGCCTTGGGCAATGTGCAGCTTGGTTATGGCTGTGGCGGCAACGATGTCGCGGCGGGCCAGGGCTTGCAAAAGGCTGCGGTGCTCGGAGGCGATCTCCTTGAGCCTGGCGGTGTCCATGTATTGCGGCGGGTATTTCAGGTAGAGCTTTTCGAATATTTCCTTGAGCATCCTGTGCAGGATGTTGTTGCCCGATATCTTCACCAGGTACAGGTGGAACTGGGCGTCGGCCAGAAACAGGTCGCGTTCAGCGGGCGCCTGTTCCAGGTGACGGTATTTTTTGGATTCTTTCTTTATCTGGTCTATGTGGGCTTGTTCGATTTTCTCGATGACCTTGGGCAGGGCGTGCAGTTCCAGGGCTTCACGCACCTCATAGAGTTGAGTGGCCTCCTCCAGAGTGATCTCGTTTAAAAAGTAACCCTTGTTGGGAATGTAGCTGACAAAGTCCGAGGCTTCCAGCCGATTCAAGGCGTGAATCAAGGGAGTGACGCTGATTTTGAGCTTCTTGGCAAGGTCGGTGTAGACGATTTTCTGGCCTGGGGCCAACTGATTGGAATAGATCATCTGCTTGATCTTGTCATAAGCTTCTTGGATGACCACGCCGCGTTTCATTGGCATCTTATGTACTTATCCTTGGCAGGTGTTGACGGCCTACTTTGTAAAGTCGTCTTCCATGCTTTGGTAACCCTTTTGCAACTGCATGTACAAGAAAAAACCCTTTCAGGCGGTTTTTATACAAATATGATTAAATTTATATATGTAGTTAGTTTTTATCAAGCAAAAAAGTAGGTTACAATGGCCAAATGTGCAATCAAGCATCCTGCTGGGTACAGGAGAACACCGCGCCAGCTATAACGCCTAATAATAAATCCAGACCTGCAATTCAATTAAATACGTTATTTTTTATATAAATTATGCCTAGTTAGGTATTATTTCCCGCTCGGGGCCACATACGGCCAAGCAAAATATGTAAGTATTTTGTCTTGACATCCCTAGTGGTTTGATTTTATAAAAAATCAAATTTATGTCATAACTTTTTCTCTCGGAACAACCACGGAAATTACAGCACTGGCGAACTTGACCCGGGAGCGGCGTCAGGCCCGAAGGTTTTTGTCGTTCTTTGTTGAACCACAAAGAACGGCACAACATATAACCAATTAAATTTATTTTATTTATGAATCCCATGGGAGGAGGGAGACATGACCAAGTTGGTTAAGGTCGCTTGTTTGCTAGCCATGGTAGCGGCTCTGGCCGTTGCGGGCTTGCCAGAGGCCGTTCAGGCCAAAACCTATACTTTACGCATCCAGTGCATCTACCCCGAAACCAGCTATGTACCACAAATGATTAAGCAATTCGTAGCCAAGGCCGAAAAATACACCAAGGGTCAGGTTGAAATCAAACTCTTTTGGCCCGGCCAGTTGGTGTCCGCCAAAAAGGGCTACGACGCCGTGAGTAAAGGCATGGTGGAGGGGCTGGTTTCCGCTTTGATCTATTACGGGGGCACCCTGAAGGAGGGCAAGGTCGAGTGGCTGCCCTTCACCTGGCGTGACCCCAAGGAGGCCTATGATCTGTATGTAAACGGCGGCTTCCTCGAGCTGATGCGCAAGGCCAACCAGAAGCAAAACGTGCAGTACCTGTTCCCGGTGATGGCCGGCACCATGGGCTGCATGACCAACTTTCCGGTCAACAGCCTGGCCGACTTCAAGGGCCAAAAGATGCGGGCTCCGGGCTTGGACGGCCCCATCGTCAAGCTGTTGGGCGCCTCCCCGGTTTCCCTCAGCGCTAAGGAGATCTACATGTCCCTGCAAAGGGGCACCGTGGACGGAGTTGTCTATCCCTACTACACCTTGAGCACCTACAAGCTCTACGAGGTGATCAAGTACGCCATCCTGCCCGGCTTCCACACTCCGGCCATGACCGGCCTGTACCTCAACCTTGATTTCTGGAAGTCCCTGCCCCCTGAGTTGCAAGCAGCGCTCAACAAGGCGGGTCTGGAGACCTTCCACGCCTCCTCGCTCAAGAGCCCCCAGTGGGACCAGGCGGCCCTGAAGGCGGCCGAGGGCAAGGGCGTAAAGGTCCTGCAGCTCTCCCAGGCAGACGTACTCAAGCTGCGCAAGATGTGCATGCCGCTGTGGGACAAGGTGGGCAGCGCCACTCCCTTGAGCAAGCAACTGGTGGAGCTGCTGAAGTCTTACCTGCAGAAAAAAGGCGCTTTGTAAAACCATCCGAACGGGGCGGCCCGCGGCGGCCGTCCCGTACTTGAGCAGGGGCCATGACCGGATCAAGCCCAAGGCGTTCCACCGCCCAAATAATCAGAAGCATAAACACCTTTACATTGTGGGTGGAGAAGATATTTTCCCTCACCGTGGTGGTGATGGCGCTCAGCATCTGCTGGGAGGTCTTTTGCCGCTACTTGTTGGACTCCCCCACCGACTGGGTAAACGAAACCAACCAGTATTTGCTGTGTCTGATGAGCATGCTGGGCGGCAGCTATTGCCTGCTGGTAGACCAGCACGTGCGGGTGGATTTCTTTTTCCGTTTGCGTAGCGACAAGCAAAAAGCGCTGATGGAACTGATGACTTGGTGGCTGGCCGCCTTGTTTTGCGTGGTGATCATCTGGTGGGGCGGCGAGATGGCTATCGAGGCCCTGGTGAAAAACAAGCTCTCCAACACCATCCTGGAAATGCCGCTTTGGCCATCCATGTTCATGGTGCCCTTGGGCGCGCTGTTGCTCCTGCTGCAGATCGTTTCCCGAAGCCTGAAAAACCTGCTCATCCTCAAACACCCCAGCTCCGACCTGCCGGGCCTGTTGGAAGAGCTGGGGCTTAGTAAATCCTTTTTTGAATAGCGGAACCCATGGACACAGCGCTTTTTACCGTCGTTATCACCGGCCTGCTGTTGCTGTTTCTCATATTGGGGCTGCCCGTGGCCTTTTCCCTGGGCGGCATCGCGGTTCTGGGAGTCATCTACATCTGGGGCGCCAAGGGCATGTACATGTTGGCCCAGACCGCCTACTCCGAAGGCACCAACTCCATCCTTACCGCGGTTCCCCTGTTCATATTGATGGCCAATGTTTTGCGGACCTCGAATTTGGCCGACGAGCTATATCACATGATCCATGTGTGGATGGGCCGCCTGCCCGGCGGGCTGGCCGCCGGCACCGTCCTCATTTGCGCCATTTTCGCGGCCATGGCGGGCATCAGCTCGGTGGCCACGGTGAGCATGGGGCTCATCGCCCTGCCGGCCATGCTCAAGCGGAACTATGACAAGAACATAGCCACCGGTTGCATCTCCGCCGGCGGCGCCTTGGGCATCCTCATCCCGCCCAGCATCATCATGATCATCTACGGGACCATGGCCGAGGTCTCGGTGGGCAAGCTGTTCATGGGCGGTCTGATCCCCGGCATCTTGCTGGCCTTGATCTTTTGCGTCTACATCCTGGTGCGCAGCGCCCTCAATTCCAAGCTGGGGCCGCCGGTGGAGGAGCTGTTCTCCTTCAGGGAAAAGCTTTTTGCCCTCAAGGGCATCGTCCTGCCCGCCGCATTGATCATCGTGGTGCTGGGGGTCATCTACACCGGCGCGGCCACTCCCACCGAGGCTGCGGGCATCGGAGCCGTGGGCTCCCTGATCTGCGCGGCGGTGCAGCGCAGGCTCTCTTGGACCAGCCTGAAAGACGCCCTGTCCTCCACCTTCAGCTTAACCGCCATGGTGTTGTGGATCGTCATCGGGGCAGTGGCCTTCACCCACGTTCTGGCCTATGCCGGAGTGTCGGGGCTGATCAAGGACACCATTCTGGGGCTGGAACTCTCCAAGTGGTGGATCTTCGTCGGCATCCAAATATGCTTTTTCGTGCTGGGCATGTTCCTGGACCCCGCGGGCATCATCATGCTCACCACCCCCATATTCGTGCCCCTGATTATCGAGCTTGGCTTCGATCCGGTGTGGTTCGGCGTCGTGTTCACCATCAACATGGAGATGGCCTATATCACCCCACCCTTTGGCTTCAACCTGTTCATCATGAAGGCGGTGGTGCCCAAGGACGTAACCATCAACGATATATACCGCTCGATCATCCCCTTTGTAATTTTGCAGGCCCTGTGCCTGCTCATCGTGACCCTGTTTCCAGATATCGCGTTATTCCTACCCAATTTCATGAACTAAGCGGCTGCAGCTGAAGGCGGAGCGGATGGATTGAACCGGGTTTTTAGAGCAATCGCAGCAAAGGTTTTAGTGGAGGAGACATGAGAGACGTAGCCATCGTGGGTATCGGAACCACGAAATTTAAGTCCAGGTGGCTGGACAAGACCTACTATGAGCTGGCTTTTGACGCGGCCAAGATGGCCTTTGAGGATGCGGGCATCGGCAAGGACCGGGTGGACAGCGCGGTGTATGGAATCTACAACGATTTTTTCCAGCGCCAATACCAACCCGACGCCTTTGTGCACGATTATCTGGGCCTGGGGCTCAAGCCCATGGTCAGGGTCAACTCCGGCGGGGCCACCGGCGGGGCCGCTTTGCGCATCGGTTACCAGGAGGTAGCCAGCGGTTTGCAGGACGTCTGCCTGGTGCTGGGCGTGGAAAAATGCGCCGACACCTACAACTATGAGTTGCAGATGGCCACCCCGGAGGTGCTGCGGGCCATCCTCTACACCGCGGATATGACCTACGACAACCCGGCCGGGCGCACCGCGGCCTCGGGTTTCGCCCTGGCCGTGGTGGCTCATCGCGACAAGTACGGCAACCCCACCGAGGAGCAGATGGCCAAGGTTTCGGTGAAAAACCACTTTAACGCCACCAAAAACCCGGTGGCCCAATCGCCCAAGGTCCTTACCGTGCAGGACGTGCTGGATTCACGCATGATCGTGGAGCCCTTCAAGTTCTACGACAATTGCCTGTACACCGAGGGAGCCTCGGCGGTGATCCTGGCCTCCAAAAAGGTGGCCAAAAGTATCTGCGAAAATCCCATCTGGATCAGCGGCCTGGGCGCCTCGGTGGATTACGTGATGCCCGGCAACCGGCCCAACATCCATACCTTCGAGTCGTCGCGACTGGCCGCCAAGCAAGCCTATGAGATGGCGGGCATCACCAACCCGCTGGAGGAGTTGGACCTGGCCGAGCTGCACGACGCCTTCACCGGCACCGAGATCATGGCCTATGAGGACTGCTTTTTCTGCGAGGAGGGCCGCGGCGGGGACCTCATCGACGACGGCACGGTGTTGCCCGAGGGCCGCTTGCCGGTGAACCTCAGCGGCGGGCTCATCGGCTGCGGACACGCGGTAGGGGCCACCGGCATCATGCAGACCTATGAAGTGTGCAAACACCTCAGGGGTGAGGCCGGAGAGCGGCAACGCCCGGACGCCCGCCGGGGCCTGGTGCAAAGCATCGGAGGGACCTTGTGCACCTGGAGTATTTGCCTGGTTTTGGAAAGGTAGGCAGCCAATGAACCGCAACGAAAGAGAAGCCTGGTACAGCTATCAGCACGAAAAATACGGCATTCCCGTGGAGTTCTTGCGGCGCGAGTTCGATGAGGAGCTAAAGGGCAACATCCCCATGGACGCGCCGCTGGAAATCCCCGATAAGATGGAAGTGATCTTCAAGTACACCTATGGCCAGCAGTCGCGCTTTTTCCGCGAACTCAGGGAAAACAAGGCCCTGTACGGCTCCCGGTGTCCTGAGTGCGGCAAGACCTATTGCCCGCCGCGCGGCCACTGCCATACCTGCTACCAGCCTACCCAATGGGTGAAGCTGCCCGGCACCGGCACCATCGAGGCTTGCACCGTGCAATACTACACCACCAGCAGCTTCATAAAAAAAGTGCCCTTTGTCTGCGCCTACGTAAAGCCCGACGGCTCCGACTCCCTGCTGATGACCAACATGGAGGTGGACGACGTGGCCAAGGTCAAGGTGGGCACCAAGGTCATTGCGGTTTACCGCGACCTCAGGCTGGGTGCCATCACCGATGTTTACTTCAAGCCCCTGGATTAGTGGGCCCGCGGCCTTTGCCGCCTTTGAGAGAGAGCCGTCGTTATGAGCAACAAAGTGATCATTACCGTAGCCCCCACGGGCAGCATCCCCACCCGCGAGGACAACCCCAACATCCCCTACACCGCTGAGGAGGTGGCCGCGGAAACCAAGCGCTCCTACGAGGCGGGTGCTTCGGTGGTGCATCTGCACGCCCGCAACCCGGATACCGGCCAACCCACCTCGGAGCTGGCGGTGTTTCGCGACTACCTGGCCGCGGTGCGCGACGCCTGCCCCATCATTACTCAAATCACCACCGGCGGCGGAGCCACCACCCTGGGGCTCAGCGTGGAGGACCGCCTCAAACCGGTGGAAGAACTGCGCCCTGATTCGGCCTCGCTCAACGCCGGATCCATGAACTTTGGACGGGCCTTGTTCCCCAACACCCCGGACACCATGGAGCTTTACGCCAGGCGTATGCGTGAATGGGGGGTCATGCCCGAGTTCGAGGTTTACGACCTTTCCATGATCCAGAACATGGAGCACTGGATACGCAAGCCGGGCCTGCTGGAGCCGCCCTTCAGGGTCAGCTTCGTGCTGGGAGTGTTGGGTGGCATCCCGGCCAGCCTCAAGAACTTGGTCCTGCTCACCGAGGCCCTGGACCCCAGCTACTCCTGGCAGGCTATAGGCATCGGCCGTCACCAGTTCCCCCTGGGCACCGGTGCCCTGCTTCTGGGCGGCGGCCTAAGGGTGGGCTTTGAGGACAACGTGTATCTGGCCAAGGGAGTGCCGGCCAAAAGCAACGCCGAGCTGGTGGAGAAAGCGGTGCGCATCGCCCATGAGCTGGGTCTGGAGCCGGCCACCGTGGACCAGGCCCGCGAGATGCTGCCCCTGCTCAATAAAGCATAGCCAGTCCTGTTTCAGGCCGGTCCCCCGGACCGGCCAGGGCGTATGAGAGGACCGATCTCATGGAAATGACCTTAGGCGAGGCCTTTGAGCGCTCGGCCCGCAAGTTTCCCAATAAGGTGGCCTGCATCGACGATCAGGCCAGCGCCACTTATGCCCAGATGAGCGCCTCGGTCAATCGCTGGGGCAACGCCCTGGAGGGATTGGGCCTGGCCAAGGGCACTCACGTGGCCACCCTTTCGGACAACTGCCTTAGTCTGATGCAGGTGATCCTGGGCAACCTGAAACGCGGGTTGGTATCGGTGCCCCTGGATTCCCGGGGCACGGCGGAAGACGTCTGCCGCATGGCTGAGCTCACCCAATGCACGGCCCTTGTCTTCGACGTCTCTTACCAGGGTTTGGCCGAGGAGTTGCGCGACCGGCTGCCCGGAATGAAGACCTTGGTGTCCTTCGGCGGCCCGGCTCCGTCCTTTGCCCGTGATTACGGCGAGCTGTTGATAGACGCGAGCGATGACGAACTGCCCCAGGTGGTGAATGAGGATGACGAGTCGTTCATTTTGTTCACCGGCGGCACCACCGGCCGACCCAAGGGCGCGGTGCTGACCCACAAGAGCATATTGTGGAACATTATCTCGGTGACCACCGAGAACCACAGCCCAGCTCCGGACGAGCGCATCTTCTATCCCATGCAGATGTATCATGTTGCCTCTTTGAGCCGCTTTCTGGCCTTTATGTATGCGGGGGGCACCTTCATCGGCAGCAAGTCCTTTGACCCTGACCACTTCCTGGATGTGGTGGAACGCGAGCACACCACCTTTGTGGTGGGCAACCCCACTATCTACCGGATGCTTTTGGAGGCCATAAAGCGCAAGCCCCGCGACACCAGTTCCATGCGCCGCTGGCTCAACACCCACGGGATTTTGGAGCCTGAAGAAAAGCGGGAAATAGAAACCAGGTTGTGGCCCAATGGGGCCTACTACAGCTCTTACGCCCTTACCGAGGCCTCCCCGGCGGTGACGGTGCTCAAGCCTTGGGACGAGCCGGAGGACCCCGGCAGCGTGGGCCGGGGCTATATGTGCACCGAGGTGCGGGTGGTGGACGCCTTTGGCATGGAGCAGCCCCCGGGTGAGCCCGGCGAGATCATCGTGCAGGGCCCCAGCGTGTTCAAGGGATATTACAACGCCCCTCAGGAGACCAAGACCGCCTTGCGCGGCGGCTGGCTGCACACCGGGGACCTGGGACGTTTCGACGCCAAGGGCTATTTGTATGTAGTGGACCGGCTCAAGGACATGATCAAAACCGGCGGGCTGAACGTGTACTCCCGCGAGGTAGAAGAGGTTCTGCTCAAGCATCCCTTGGTACGCGACGTAGCCGTAATAGGGTTGCCCCACCCTCGTTGGGGCGAGGCGGTGTGCGCGGTGATCGTGGCTCAACCAGGCGCCCGCCAGAACGACCAGGCCCTCCAGGCGCACTGCGCCGAGCACCTGGCCGGATACAAGAAACCCTCCATGATCCGTTACGTAGACGCCCTCCCCAAAACCACTTTCGGCGGGAAGGTTCTAAAAAGGGAGCTCCGCGAGTTATTCAAGGAAAGCTGAGCAACGGCAAGGCATCGGCCGCGTGAGAAAAGGCATTTTTGAAAGAGGCCTAAGATGAATCCAATGTATTTTGACGACTTCGAGGTGGGCCAGGAGTTCGTAACCAAGGCCAGGACGGTTACCGAAGCGGATATCGTGAATTTCGCGGCCCTGTCCTGGGACACCAACCCTTTGCACACCGACGCTGAATTCGCTGCCCAGAGCCAGTTCGGAGAACGCATCGCCCATGGCATGCTGGGCTTGGTGATCCACGCCGGCCTTTCACAACAGCTGGGCACCCTGGAGGGCACCTTGGTGGCCTTTCTGGGCATGACCTGGCAATTTCATCACCCCATCAAGATCGGCGACACCATTCATGTGGTGCAGCGGGTCAAGGAGCTGCGCGAGACCTCCCAGGCCGACCGCGGAGTTCTGACCTTTGAAAAAGAGGTGATCAACCAACGGTACCAAGTGGTGCAAAGCGGCACTACCACCGTGCTCATGCTACGGAAAGACTCCGGCGAAGAATAATCAGGAGGATCGGCTGTGAAAAATATTTGGGATGTCTTGCTCTCCGAAGAGCACCGCATGGTTCGCGAAACGGCGCGCAGGTTCGCGGAAAAGGAGTTGGCCCCCATCGCCAGAGAGCTCGACGAGCAAGAACGTTTCCCCCTGGAGGCCTACCGGGAGGCGGGCCGCAACGGCCTGATCGGCTCCACCTCTCCGGTGGAATATGGCGGCGGCGGGGCAGACCTGCTGACCAACGCCCTGATCAAGGAGGAGTTCTGCCGGGTGGCCGCCGGGTTCGGCATGTCGGTGAACATGTGCACCACCAACTTCTGCTACTTCATCTCCAAGTACGGCAGCGAAAAGCAAAAGACCACTTACATACCGCCGGTACTCAACGGTGAACAGCTGGCCGCCTTCTGCCTGACCGAGCCGGAGGCAGGCTCCGACGCCCTGGCCATTAAAACTACCTACATCAAAAAAGGCGCGGCCTACGTGTTGAATGGATCCAAGACCTTCATCACCAACGCTCCCTTGGCTAAGTACTTTTTGGTGGTGGCTCGGCAACACGGGACCACAGGCGCTGGCGGCGGCACCCTGTTTATCCTGGAGCGGGACATGCAGGGAATTTCCACGGGTCAGCCTTTCGAGAAAATGGGCATGCGCTGCTCGCCCACCGGCGAGGTGTTCTTGGACAACGTGGAGGTGTCTGAAAAGCAAATCATGGGCGCCGAGGGCCAAGGCTTTCCCATCCTGTTCGAGACCTTGGACGAAGAACGCGTGCTGGGAGCGATCACCAGCGTGGGCATAATGCAGGCCTGCCTGGAGGAGTCGGTCAAGTACGCCAAGCAGCGCAAGCAGTTCGGCAAGCCCATAAGCGACTTTCAATTAGTTAGGAACATGCTGGCGGAGATGGCCGCCCGCCTGGAGCTGGCCCGGCACTACACTTATTCGCTTTGCCCGCTCATCGACCAGGGGCTCGGCCTGACCAAGGAAGCCTCCATAGCCAAATATTACGCCTCGTCCATGGCTACTCAGGCGGCCCTTGACGCCATACAGATTCACGGTGGCTACGGATACATGCGCGAGTATCCCGTGGAGCGCTACATGCGCGATGCCAAATTGGTGGAGATAGGCGGAGGGACCTCGGAAATCCAAAAAATGATTATCGCGCGAGAGCTTTTAAGACAATAACCGGTGAATTTGACGCACTCACGTTTTTAAGGTCTCCAGGTAAAGGGTGGGCGGGCAAAATTCAAATATAGATGCCTTGAATGAGCGTGGTCCATTCGGTCAAGGCGAAAACACAAAATTAGGCCTTCCCCTTTTCCCGGTTTGATCCGGGTGATAGCGACCATGCTTTCGTGCTTCTGTTCGCACTCAAACATTGCCGGCGCTTGGATGTAGATCGACAATCAGCGCCCCTAATCTAAGCAACATGGTCCGTGAGGAAGTTAAATCCCTCTTGGCTCCATCTGGCGGCAAGATGACAAGACTCTTTTGTAAGCCTGGTGATTTTTGTTTTAATAAAAAAATTAAACCGAAAACCCTTAAATATTCCTGGACCAAAAGATGGGACTTTTTTTGGCAAGACTCGTCGGTTACCTGACCCTAGGGCTTTCGCTGGGGTTGGCCGCCTTGTTGCTCCTCTCGCCTGGTTGGGATTGGTGGGGCCTGATGCTGCCCGCGGCAGGCCTTGTGGCTGGTTTGTGGGTGCTGGCCAAGGGCTATGTCTCCCGGCGAGGCTTTGTGGTTTCTCCCCGCTGGGCTTCGGTGTTCACCGATGTAATGTTCTCTCTGGCCGTAACGGCCGGGTGTTACGCCTTGTGGGAATATATGCTGGCCGGGATGCTGGGAGTGCGGCCCTTGCTGGATGAGGGAGTACAGGTGGTCATGTCATGGATGCTGTTGCCAAGCGCCGCTTTCATGGCCTTTTTCGCGGCCAATATGGCTGGTCAGAGCCTGGAGGTGAATACCAAGGGCCTGACCTGGCACGGACCGAGCGACTCGCGCTTCGCCACTTGGGAGCAAATTACCGGCTTTAAGCTGCATGATTCCTATGTGGCTGTAGGACGGGTGGGAATGGCCGTGCCCAGTCGCTTGCAAACCGAGCTGGTAATTCAGGTGCCCGATGACGACATCTATCTTTACGAGCCGGGACCCAATCGCACCAAACGCGCCCTGGTCGCAGCGCTTTTGCACCACGCCCCGCCCCGGCTTCGCTCCGACCTGGAACGCGTGCGCCTGGAATGGTGAGCCTCAGCACAGCGCTTTTTACCCCACGGTGTTGCCATGCCCCCTTGCCATTGCTTAAGATGATGGCCTAATGCTCGAATGGAGATGCCCCACCATGAAAGCGGTCCGCTTGTTTTCGTGCCTGACCTGCCTAATACTTCTGCTCGCAATGCCACCCTGTGTCTGGGCCGCGGCCTCGCCTGGGGTCACCGGATCGGTTTGGTTGGAGGGCCTGGACGGTGGCGTTGACTGGGTGGGACCCAACGGCTCGCTCCGCGGCAACGGCCGTAACGATGCTCTGTTTCAAATGGAGCTTACCGCGCCAGGCCGCACCATCACCGGCATTGAACTCAGGAACGTGGACGGCCAACTTTCTATTTGGGACACCTTTCCCCAGACCCGTTCCTGGCTGCTGGCGGTCAATCGCGATGGCACCCCCCTGAACCGCACCGACGGCTCCTTGATGGTGCCTCTGGGGCAAGGGCGGGAGATATTGCAGATCAGAGTGGAAGACAACGGCTCCATTTCCCGGGGGCAAACTCATTATCAACTCACGGTGTTTTTCGCCAACGGCGCCAAGGCTTCTTTCCAAGTGGCTACAACAGCACCCCAACAAGCCAGCACGAGCGCAACCGCCGGGAGCGCTGGTTCATGGCTGGTCAGTGGGAGGTATTCCGTGAAGACTTTTTCCCCGCGGGAATTTCCCTCCGAATGGACCATTTCCGTACAGGGTGATCAGGTGACGGGCACCAGCAAATGGCCCTGCTGCCCTGGCGCGCGGCTCGATCCCATCAAGGGAATCGTATGGGGTGATTCCCTGAGCATCACCCGCGACTGTACCGGCCAGGGGCATCGAGGCCCCTGTAGTCAGGTCTATACCGGCCAGAGGGTCGACTCCCGCGAGGTCAAGGGCTTCTTTACCCACAACGGCTCTAAAGCCGGCACTTGGGTCATGCAGCTTCCCGCCACGGCTGCTCTCCTCGCTCCGGCCGTATCAACCGGCTCATCCGTCCCGGCCCCGGCCAGTGGCTATCTAGTCGAGGTTACGGCCAAGGACATTTTTATCGACCAGGGGGCCAAAAAGGGAGCCAAGGTGGGGGACCGCTTTGTGGCCTTGGACAATCAGGGCCATAAAATTGCTTTGTTGCAAGTGCGCCGCGTGTACCCTGATGTCTCCTTGGTATCGTTGGTTTTGGGGCAGCGAAGCTCGTTCAAGGCGGGCGACAGGATTGGTCCTGCCCAGGTGGAGTTGGCAACGACCAGCCCCTCCTCGCCCCCGGCAATAAAACCTGCTGCGCCTGCTGCCCCTGCTCCACCCCCGGCCACCGCGCCAAAGCCTATCACCCAGGCAGCCACGCCCGCGCTGGTCACCCAGGCCGCTGTACCCGCGTCGCCCAAAGCCACGCGGGTGGGAGTGCTGCCGGCCATCATGGAGGCCCGGGGCAGCCTGATAGGGCTTAGCTCAGAGGCCCTGCCCGCCAAGGCGGTGGCCAAGGCGCTCAACGTATACCGTCCCCTGGCCGCGCGGAATGTGCCCTCAGACCAAGCCGAAAAAATATTTCGTCTGGAGGGGCCGGCTCTCGAGGCGGCCATGGATCGTCTGGGGCTGGACGTCATCATCAAGTGGGGCGTAAGCCAAGAGGAATATGACGAGCGGGTCACGGTGTTCGTGGTGGTTATCCGGCGAACTAAAGTTGACGATCAGAACACGGTTAGCATTATGGTGGACGCCGACAGGGTGCGCCGTCTTTTCGGCCGTTTGGTCACCAGGCTGGTGGGAGAAAGCTTGGGCTACATCTGATCCCGGCCAGCGAGGAGAAACACTCGTGCGCATGCCTGCCCGGCCCGTAAAATCAGCCTTCTTTCTGCTCGGCGCTTTGCTCCTGGCCCTGATAGCGCTCCCGGCTTCCGCCAAAAGCCATAGGGTTGAACTCAAGCTGGTCTTTGCCGACGGCGTCCAACTAGTCAAGGCCTCCGATGGCGACCTCCGCATTCAAGAGCCGGGGATCAAGGGCCGCACCGCGCCGGAAAAAAGCCTATCACCGGGCAAGGACGGCCTATTCAAGCTGTACTTGCGCCGCCCCGGCAAATATCGCGTGAAGCTCAAAGGCATACCGATTGCCGAGTTTCGGGTGGCCAAAACCAAGGAAGGCCTCCAGACGCGTGGGCTGTCGCCAATAATCAAGCTGCCCTTCACCCACGTGCTGGAGGTCAGCCCTCCCCGGCAGCGCGAAAAATACACTGACCCCAAAACCGGCAAAGAGCGCACCCGCTCGGTGTACGAGTCCATTGACTGGTCCAAGGTGTGGGCAGGTGTTCCCGGCAAAAATCAGACCGCAAAGCTGTGGCCTGACAAGTCTTCCAAATACGTGGCTGGTTTTGATGCCAACCGCAACGCGGTAGTGGCGGCGGTTGCTCCTGGTTGCGCGCCGATGGTGACATATTTGCGCATGCCCAAGGTGGAGCGATCCGGAGACCTGGCTCGCCGCAAGGCCAATATCTATCTAAAACGGGTTTCCTTTAACCCGGTAGATCCGTCCAAGAACACCGGAGTTCCGGGTAACGTCGTACACAACGTGCAAAAGAAGGTCTTGTGGTGGTGGCGCAAGGTTGCCGTTGATAAGAAGAAGCACTGGTATCTTCTTGCCTATCACCTGAAAACCCAAAAAGGCTCAGTGGTTCCCTTACGGCTGCCTACCGGCAAAAGCGGGGGGCGGCGAAGCCGCGGTCTTACTTTTTACCTGGATGAATCAGGCGCTTTGCATGCCTACCGCGGCACCAAAGGGCCCGGCAATAAGCCGCAGGGGCAATGCTACCGCGTGCAGGACGAGGGGTCGGTCTCTCCCGTCCTGGATTGCATTTATCCCGCCTTCCGTTTTCACGGCCAGATCTACGGCAAGGGGGGGAAGTGGTTCATGCCCAACATCGGCGGTGTGCCGCTGCGGGTGGGGGGAAACAGCGTGTCTGTGTCGGGCACGGTGCGGGTGGGCCAACGCACCACCTCGGTATCCGAGTCCTATACCATCACCGTGGAAGGCCCGGTGCCCCACGTGACGGACATGGATCCCCCCACCACCAATTGCACCGGAAACATACCCAGCGCCCATGATGATGACAACCGCTTGTGCCTGGACCCCCCGGTGGACCCTGACTTTTACAAGGGCCTCCCTCCCAGGGAGGAAGATACCTGCCCCAAGCCTAAAAACGGTTGCCGCGGAAACAAGCAATGCATCGAGGCAATGCGCGCCTGCAGGAAAAGGTTCCGCAAAAAGCTGGAGGCTTGGCAAAGGTACCGGCCCAAGCCGCCCTGCTACGGCGAAATGATCAAAGGAAATGCTACCTTTGGCGGTGTATCCCTGGTCTACGCTGGGCCGGTGGACATATATGTAGCCACCGATTTCGATAACACCGGCAAGCCTATCAGTTCCGCTAAAAGAACCGTTATTTTATCGGGCCTGCCTTCGTTGCGGCCTGACAACTGGCTGGTGGACAGCTCCATGGGGTGGGGTGTCATGGGCGCTCCTCTCAACTTGCGGGAAGGACCCTATCCCGAGCTGCGCTACCGGGGTAAGCGTATCGATCCGACCACCCGCAAGCAGTCCAAGCGCTATGAGGTGGTAAAGCTCTATCCCTGGAACTACCAGGTGAGCACCGAGGGCAGGGAGATAAAAATAAACCGCTCGGGCATTTTGCGGCCCAGCCCACCACCGGCCGAACAAAAGCAACAAGACGTGGCGGGAGCTTACCTGGAAGTGGTTTCGCCCGAGCCTGAGGGGCGCCACGCCCTTACCGGCCCAGAGGCCGAGGTTCGCATCCACATTGCCTACCAGGTCGGCGGCGCGCCCAGCGCGATTTTGAAGGTCAGCGCGGACCATGCCAACGGCACTCTGTACAGCCAGAGCCTGCCCCTGCCCGGACCGGCCGGGGAGCAGGATATCGCCTTCAAGGTGAAACAGCCAGAGGGCTCACCCCAGTTCGGCGTGGGCCTCAAGCTGGTGCCCGCCGGGGAAAAGGATGGGCCGAGCGAGCGCATCTACTACCACTTCTCGAGCGGAGCCTTCAGCGTAGAAGCGACCCCGGAGAGGCCGGTGGCTGCCCACCCCAAGAACCAGACTTTGCTCGCCCTCAGCGTAAAGGACGGGCAGGGGCAACCCTTGGCCAACCGGCGAATGACCCTGCACCTGGTGGACCCCCAGATAGACTGGCTCAATGGGGGCTATCTTCACCATACCGGCGGGGCCTCGGTAGAGCTGACCACCGATGCCCAAGGCCGGGCCGAGGTGCTCTACATACCGCCCGACGCAGCCATGACCCCCAAGGGAACACCGGTAGGCAATTTCCCGGTGCCTGTGGAGTTGGAGCTAAGGGACGCGGCCGACCCGGAGCGGAAAGCCCGGGCCTCCCTGGAGCTGGTCTCCCCATGGCCGCGCATAAGCAAGCTGGCCCTGCCCAGCGGCGACTTGGCCGGGCACTGGCAGGGCGACGACTCGCGGGTGGTGATCAGCGATGCGGACAACGAGGTATTCGACATTACCATCCATGGCCCTGGCGAATTTGGGTATGCCGGGGGCCACGGGTACCAAGAGAAGTTGGAGGTCCTGGACGCTACCAGCCCCTTCCGCTTCCGCTTCAAGAGCCGTCCCATGGGCTTGGACTTGAACGACATCCCCAGCGACTGGGACATGGTCAAGGAGTTCGGCAAAACCAACGCCAAGGTGTTTGGGCGCCTCGCTCTGTTGATGGGCGGCAACTGGCTGCTCAAACAGCACGCGGTCACCGGGGCCGCCAAGACGGTAAGCCACACCAGCAAGGTCACCAAGACCTACGGCGGCGCCAGTAAAGTGGGCAAGATGGGCGGTCGCCTGGGAAGCGACCTGGACACCACCATCGTCACCAAGGTCAAGCTGGTTACCAAGTTCGAAAATGCCTTGCCCGAGGCTACCTGGGCCACCGGCATGCTGGGGGACGCCGACGCGGTGATGTCCATCACCAAAAACACCGCCGAGGTAATGAATGCGGCGGGCCAGTCGCTTCAAGACGCCAAGTCGGGAAGCATGGGGCCGGACCATGACCTGGACGCGGCCCTGGACGGCTTGCACGCCGGGGTGGGGATAGTGGACACCATAGTCACCTTCCAGGACATGATCAACGGCGCGCCCATGGACATACGCCTGGAACTGCTTAAGGCCGTTTATGAAAACGCCAAGACCTTTTACGCATTGCACCGCAAATTCCTGACCGTTGCGGAGTCCTGGGAGGACATAACCTTTTTGCCGATCCTGGTGGAGGTAAAGGACCGGGAAGGTCACCGCGCCCGCCGCCTGGGCCGCTTGGGCATCAAGTTCTCCAAGGAGATGGGGCAGCAATGAAACGCTGGCTGCTCATAGTGGTGCTGACGGTGGTGGCCCTGCTTCCGGGCCTCCAGGCATGGGCCGACGCAACGGACCAGGCTGCTCACGTGGTTACCGCGTATTTCCATAGCAGTGCTTCCGAAGACCTCCAGGCCTACCTGGCCACGCGCGACCTTAGCCCGCAGCAACGGCAACAGGCGGCTGATTTCGCCAAAGGCCTCTGGGCCAGGGTGGGCACCCGCGACCTTAAGATGGGGCCGGTGGAGGTGGCCATCGCGCCGGACGACCGCCAAGCCCTGGCTCGCTGCAGGGTGAGCGCGGTGATAGTCAACAAGGAAACCGGCGAGAGCTTTGCCAAGCAAAGCGTCTACGTAGCCGTGTTAGTGAGGCGAGGCGGCCAATGGAAGGTGCGGCGTATGCTGCCCGATACAGTGTTCCGGAAGGTGCAGCGAGAGCAGATGCTGTTCCACCAGGCGCAGCGTCTACTGGAAATGGCCGACCGAGGCGCACCGCTGGCGGAAAGCCAGGAGGTCGTGCGACCCTCTGGCCAGGCCACCCAACTGCGGCCCACCACTCCAGCAGCCTCAGCCGCCACGCCTGCTACTTCGCTATTGGCCAGCAAACCGGACAACCTAGGCGCCCCTGTATCGCGCATTGCCACCGGCCCTACCGCCGAGCCGTCCAAGTCGGTCAGGGCGACGGCCGCACCCGACTCCGCCACCGGTGGAATGGGCAGGGTGCTGCGCGTGGAGCGAGGTTTGGTCTTTATTGACCAGGGTGAAATGCAGGGTGTCTCTCGCGGGCAGCGCTACGAGGTGATGGCAATCAAACAGATGGCCCACCCAGTCACCGGCAAGCTGATTCACCTGCCCCGGCGGGTGGCCCTGATCCAAGTACTGCAGGTATGGCCAAAACGGGCTCGCTGTATTGTTTTGGACTCGCGGGGTGAGCTTGTTGCGGGCTTAAGCGTTTTGCCTGCCAAAGATTCCGCGAAATAAACACCTATATCTTTATCCTGGCCTTGCATCGTGCCGGACGATACTGGCGCGAAATTCCCCAAAACAGCGCTTACGTTTATGCCCTATTGTCTGGGCTTCTCCTTTGCAATTCCTATATAAGTACCGGCAGCCTTGAGCGCGGATATCATTTTTTCAAGGTTGATGACTTGGGGATCATAGATCACGGTGTTTATCTCGCGCCCCGAGTGGAACCCTCTTTTCACCTCTTTGACGCCCGGCAACCCCTCCAGGGCTGCCTTGCCCACGTCATATCAGGCTACATAAAATACGATTTTGGACCAAGCGCCATGCTTTGCCGCAACCGAAGCGGACCCAAGGAATCCGGCGAGCATGACAGCCACGACTATTGCCAAGACAAGCTTCACCACGGGATATCCTTTCTATTTAATTGAATAGCTCCAAATATTTTCCGTAGCCTTGCTTCTCCAGCTCTTCCTTGGGAACAAAACGCAGGGCCGCCGAGTTGATGCAATAGCGCAGGCCCGTGGGCTTGGGCCCATCTTCAAACACGTGCCCCAGATGAGACGAGGCGTGCTTGCTGCGCACTTCGATACGGGTCGTGAAAAAGCTGCGGTCGATCTTTTCCACGATATTGTCCGGCTCCAAGGGCCGAGTGAAGCTGGGCCATCCGGTGCCCGATTTAAATTTGTCCTTGGAGTTGAAAAGCGGCTCTCCTGAGACGATGTCTACGTAGATGCCTTCTGCATGGTTATCCCAGTAGGCATTTTTAAAAGCAGGCTCGGTGCCGTTTTCCTGGGTGACCTCATATTGCACGGAGGTCAACTCGCGGCGTAGGGTCTCATCGTCCGGGCGGCTGTACATGGCGCTGGTTTTCATTTGCGCCCCTCCTCCGTCAACCTCTTTGCTCTTCATGTCCCCCATGGTCTTCATGGTATCGCCCATTGGTTTCATGGCATCCTTTTTCCCGGCCATGGTATCCATGGTCCCTGACTGCGCCGCTGCGATACTTTGGTTATAAAACACGAACGCTGCTACGGCCATGAGTGCCACGATAAGGACCTTAATAAAGCTCATAAAGCACCTCTTGGCTTGATGTTCTGGAATCAATAAAGTGATTTCGCGACCTATGTCACGCTTATTTAAATTGTAAGACCGCTGGTTAAAGAAGGCTTAAAGCCAATTTAAAGATTCAATAAAATTGGCCGCGCTGCACGCCTTTGTGGTGGAGGCAAGCCTCTGTAAATCAACTTTGGCTTTGAGCCCCAAGAAAACGCCTGAACTCAGGCGCCTATGGCTCCGGATCAGGTGAAGCCGCTGCTGGCGGTGCAAGCGTAGCAGTGATCTCCCACCTCTATGGGGGCCCCGGCCGGTGGAGGCCCAGCCATTTGCGAGACGTTTACCCTGCGGCCCGTGTAGGGAAGCCTGGCAGCCAAATTGAAGTCGCAGTCGTATAGAATCCCTTCCCAGGAAACGCAGATCATGCTGCGGCACATCAAGCCTCTAACCGCACCGGGGTTGAAGCCGGTTGCCAGCTGACCTTGGTAGCTTTTCAAATTATCCGAGTCCATAAGCCAGGCCTTGAAGCGGCCTAAGGGAACGTTGGCAAAGATGTACAAATTGTTAAAAGAGATGTTCCACTTGGACAGCAACTCTTCGCGGAAGCGATTTTCGCTTTGAGCCTGATCCGGCGGCATGGCGGCTCCCACCGGGTTGCTGACTAGGTCCAGCTCCTTGCCCTTGCCGTCGAGGCCGTAGCCCCACTCATTGAGAAATCTCAAGGCGGCCAGGCTGTCTTGGAAAACTCCTTGGCCGCGCTGGGCGTCGGTCTGTAGGGGATCCAGAGAAGGCAAGGACGCCACCAGGCACACTCCGCGCTCGGCTAGGAAAGGCACCAACCACCTATACTCCTTGTTGCCGATGGCGGTGAGGTTGATCCTCAGAATAATTTTGCGCACATATGGCCGCACCATATCCACCAGAAGCGGTAAATACGGATTTAATTCGGGTGCTCCACCGGTGATGTCCACCGTGTTGAACCCACCCCGCTGGGCGTAATCAGCCACCTGACCAACGGTGTCAACGCCCATGAGCTCCTTACGCCCGGGCCCCGCCTCCAGGTGGCAATGCCGGCAAGCCTGATTGCAGAGCCTGCCCAGGTTTATCTGCAGGGTACTGGTTTCATCCCTGACTAGGTTGAGCCCGTGGCTCCTCAAGGTTTGCGCAAACGGCTGCATACCCTTACCGTTTCCAATCAAACCATCTCGCATGTTCAATGGCCCATATCTTGCCCGCTATCAGCGGTCATAACACTTCCACCTTGTCGGCATATTTGACCCAGTCATCCCCGTAATGATCAGGGGCGACTACCCTCAGGGGAAACCCGTGCTTAATAGGCAAGGGCCGCCCATTGACCGACCAGGCCAAAAAGACCCGGCCCGCGTGGATTTCCCCTAAGGTGAAGCGTTCCTTTTTAGACCAAGAGCCCCTGGGGCCGCTGATGATAACCTCCTTGGCCTCTTTTCCCAGCCCCGCCTTGGCTAACAAGACCTTCAACAACACTCCCTGATAAAGCGCTTTATAGGAAAAGACGCCCGGGCAGATCAGCAGCTCCTTGCGCTCCACCATGGGCAGGCTCTTGACCTGGGAGTAGTCAAGGCTCATGGGAGCGTCCACCTTGCCCGCCACTTCTAAACGCCAGGTGCCAATATCCACGCGATGGTCGCTTAGGCCCATGGTCTCGAACTTTTCCAGCGGGGTGATCCCCAGTTGGGAAGCGTCTACGTTTTGGGGATTCAGGTGGCTCAACCGCTCCGCCGAGGTTCCTTTAGGCAGGAGCTTGCGTTTGGCCGCGGCACCGGCGCTTTGCGCCAGGCCGCCCAATCCCAGAAAGACGCCGGTGGAAACTTTGATCAGGCTGGTGACAAAATTGCGGCGGGATATCATGACATCTCCCTTCACCCTGCTTATCCTACAAGGTTCCTAGGTATTATGATAACCCCTGCAAGCGGCCCCAATATAAAGATGAGATCAGGCTTTTTTAAAGATTCGGTAAAGCGGCTTGGGGAGCGACGGCCGGCAAACTGAAGCGGATACGAAAAGTGCCTTCCAGGGCCTCGGCCTCCACCTGGGAACCATGGGCCTGGACCAGTTCTTTTACTATGGCCAACCCCAGACCGGCCCCGCCGAACTGACGGGATCTGGATTTTTCTCCCCGATAAAAACGTTCGAAAACCATGGTGGCGTCTAGGGGCGGGGAGGTGCTGCTGGGGTTTGCCATTTCAGTGGTCACCTGGTTGTTCTCGGAGCGAAGGCTGATTTGCACCCAAGCGCCGCGAGTCGTGTAATTCAGCGCATTGTCCAGCAAATTAGCTACAACCCGGCGCATTTTATCGGAGTCGGCCATCACCAAGGCCGGAGAATCGGGGAAATCGATCTTAAGTTCCAACTCCTTTTGCTCGAAACGGGATTGGAAGGATTTGAGCTCTTGCGAAATCAATTTTGCCAAATCAATCGGCTGTGTTTTCATTTCGAAACGCGCCGCGTCGGCCCTGGCCAAGTCAATGAGGTCGTTGACCAGTTTGCTCAAGCGAACAGCCTCTTCGTGCAACAGGTCCAAGGTTTCCGGGTCAGGCTCCAGAACTCCATCCTGGATGCCCTCCAGGTAACCTTGAATGTTGGTGATGGGGGTGCGCAGTTCATGGGCTACATCGATCACCATGTTGCGCCTCAGATTTTCCAGGCGCTGCAGACTGGCCGCCATCTCGTTGAAGGAGTCGGCCAACTCGCCTATTTCATCGGCCGGTCCCTGCGGCACTCTCTGCTCAAAGTCGCCATGGGCCATGACCCTGGTAAGGCGGTTCATGCTTAGTAAGGGCCGCAAGACCCGCCGCATCAACCAGAGGCTTAAGAGGGTGGCCAGAACAATCGCGCCTATACCGGCCCAGATCAGGTAGCGGTGCACGGCCTCCAGGAACATGGTGTTGGTGGCTTCGCTGGAGATGTTGAACTTTTTCATCAAGGTCATAAAGTAGTTCGCGGACAGACTGTCCAAGGCCCACCAGGTAATGCCCATGGCGCAAAGCACCACCAGCAGGTTGATGCTCATGAGCTTGCCGAGCAGGCCGGTATGCCACTTAATTTTTCTCATGGAGCTCTTCCGGGGTGAGCAGGCTGTATCCCACCCCTCGCACCGTCTTTATATGGCTGGGCCTTGCGGGATCGGTATCCAACTTTTGGCGCAATTTGCCTATGTGCACGTCTATCACCCGGTCCACCACCGCCTCCCCCTGGGGATAAAGGCAGGACAGCAATTGCTCGCGGGAGAGCACTCGTCCGGGCTTTTCCATCAATGCCGCCAAAATGCGGAACTCGTGCAGAGTTAGCTCCAGCTTGCGGTCTTCCAACCAGGCCTGGTAACTGTCCTGGTCCAGGACCAGAGGGCCCGCCTTGAGCCGAACCGGGGCATGCCTTAATTCACCTTCGGTGCGCCGCAACAAGGCCTGCACCCTGGCCACGAGCTCCCGTGGGCTGAAAGGCTTCACAACATAATCGTCAGCGCCCAAGGCCAGGCCGGAAACCCGGTCGATCTCCTCGCCTCGGGCCGTGAGCATCAAAATGGGGACATTGCTGGTTTTCCTGAGGCGGCGGCAGACCTCCCAACCATCCACCTTGGGCAGCATCAAGTCTAAAATCACCAGACGAAGCTCATGCTCGTCGGCCAGCCGTAAGGCTTCGGCGCCATCGGTGACGATAAGCACCGCATAACCTTCCCGTTCCAGATACTTGGCCACCAAGTTGGCGGTCTTGGTGTCGTCTTCGGCGATGAGTATGGGTTTTGCCATATCAACAGCCCCGCAGCATCGAGCATTAATTGATTACTGACCAGTCGGGAAATGAGCCTCTTTACTTATTATCAATTTACCACTTCCATAGTTGGGCCCGGCTCTTTTGGTAATTTTTGCATTGCAGGGCGTGTGCGCTACTGGCAAGGAGCAGACAATGCGAAGCAGAACACCCCAAAACCTGGGACTGAAAGGTTTTCTGGAGGAACGAAAACACCGTGAAGTGACGCCGCTGGCCTTGGCAATTTCCAAGAGCCGATGGTGGCGGGTTGCGAAAGTGGTTCCGCCAGAGCGCGCTATTAAGTGAGCCGGTGGTGGCTCTCGCACATGGAGGCTATCAAGCGGGCCAGCTTCTCCATGTGGCTACGCACCTCGGCCGGCTTCCGGCCCGGGTAATTACGGAAAGAGATCAGGATGCCGTTTAGGGATGCGAACATGGCGTGAGCGTGCTGCCGGGTGCGCTCGGAGGGAGAATCTCCCGCCATGAGCCGGTCGAACTGCTCTAGGATGGAACGCGTAGCCTGATTGAGCTTTTCCAGCAAGGGACCCGAGAGCTGGCCGTCGAGCATGAAGTGGGTCATCATGCGGAAGTAATGGTCGTGCTCGATGAGGAAGTCCAGGTACATCAGGGAGAAATCGCTGAGGTTGGAAAGCTGACCCGAGGCGATGCGCTGATCCACCCGTGCGATGATCTCCTGGGTGCCCAGCACAAAGGCCTCTACGAACAGGCTCTGCTGGTCGGGAAAGTAGCGGTAAATGGAAGAGACCGCAATGCCCGCCTCCTGGGCTATCTCCCGCATGCTCACCTGCTCAAAGGGCTTGCGCCCAAACAAGCGCTCCGCCGCGTCCACGATGATCCCTTGCCTGGCTTTACGCTCCTCTTTTCTGAGGGTGGCAAAGGTTTTGCGCTTTGGGGCCATATTCGGTTGCTCCCCTTGGCCGAGGCAGTCAATCAAAAAGGCGGGGGATGCCCGCTCGAGCGGGCCTCCCCTGTCGTGTAATAATTGTTGGCCGGCCGGGTCAAGCCTGGCTTTCCACCATCTCCAGGGCTACGTCCTGGTAAGCATGGAACAGCCGGTGGCAGAAATCATCCCATTGCCGACAAACCTCCACCGTGGCGGGGCTCATCTCCAGCAGGTTGGGATGCTCGAAAATTCGGCCGCTCTCATCCTGGAACTCTTTTACCAGACCCTCGTCGGCGCCCGCAAGCAACTCGGCCACGAACTCTTGCGGCGGATACCAGGGAGCGGCCTTGTGCAGGTCGCGGTGGATCTGGGTGAGCAGCACGTTGCGCGGTCCTTCCCAAAGCTCGTTGACCGCCGCGTCGCGGTATAGCCTGGGCAGGCTGGAGAAATCCTCCATGACCCCGTGACCGCCGAAGAGGCTCATGGCCGAACGCAGCACCTCCGGGCAATCCCAGCTGGCGGCGATCTTTTGCAGCATCACCAGCTCGCGCACCAGGTAGCGCTTTCTCTGCATGGCCGGCTCCTCCTTAACGCCGGACACACCCAGGAAGCCGCCGGGCAGGTCCAAGACCTCTTTGTACAGGCGGAATGCCCCGGCCAGGGTGCGCTTGGCGGAGCGCTCGATGGCCTGCAGTTGGCCGGCCACCATGGGGAACTTGTCCAAAGGCGCGCCAAAGGCCTCCCTGAAGCGGCAATACTGGGCCGCCTCGCGCCAGGCCCTGACCATGGAGGCCGCGCCGGATAGGCCTACGGTGAGCCGCGAGTAGGTGAGCACCACGCCCACCATGTTGGCCAAGCCACGCTCCAGGGGTCCTACTTGGTAGGCCACTGCGCCGTTGAGGGTCAGCTCGGCGGTGGTCAGCTCACTGGTGCCCATCTTCCACTTGATGCGGTCAATGGTGTAGCCATTGCGCCGCTCACGCTCCTTGTCGCCGGGCAGCCAAGAGGGCATCACGAACAGGCCAACCTTTTCGGATCCCTTGGGCTTGGCGGTCACCATGGCGTAGTCGGCATGAGTGGCTGAGCAGAAGAACTTGGTGCCGTAGAGCCGCCACACCCCGTCCTCTTGCACCGCTTCCAGCAAGTTGGCGGGAACGTCCGAGCCGCCCTGTATTTCCGAGAGATACTGCGCCCCGATGGCATACTCGCCGTCAATGCCCTCCTTGCAATGCTCCAACACGGCGCGTACCTCTGGCGTATCGGCATAGGGCTCCATCACCGTTACCATGCCCTCGGTGCAGGTGAGGGGGCAGGCCACGCAGGCCTCGCCGTTCTGGTAGATGAGAAACATCTTGATCAGCCTGACCCAGGGATGGGTCTTTTGGGAGAACAAGGCCTCCCCAAAGACCTCTCGCTCCATGATCTCGGTTTCCATGGGGCGCACGATGCGGTCGATTCGGTTGTTGTGACCATCGTAGTGCATCATATAGGGGCGCTTCTCAGGCCAGGCGATGGCCTCGGCCAGCTTGCGCCACTTGGACGAGGCCTTGCGCGACACCTCCCGGGCGGCGGCGTCCACCTCCGGGGCCATGTCGCCGCAAAAGGTGCGCACCACCTTTTGGGCAAAGGGATCGTCGGCGTAGTAGTCCACCCGCTCGCGCCATTGAAGGAACTCATTAAAGGAATAAGGGTTGTTGCGATCTGGATAGCTCATGGGTTTTCATCCTCTATAAAGGACGGGAGAAGGCCCGGCCGGGGCTGTTCTCTCGGAAAAGGCATCTATTGGGCCAGCTGCCCCCGTAGTTCGGTCTTTAGGACCTTGCCGGTGGCGTTTTTGGGCAGCGCCTCCACAAAGCGCACCTCCTTCACCTGCTTGAAACCAGCCAGGTTTTGGCGGCACACCTGGATGATATCCTCTTCCGTGGCCGATTGGTCGGGCTTTAGCACCACAAAGGCCACGGGCACCTCGCCCCACTTTTGGTCGGGCCGGCCGGCCACGGCCACCTCGGCCACGGCTGGATGCTTTTTTAGAATCGCCTCGATCTCGGCCGGATATACGTTTTCTCCGCCGCTGATAATCATGTCCTTGAGGCGATCGACCACGTACACGCAGCCATCCTGGTCCACGCGGCCCAGGTCGCCGGAACGGTAGCACCCGCCATCGAGGGCCTCCTGGCTGGCTTTGGGGTTCTGCCAATACCCTAGGAAAACCTGAGGGCCGTACAGGCACAACTCGCCCACCTCCCCCACCGGGACTTCCTCGCCGCTTCCCGGCAGGCAGGCCTTGACCTGGCCATGAAACACCGCCTTACCCACCGAGGCCACCTTGTCCATGCCCATTTCAGGGGTCCAAAAGGTGATGGCCCCCGCATACTCGGTTGCCCCGTATACCTGGTAAATTTTGAGGCCCTTCTGAGCGTAGAGCTGTATGAGTTGGGGCGGCACCTGGGAAGCCCCGCAAATAAAGTGGCGGAAGCTGGACAGATCGAGGCTCTGAACCACCTCGGGAGGCACCATGGTCATGGCCATGAGCATCAGGGGCACGGACATCATGAAGTTGATGCGCTCCGCCTCGATGGTCTTGTACACGGCCAGGGGATCGAAATCAGGCATGTACACCACGGTCAGCCCTAGGTGGACATTGGCGAAGATGGGGGCCAGACCGCCGATGTGGAACAGAGGCGCTACCAATAAATAGCGGTCCCTTGGGAACCAGGGGATAGTGTGGGTAAGGCCCACCGAGGCCCAGAAGGTGTTGTCGTGGCTGATCATGGCTCCCTTGGGCTTGCCCGTGGTCCCGCTGGTGTACATGATCACGCAGGGGTCGTCGCCGCCTGACTGGATGACCGGCTCCTCTTCCCTGCCCTGGGCCAAGAACTCCTCGAACTCCGGGTCGCTCCCCTGCCCGCCATGGCGCAAGAAGTGGCGGGCCGCCACCTTGCCGCGCAGGGATTCCACCGACTCCGCAAAGGCGTCATCGTACAGCAGCAGGCTGGCCCCGCAATCGCCCAGGATGTACTCCAGCTCCGGGGGGGTGAGCCGCCAGTTGAGCACGGTAGTGATCACCCCGATCTTGGCCGCGCCGTACAGAGCGCAGGTGACGTGTTCGTTGTTTTTGCAAAGCACGGCGATGCGGTCGCCCTTGCCCAGGCCCAAAGCGGCCAGGCGAGAAGCAAAGCGGTTGGCCCTGGCGTTGACCTGGGCATAAGTGTAACGATAGCCGTCCCCCACGGCTGCCTCCAACTCCGGCGACAAAAAAGCCCTGTTGGTCAGCATCTGCCCCAGATTGATTCGCATGGTCCATCTCCCTCCTATGGTAACCACGTACTCTAAATGTAAACAGTGTTCTTATTTAAGTCATACTGTTCTGGAAGATCAAGTCAAATCGACGGAACATGGCCGGATAGGGGGCCGGATCTTGTGTGCTTCAGTACAGGGCGGGCGGAGGAAGATGGGATGTGACTACTGTATGGTGGACCTGGTGCTCAGGGCGGCGGCCCCTGCCATATTGTTCACTGGGTAGCCAACACCTTCAAAAAAATAGTTGGCCAGGGCCACCTAGCCCCGGCCAACTATTCTCCGAGCCGAATGAGGCCTACCCATTCAGCCAAGTGCTTTGGGGAAGAGGCACTCCTAAAAACACCTTGAAGATGAAGTAAAAGGCCGTGACCACCACGGCGGTAAGCAGGGCCGAGAAAAGGATATTGCGAGTGGTGAAGCGATCGTCGGCCAAGTAGAGATTGAAACAGAAATAAAACACGTAGCTGGAGGCCAGAAAACCAGCCAGGGGTAAAAAGATTAAATAGAGCAAAAGGATGCCCACCCCAATCAGCACGTTATTGCGCTCGATCATTGACTCGAAGAAGCGGACCCGGTCGGGCTTGATGAACCCCTTGACCGCGATGATCGCCCCCAGGACAGCCATGGCCACCAGGATATAGTCTACGAACACTCCTCCCAGCTTGCTCAGGTCGCGGGTATTGAAATAGGCCACCACCGCCAAGCTTAGGCTGAAAAGCCCTATGAGCAGATCGCTGTTGAGGCGCTTGGCGTCAGAGACCGGGGCATTACTGTTCATCACGGCTCTCCAGTTTCTCCACGGGGACTTGGCATACTTGATCGGGCTTCCTGCGTTTGGCCCGCCAGGAGGCATAAACGGGCCACAGCAGGGACAGCAAACACAGGGCGATGAGCACCCCGCTGATGGGCCTAAAGACCATGTAGTGCAAGGTGCCGCCCGCGGCCTTGCCCGCCAACATGGATTGCACCAGCCCTTCTTCCACAAAAGGTCCCAGAATCAAGCCCAGGACGATCGGCGCGGGATGGAATTTGAGCTTGCCGCTCACGTAGCCGATGATGCCGAAGATGAACATGATCCAGACATCGAGCATGTTGTTGCGAATGGCGTAGGAACCCAGCACGGTCATGAAGATGATAGCCGGAGCCAAGTAGCGCGAAGGTATGTTGATGATGCGGGCGAAAACAAAGCTGCCGAAAGACCCGATGACGGTTACCAGAAAAGCCGCCACCAGCAGCCCCATAATGAAGGCGAAGGTCACCGGGGCGTGCGAGCTGAACAGCTCGGCCCCCGGCTTCATGCCGTGCAGCATCAGGGCTCCCAGGATAACCGCGGCCGGCGGTGAGCCGGGGATGCCCAAGGTGAGCAGGGGAATCAAGGAGCCGGGGGCCATGGCGCTGTTGGCCGCCTCCGATGCAGCCACGCCCTTGACCGTTCCCTTGCCGAATTCTTCCGGATGCTTGTCCCAGCGGCAGGCCTCGTTGTAGGAGACCATGCTGGCGATATTTCCGCCGGCTCCAGGGGCGAAGCCCACCACCGTACCGATAATGGCGGAGCGGAGCATGAGCCAGGGGCGCCTGAACAAGCTGCGAATCACTTCCCACACCACGCTTATCTTGGGGTTGGAGGCTTTTTCGCTATAGGTGGCCCGGCGCTGGCCGATGACACTACTGAGAATTTCCGGCAGGCAGAAAAAGCCGATCAGGGCCACGATCAGCTCGATGCCACCCTGCAGCTCCGGGAATCCGAAGGTCAGGCGGATGTCACCGCCCAGATCAGCCATGCCCACCGCCGAAAGTAACATGCCGATGGTGCCGGCCAGAAAGCCCTTGAGCACGCTGCCCGTGGACAGGGTGCTGATGATGGTCAGGCCGAAGATGCCCAGCCAGAAGTACTCCGGCGGGCCGAACTGCAAAGAAACCTCGGCCAGGGGAGGAGCGGCCGCTGCCAGAACCAGGTTGGCCACTAAGGAGCCAAAGGCGCTGGCCACCGCCGCAGCCACCAGGCCGTGTTGGGCCATACCCTTTTGGGTCAGGGGAAAGCCGTCAAAGGTGGTGGCAATGGCCGCCGGAGTTCCCGGGGTGTTTATGAGAATGGCCGGGATGGCGTCACCGTACATGGCCCCCACGTAGATACCGGCCAGCATTACCAAACCCATGGCGGGGGACATGGTAAAGGTGAACGGCACCAGTAGGGCTAAGCCCATGGTGGCGGTCAGCCCAGGCAGCGCCCCAAATACAATGCCCATGAACACGCCAATGAACAACACCAGGAAATTGTTGGGTATGAATACCTGGCATAGACCTTCGAATGCTACATCCAGCATGGGTGACCCCCGGAGGTTGGGCGCCGGAGCTGATTGACGGGCTCCGGCGCCCATTATGTTTACCTATGTTGTGTCTACTTTTTGAATTCCTTCACCACCGGGGCCCATTCCTTGACCTTCTCGTCAATGTAGGCCTTGGTCTCGGCCGCGCCCATGGTCAAGGGGACGAAGCCGTCCCTCTCCATCTGGGCCCGCACCTTGGGATCGCTGGCGATCTTTATAAAGGCATCCTGCAACACCTTGATGATGGCGTCGGGGGTCTTGAGGGGAGCCGCTGCGCCACGGTCGATGGAGGCGTAGATCTTGTAGCCCAAGCTTTCAAAGGTGGGCACCTTGGGCAGGTTGGGGAAGGGTTTCTTGGTGCCAAAGGCCAGTACCCGGATCTTGTCGGCGTGCTGCACCAAATCGTTGCTGTTGGCCCAGACTGCCTTGACGTGGCCGCCCAGAAAGGCCGCGATGCTTTTAGCCGCGCCCTTGGAGGGGATGTAGGTCATCTTGACACCGGCGGCCTTGCATAGTTGCAGATGGGCGATGTGGTGTCCGGACCAGGTTCCCGATCCACCGCAGATCACCGCGGCGGGGTTCTTCTTGGCATAGGCCACCAGGTCGGCCAAGGTCTTGAAGGGACTGTCCTTGAGCACGGCCAAACCAATGGGCGTGGCCTGGAACAAGGCGATGGGTTTGAGCTGGTCGGTCTTGTAGCCGGCGTTGCCCCGAGCCAGAGGTTGCAGCACGATGTGGGGAATGTTGATGCCGCTTATGAAGTACCCGTTGGGTTTCTGCGTGACCAGGGTGGCCCAGCCGATGGAGCCGCCTCCGCCGGGCTTGTACTGCACCACAACCTTCACCCCCAGAATATTCTCCAGCATGGGCTGTTGGCGCCGGGCTTCCAGATCCGATTGGCCGCCGGGTCCAAAAGGTATTTGGTAGACGATCGGCTCGGACGGATATTTGGCCAGGACCGGCACGGCCAAGGCCAGGCAAAGGCACGCAGTCAGCGCTATCACCAATAATTTTCTCATGTCATCCTCCTCCTTGAAGCAGCTATTGGAAAAACATAACGCTGACCTCGGCCGGGGCAGGCCAGCTAACGCCGGCTATGGGGCGCGCGGCGCCCCTAGAACATCAGCCCTTCTGGGAAGGGCACGTTGAACACCTTTTGAAACACCAGGAAGAAGGCCAGGCAGGCCAGCCCCCCGGTGAGCATGATTACGGGCAGTTTCCTGAGGCCCGCCGGTTTGGGGGCCAGCATCAGGGCCAGCAGGCAGAAGACCACGAAGGTCATCACGTAGAAGCCGATCACCGGCAGCAGCAGCACATAGGCCACGGCCAGGAGCGCGGCCAATAGCACCCGCCGCGAGTCCAGGCTGGCCGCCTTGACCTTCTCCACCTTGGGAGAGGCGCGCAGCTGCCAGGCCTTTATCAGCAGGCCCACAGCCACCAAGGCCATGAGCGCGGCACAGACCAGGGGCAGGATGGACGACTGCAAATCCACCCCCTGCAGTTCCCACCAGGTGACCCCGGCGAAGACCAGGGCCACGCAGCCGATCCACAGGTTGGAGGTGGACTGCACCCGGGCCCCGGCCGGGGGCGGCTTGCGGGCCCCGGGAGCCGTCGACTTGGCCTCGGCCGTCTTGGCCCGGCGCTTGTCGCGCAGGTTGGTGTAGATGGGCCAGCCCGCCGAGGCCACGGTTAGCACGATGAGGATCAGGGAGATGGGCCGGGTGAAGAACAACTCCAGCAGGCTGCCCGTGGCCTGGGAGAGCATCATAGACTCCACCAGGCCGCGTTCGATGATGGGCCCCAGGATCACCCCCAAAGCGATGGGGGCCGGGGCCATAGCCACCTTGAGCCCACCGTAGGCCAGCAGGCCCAGAAGCAGCATGATCACCACGTCCAGGGAGCTGCTGCGCCCGGCAAAGGAACCCACCACCGACAGGGCCAGAACCACCGGCATGAGCAGGTGTTGGGGCAGGTTCAAAGCGCGGGCGTAGATGCGCGAGCCGAAGAAGGCCATCAAGAACATGACGATGTTGGCCAAAAACAGGCTGAGGATGAAGGTGTAGGTGATCTCCGCCCCGTGTCCCCGGAAAAGCTCCGGGCCGGGGCGCAGCCCCTGCAGTAGCAGGGCCCCGAAAAGCACCGCGGCCTGGGGCGCGCCGGGGATGCCCAGGGTGAGCAGGGGAATCAGAGAGCCCTCCACCTCGGCGTTGTTGGCCGTCTCCGAGGCGATGACCCCGTCGACGGCCCCGTGGCCGAACTGTTCCTTGTCCTTGGCCGCGCGCACCGCCTCCTGGTAGGAGAGAAGGCCGGCCACGTTGCCTCCGGCACCGGGGATGATCCCCACGATCACCCCGATCACCGAGCTGCGCAGGATGTTGCCCCAACGCTTGAACACCAGGAACATGCTGGCCACCGACACCCCCGGCTTGGGAGTGAAGTTGGCCATGCCCAGGGAGCCGCCCCGGGTCTCGGCCATGGTCATGATTTGGGGGATGCAGAACAGGCCGATCAGGGCCACGATGATCTCCACCCCACCCAAGAGGTCCGAGACATCGAAGGTCAGGCGGGAGGCCCCGGTGCTGGGCGAGAGCCCAATCGTGCTAATGAGCACACCGAACAAGCCGCCCATGAGCCCCTTGGGCAGGCTCTTGGCCGAGAGGCCGGCGATGATGGTCAGCCCCAGGACGCCCAGCCAGAAATATTCCGGTGGCCCGAACTGTAGCGAAACCGTGGCCAGCAGGGGGGAGAAAAGCAGTAGCACCACCGTACCCAAGATGCCGCCCACTCCCGAGCTGGTGGCCGAGATGGCCAGGGCCTCCTCGGCCTTCCCTTTCTGGGCCATGGGGTGGCCGTCTAGGGTTGTGGCGATGCTGGCAGGAGCGCCGGGGGTGTTGATAAGGATCGCGGCTATGGAGCCTCCGTACATGGCGCCCACATACACACCGCCAAGCATAATCAGAGCTGCCTCGGGAGGCAATCCGTAGGTGAAAGGAACTAACAAGGCTATTGCCATGGTACCGGTGAGGCCAGGTAAGGCACCCACCAGGATGCCGCCGGCCACTCCTGCCAATAGCACCAGAAGGTTCATGGGCAGGAATATGTTAGTCAGGGCGTATCCTAACCACTCCAATTTGGGCCGCCTCTCTTAGAGGATTGCAATCCGCTGGTTACCAGACGGGCGACGCGCCTTTGCGCCGCCCGCCTAGGATATTTCTACTTTAAGAAACCGGCCTTTTTGAGCACTTGGACATACTGTTGTTTTTTGGCCGAGATAAATTTGGCGTACTGTTCCGGTCCCAGGTCTTTCAATTCGAAACCCAGCTTGGCCATGCCCTCTTTGAACTTAGGCTTGCTGGTGGCGAAGCGCAGGGCCTTGGCCAGCTTTTCGATACGATCCTTGGGAGTGCCCGCGGGCACGGTCACACCGCGGTCAATACCCGTGACCAAATCAAAGCCCAACTCCTTGAAGGTGGGAACATCGGGGAAGTCAGCTAGGCGCTTTTCCGTGGCCACGGCCAATACCCGGAGCTTGTCGCGGTTGTTGGCGAAGATAAAGGTGCCGCCATAGATCGCCTTCACGTGCCCACCGAGCAAGGCCGCGGTTTGGGGAGCCGCGCCGTTAAAGCTGATATAGGTGGTGTTCAAATCAGCCATTTGAGTGAATTGCAAATAGCCCAGGTGGTTGCCGGTGAACTTGCCGGTGCCGCCGATGGAAAGCTTCTTGGGGTTTTTCTTGGCGTAAGCCACCAGGTCCTTGAGGGTCTTGAAGGGGCTGTCTTTGCGCACCGCGATGCCGCCGGGAGTGGTGGCGTAGAGGTATACCGGCGCCAGTTGATCGGTTTTATATTTGACCCCCTTGGTCATCAGGGGCTGCACCACGATGTGAGGCAGGTTGGTCACGGCCATCATGTAACCGTCGGGCTTCTGCTGAGTGAGCATGGTCCAGCCTACTGCTCCGCCGCCGCCCGGCCGGTACTGGGGCACGATGTCCACCTTTAGGAACTCCTCCAGGCCGGGTCGCAAAAGTAAGGCGGCCACGTCAGACTGGCCGCCGGGATTGAAGGGAATTAGGAACTTAATAGGCTTGGTTGGAAAGTCGTCGGCTAGAGCTGGCGAAAAGGGAACCAGCAGCATGGCCATAACTGAAAGGATGGTAAGGCCTTTGGCTAGTCTTGCCATCATTGTCATTAGTTACCTCCCTATAAATATACTCGGGTGCGTCAGTGGCCCGCCGAAGTATCTCGGCGGGCCACCGTTGTCTTTAGGCGCTCTCGTACAGCTTGGTGAGCACGTACTCTTCGTGCCCCAAGACCTCCTGGCTAGTGCGCCTGCCGTTGCAGGTGCGCCGCAGCATATCCAGCAGGTTGTCACCGGACTGCTCCAGGGTCATCTCGCCCCTGAGGATGGCCGAGCAGTCGTAGTCGATGTGCTCGCTCATGGTGGAGACGGTCAGGGGGTTGGCCGAAAGCTTGATCACCGGCTCGATGGGATTGCCGATGATGTTGCCCTGGCCGGTGGGGAAAAAGTGGGCCACGAAACCGCCCGCCGCCCACAGGGTAACCGCCTCGGCCGCCGCGCTGCTGGTGTCCATGTACCACAGGCCCGGGCCGGTGGGGGTCTCGGCCTTGTCCAGCACGCCCACGTAACGGCTCTTCTTGCCGATCTTCTGCAGGTTGCCGAAGGCCTTCTCCTCGATGGTGGTCAGGCCGCCGCGGATGTTGCCCTTGGTGGGCTGGCTGCCCGAGAGGTCGTCGGTCTTGTTGGCCTCCACCATGGCCTGGTACTTGTTGAAGGTGGCCATGAAGGCCTCGCCCACCTCGGGAGTGGCGGCGCGGGCCTTGCACCAGTGCTCGGCACCGGTGATCTCGGAGGTCTCGCCAAAGGAGCAGGTGGCGCCGGCCTCGACCAGCTTGTCGATGGCGTTGCCCACCGTGGGGTTGGAGGCCAGGCCGCTGGTGGTGTCGCTCTCGCCGCACTTCACCGAAACCCAGATCTCGCTCAGGTCCACTTCCTCGCGCTTAAGCTCGCTGGCCCAATGCACGTACTCCTTAGCTTTCCAAGAGGCCGCCGCTATGGTGCCGATGTCGCCGGTGCGCTCGATGCTGAAGCCGGTAACCGGCTTGCCGGTCTCGGCGATGCCGTCAACGATGATGTTGGTCCACTCCGGCTCGATGCCGATGACCACCACCGCGGCCACGTTGGGGTTGGCCCCAGTGCCGATAAGGGTGCGGAAGTACAGCTTCAGGTCCTCGCCGAACTGTAGGCGGCCATAGGCGTGCGGAATGGCCTTGGTGCCCTTGATGTTATTGGCCACTGCCTGGCAGGCCGCGTTGGAAAGGTCGTCCAGGGGAAGAATAAGCACGTGGTTGCGAATGCCCACCCGGCCGTTCTCGCGACGGTAGCCCATCACGGTTCCTAGATTGCTCATCGCTACCACCTCTTGGTCTTGAGATTGTGAATGTGTACGTGGTTGCCCTTTTGGATCTTAGCCACCACCTTGCCGATGTCCTCGCCGTACTTAGTCACGCTGTCACCGTCCGCGAAATCGATGAGGGCGACCTTGTGGCCCAGGGGGATATCGTCCAGGGCCTTGACCTTGGTCTCCTCTTGGGAGTCCATATAAAGCCCAGTGGCTTCGCTGCCCGCGGAAATGTCCACCGTGGCCACACCTACCGTGTCGGCCTTTTCGTGAACCAAAAATTGGATCATCTGGTTTCCTCCTTGTTTAAAAGCAGGGTTGCCCGGCGATGCCGCCGGTATTTTTTTAGCTGGTTTCCGCTTAAGCGGCACACAGCCGCTGTAACTGCTCGTATTGGGTTTCGCTCAGAGCTATGCCTTGCTGCCGCGCCTTTTCGCGCAGTCCCAAGCGCCGGTCGCCCGGCAGACGGGTGCCTGGCTGGGCCAGGATCGCCTCCAGCAGGGTCTCCAAGCGCTTGGCAAAGTGGTCCCCGGACAGCGGCCCGGGGGCCAGGGCGATAAGCAACTGCCCCACCGAGGGAGGCTCTCCCCCAGCTTCAAAAAATGAGCTGGCCTCAAAACCGAAGTTGGCCCCGGTCAGGGCGGCGGCCAGAATCTCCACCATCAACACCAAAGCCGCGCCCTTGGCATCGCCCATGGGCAGCATGGTGCCGCCTAGGGCCGCCTTGGGATCGGTGGTGGGCTCTCCCTGGGAGTCCAGGGCCCAGCCCTCGGGGATAGCCTGGCCCTCCTGCTTGGCGAACATGATCTTTCCCCGGGCCACTTTGCTCAGGGAAAGGTCTATGACCATGGGCGCGTGGCCCTCGCGCGGGACGCAAAAGGCAATGGGGTTGGTGCCGAAAAGACCTTGGTTGCCGCCCCAGGGGGCGATGGCCTGGGGAGTGTTGGCGAAAAGCATCCCCACCATTCCCCGGCGGGCCAGGGCCTCAACGTGATACCCGGCCATGCCGCAATGGTGGGAGTGGTGCACAGCCGCGGCCGCGATGCCGGTACCTGGGGCAAGCTCAGCCAGCTTTTCCACCGCCAGGGCCATGGCCGGATAGGCAAAACCATTGCCGGCATCCACCCTGAGGGCTGCCAGGGCCGCCGGTTTCACGATGGGCTTGGCAAAGCCGTCCACCTTGCCACTGGCTGCCTGAGCGCAGTAGGAAGGCAGACGCGAAAGGCCATGCCCCTTTTGTCCCTCAGCCTCGGCGGCTACCAGGGCCTCGGCCACCATAACGGCGTTTTCCGGGCTGGTCCGATGATTTGTCAAAGCCTTGACCGCCATTTGGCGGGTTTGCTCTAAAGTGAGAACCTTGTCGCTCATTCCTCGCCCTCCAGCACCTTGCGCACATTGGCCATGGTGAGCTTGCTCACCCGCTGATTGGACTCCACACTCACCCCGCCTATGTGGGGGGTGAGCAGCACATTGTCCAGGCCGGCGAAGCGCGCCCCGCCCTCCTGGCTCAGGGGCTCGCTCTCGTACACGTCCAGGGCCGCGCCGCCCAGGGCTCCGGAACGCAAGGCCTCCACCAAGGCCTCCTCGTCCACCACTCCGCCGCGAGCCGCGTTGAGTAGAATGGCGCCCGGTTTCATGCTTGCCAGGGCCTTGGCGTCGATGAGGTGGCGGGTGGAGTCAACCAAGGGCACATGCAGGCTTACCGCGTCTGCCTCGGCCAAAAGCTGCTCCAGGGATTCCATGCGCTGCACCGCTCCCCAGGCCGGGTCGTCGGGCGCCACATAGGGATCAAAGGCCAGGACCCGCATGCCCAGGGCCTGGGCCAAGCGGGCGGCCTCCCGGGCGATGTTACCGTAGCCAACCAGGCCCAGAGCCTTGCCGGCGGTTTCCCGGCCCATACACTGGTTGCGGGGCCATTGGCCATCCTGCACCTTGGCTCGGGCGGAAAAGGCCGCCCGAAAGAGCATCATGGCGCCGGCAATCACCCACTCGGCCACGGAGAGGTCGTTGGCTCCGGTGGCCGGGCAAACCTTCACCCCCCGCGCCTCACAGGTGACTGTGTCAATGTTGTCCAGGCCCACGCCCAGGCGCCCCACGACCTTGAGCTTGGGAGCGGCCTCCAATAGTTGGGCGGTGACTTGGGTGCGATTGCGTACCACCAGGGCGCGAGCGTCGGACAGCAGGGTGGCCAAATCCTCGGACCGGTCTACCAAGGTGGGATCGTAAACCACTTGGTAGTCGGCCATAGCGGAGTCAACCGCGGCTTGGTCCATGAACTCACTGATTACGATGTCAGGCATTTAATCCGCTCATTAGGTTAAAGGTGCGGTTTGGCAAGCCGGCTCCAAAACCCGGAGCATCCGGCCGGCTTCCGCATCCGTTGCGGCTTGAGCCAGGCTTCAAGGCGGGTATCGGAGCCAACTCCGGACCCTTCGCCGCCTGGCCCAAACGCGGCTGTCAATTTTCATGTATCTGTAATAGCAAGGAGGGTGCCAAATCGACCCTCATTAAATTAATCATGATATCAAGATGTTATCTCAGTGTAGTTTTCCGGTGCTGCTGAAGGGCGCCCATTATTGGGCATTATGCCCAATAATGGGCAATTTCTGGCTATATTTCGTTAAACATCACAGAAAAGTCGCCCAAAAGACACTAATTTTTTATTTTTGCATGGTCTATTTGGATGGTGACACTTTAACATATTGATTTTTATGCTATCATTAGCTGACCAATATTGGGCGGAGAAAAGAGTATGAATATGGACACTGCATCGCGCTATCGCCTGTTGCTGGAGATCAATAACGCAATTGTCAAGCACACCGACCGCAAGTCCCTATTTCAGGCCTTGGCCACGGAAATAAGGAAAATATTTCATTACGATCGCTTTAGCATCAATATTTATGATCCGGAAACCAAGTCCTTAAGCTACTTCAGCACGGCTGAAGGAGTTACTCACCAGGGGCTGGAAGCAGAGAACCGGCCCCTGTCTCAAGGGGCCGTGGCTCAGGAAGTGATACGCTCCCACCGGCCCCTGATTATTCCAGACCTCAATGAGCGATCCTACTGGCCCTCGGTGCGTTCCATGTTGCAGGCCGGGCTCACCGCCTCCATGGCTTTCCCCTTGATAATCAGAGGCCGGGCCTTGGGCTCCATCCATTTTTCCTTTATTAAAAAACCTGATGATTTTCAGGATCTAGGCGCTTTTCTCTCGGAGTTCGCCGATGTGGTGGCCGTGGCCGTGGAGAACATGCTGGCCCACACCCGCCTTCAGGAGAGGAATAAAAGCCTGGCGCGGCAGAAACACTACTTATTAGAGGAAAGCGAGGACTCTTATAGTCAGTCCTCTTTTTTCTACGCCTCGCCCAAGATGGCCGAGGTGATGCGCCAAGCCGAGTTGATGGCCTCTTCGGACGCCTCGGTGCTCATCACTGGAGAAACCGGCACTGGTAAGGAATTCGTGGCCCGTCATCTCCACCGAAGAAGCCCCCGCCGCGATGCCTTGTTGGTCAAGGTAAACTGCCCCGCCCTGTCAGCCGGTCTGTTCGAAAGCGAGCTGTTCGGTCATGCCAAAGGGGCCTTCACCGGGGCGGAGCGTAAGCGGGTGGGGCGCTTTGAGATGGCCCAGGGCGGCAGCCTGCTCCTGGACGAGATCGGCGAACTGCCTCTCCATTTGCAGGCCAAGCTGCTGCACGTGTTGCAGGATAAACGCTTTGAGCGCGTGGGTGACAGCCGCACCATCCAAGTGGACTTTCGGGTCATCGCCGCCACCAACCGCGACTTGGCGGAGGCGGCTGCCCAAAACCAATTTCGTTCGGACCTCTTTTACCGATTAAATACGGTGTCGCTCCGGCTGCCGCCCCTGCGCGAGCGGCGAGAGGACATCCCCTTGCTCATCCAGCGGCTCAACGAGTTGCAGGCATCGCGCACCTACCGTCAGCCGCCCTCCTACAGCCCAGAGGCCATGGACAAGCTGACCCAGTACACTTGGCCGGGCAATGTGCGTGAGCTAAAAAACTTGGTCAAGCGTCTTCTCATCCTGCGTCCCGGCCAGACCATCACTGACTCTGAAATCCAAAGCTTCTTGCAGCCCGGCCAGCCAAAGGCGGTCGGCTCCCCCATGACCCTGGCCGAGGTGGAGCGCCAACACATCAAGCGGGTCCTAACCCAAACGCACGGAGTGCTGAGCGGCGAACAGGGAGCCGCCGCCCTGTTGGGGGTCCCCCGTTCCACCCTGCAATACCGCCTTAAAAAACACGGCATATCGCTTTCAGAATTCAGAGGTAACAGCGCGCCATCAGACTAGCCTGGGCCTCATCAGCGGTAGCTACCGCCAAGGGGTTCCTGCAAACAGATATTCTTGAGGTGGGCCGGTGTCGCGGCCTGGAAGGCGACCATGATGCCGACTGGTTTGGCCATAAAAAAACGGGGGAAGCTTGACTACTCCTCTCGCGATTTAGACAACCGCTTCTAGAGTTAGACCCTGCTTTTTTGGGGCTGGGGAACGCGCGACAGGCGCACAGGCAACTAAAAACAGGGGTCGGCTTTTTTTGCCGACCCCTGTTGCTGTTTGGGGTGATTAGCTTGTCTATCCGGCTGACGCTGCGTGGTCTCGCTTGGCGTCCTTGGAGCCTTGCGGCCCCGGCGTCAGGTTAGAAGTTGTACTGCAGGCCGATGCTGAGAGCCTGCACCTGGTAATCGTCTGCATAGGACAGACGGTAATCGGTGAAGAAGGACACGCAGTCCTTTGTGGAGAAGGTGAGACCAGCTTCGAACTCGGCCATGTCTCCGATCGGAGCCGCGCCCTCGACCGAAAAGCCTTGGGCGCTGTAGTCGATGAAGCTTGCGGTCAGGCTGGGATTCGCGCTCTCAAACTGGTGACGCCAGGCCAGGCCCACCCGGGGCAACAGCTCCCAGTCTTCGGTCTTGATCAGGCGGGTTAGGCGCACACCCAGGCGCGAGAGCAGCGAGTCTTCATCCCGGTCGTCGATATTCATGCCCAGGAAGCCGATGCCGCTTTCGGTGAAGCTGTCCTCCTCCACGTGCTGATACTCCAAGGATGCCACGGGCTCCAGGAGCCAGTTGGGGCTGAAGCGCCAATCGTAGCCGGCCGCCAAACCGGCGCCGAACAGATCGCCGTCAAAGTCCCCCTTGCCCGAGTCGTTGATGGAGCCCAGGGAGACGGCGCGGGTGGTGTCGTTGCTGAGGCGGGCATAGGAGACCGCGGCGCGCAGGAAGCTCTCGCCAAAGGTCGCCTGACCGTACAGGCCGGTGTGCCAGGCCTCTTGATCGCCGCCATAGTTGGCGCGGCTGAAGCTCAGGTCGGTCCGGGTGATACCCACGGCCACACCCACGCGCAGCCAGTTGTTAAGCAGGCCGTCCGCGCCGATGGCCGCGCCGCCGCCGCTCTGGCGCACGCCCAGGTATCCGTCCTCCGCCGTCCTGTTGGCCCACATACCCATGCCCCGGCCCCACAGGGTCCAGCCCGAAGAATCGCAGCTGCCGCCTTGGCCTACGCTGATGGTGGGCATGGTCTCGGCCGCGGCCAACTGCACCGGGCCCGTGGCGCTCTTCTGCGGATCCAGGCTAAAGGCCCTGCGCTGGCGCATCTCTTCCAAGCGCCGCGAAAGGACATCGCTGAACATGGATCCCGTGGCGAACGAGGCCGTGGTGAAGGAAGTGTACATCTCGGGGTTGAGTTGGTTGAGCACGTTGCCGATCTGGCTGGCGCTCATGTCCCAGTCCATGGTCAGCAACAACGATTCCATGTTGCCGAAGGCCACGGGGACCAGGGAGTCGAGACCCCGGCCCACCTGAGACGCGCTGGGAGAGTCGGCAAAGGCGCCGTAAGACTTACGGTTGAGCACCAGGTCCAAGGCGTTGCCTCTGTTTACCGAGGCCAGGCTAAGGACCACCGAGTCCGGCTGGCCGATGATGTTGAAGTTGCCATGGATGCCGCCGGAAGAGGTCAACACCCGCCAGGAAGTGCCGTCAGTGTAAAGCGCCCGAGGCAGATAAGTGCGGAGGTCGGCGGAATGAATGATGGTCTTGCCGCTGACCTTCAACAGGTCTGAAGTGCCGTCTGCCCTTATATCCGCCAGGTAGGTGGAGCCGTCCATGAAGGTCAGGTTGCCATTGACGGCCAGGGTACCGATGCTGTTGATGTTGCCCGGGCTGATGATGTGGTAGTTGATGACGTCGGCATTGATGGCGCCCACGCCGCCCAGGGTGGAATAGTTGGTCAAGGTGTTGCTGATAAAGGTGCCGTTGACCAACACGGTGCCGTCATTGATGTAGACGTCCATGCCCGACAGGTTAAAGATGCCTTCAATCACCGAGGTTCCCGGGAAGTCGAACGCCGCGTATTCGAAGTTGATGTATTGGGCGATCCCCGTGCCGGTGAAGGTCCCACCGTTAATGAAGATTAATGAGTCGTACCCGGCTTGGCCATCCACCCAGTTGGTTACTGCGGAGGTGGAGGCGATGTACACGGTATCGTCGCCGATGCCCGCGAAGATGCTGTCGAGCACCGTGCCGTAGTTGTAGATAGTGTTGCCCGTGGTGGTGCTGCCGATGCCGGTGTTGTAACTGCCGTAGATGCTGTTTTCCACCGTGCCGCGGTTGGTGATGGTATTGCTGCCACCGCTGCTGCCCTCGCCGGCGTTGTTGCTGCCGTAGATATTACCTTCCACGGTGCCGGTGTTGCAGATCTGGTTGGAGCCGCCGGTGGAGTTGGTGCCTTGGTTGTCGCTGCCGTAGATCGAGCCTGCGACCGTACCAGGATTGTTGATGACATTGGAGCCGCCGCTGCTGCCCACGCCGGTGTTGCTGCTGCCATAAATATCGCCGTCCACCGTGTCGGGACTGACGTTGGTTATAACGTTGGAACCGCCGCTGCTGCCCACGCCTTGGTTGATGGAGCCGTGGATATCACCGGAGAGGGTACCGTTATTGGTGATAGTGTTGGAGCCGCCGCTGCTGTCTTCGCCTTCGTTGTGGCTGCCGATCAGACTCGCCGTGTTCGCCCCGTTGTTGGTGATGGTGTTGGAGCCACCGCTGCTGCCGGCGCCCAGGTTGTGGCTGCCGGTGGCCGTGGAGGCGAAGTCACCAAAGGTGGTGATGGTGTTGGAACCGCCCTCGCTGTCCTCACCAGCATTGGTGCTGCCGTATACCACGCCCGAGATGGCGCCGCTGCTGGCGATGGTGTTGGAGCCGCCGCTGGAGCCGCTGCCCTCGTTGTAGCTGCCGTGCACCGAGCCGGAGATGGTGCTGGTGTTGATTATCTCGTTCTCACCGCCGCTGCTGTCCTCGGCTTCGTTGTAGGAGCCGTAAATGTTTGCCACCGCGCCGGTGTTGTTGATGGTGTTGTTGCCACTGCTGGTGCCGGCGCCCGAGTTGTGGGAGCCATAAATGTTGAGCGTGGCCAGGCCGTCGTTGTTGATGATGTTGGAGCCGCCGCTGCTGCCCGTGCCGCTGTTGCTGCTGCCGTACACCGAGCCTCCGAACAGGCCGGAGGTGTTGATGGTATTGGAGCCGCCCTCGCTGTTGGTGCCGCTGTTGCTGCTGCCGTAGACGGTGCCCGACACCACAGCGCTGCTGTTGATGGTGTTCCCGCCGCCAGAGGAGTTTTCTCCGGTGTTGTTGCTGCCGTAGATGGCACCGGTGTAAACGCCGGAGTTGTTAATTCTGTTGCCGCCGCCGCTGCTGCCCACGCCGGAGTTCTGCGAGCCAGCCAAGCTCCCCGCGTAAATCCCATTGTGGGTGATGACGTTTTCGCCGCCGCTGGAGTCATCGCCGGAGTTCTTGCTGCCGATGACCCCATCTTCAACGATGCCGGAGTTGGTGATCTGGTTAGAGCCGCCGCTGCTGCCCACGCCACTGTTCTCCGAACCAATAACGTCGCCGCCGACGCTGCCCACCACCGCCAGGGTGCCGTTGTTAATGACGTTGGAGCCGTTGCTCACGCCGTCACCGGAGTTGCGGCTGCCTACGATGTCGTTGTCCACACGGCCGTAGTTGTTAATCTCGTTGGCCGCGTTGGTCGAGCCGGCGCCGCTGTTAACCGAGCCCACCACATCGCCCTCGACCGTGGCGGTGAACTCGTTGGTGATGGTGTTGGCGCCACCGCTGCTGCCAGAGCCGCTGTTCTGGGAACCGATAACGTCACCCTCGACAGTGCCCAGGGCCTGGTTGGTGATGGTATTGGGGCCGCCGCTACTGCCGGCGCCGCTGTTCTGGGAACCGATCACATTGCCCTCGACGGTGCCCATGGCCTTGTTGGTGATGGTGTTGGAGCCGCCGCTGCTGCTGGTGCCGCTGTTCTGCGAACCGATTACATTGCCCTCGACGGTGCCCAGGATTTGATTGGTAAGGGTGTTGGAACCGCCGGTGGAGAACCCGCCGCTGTTGCGGCTGCCAATGACATCGCCCTCCACAGTGCCGGTGTTGTTGAATTCGTTGGATCCGCCGGTGGCGTTGTTGGCGATGTTGTCCGACCCCACCACGTCGCCGCCGATGGTGGCGGTTAGCTGATTGGTGATGCTGTTGGAGCCGCCGCTGCTAAGGATTACACTGTTCTGGGAACCGATCACGTCGCCCTCGACGCTGCCGGTGGCCTGGTTGGTGATGGTGTTGGAGCCACCGTTGCTGCCAACTCCGCTGTTCTCGGAACCGATCACATTGCCCTCGACGACGCCCAGGGCCTGGTTGGTGATGGTGTTGCCGTTGCCGGTGCTGACGTCGCCGCTGTTGCGGCTGCCCACGACATTGCCCTCCACAGTGCCGAAGTTGCTCACCGTATTGCTGCCGCCGCTGGAAACCGCGCCGCTGTTCTCGGAGCCCACCAGGTCGGTCTCCACGGTTCCCACAACGCCGAGCAGCCCATTGCTTACGGTGTTTTCGCCGCCGCTGGAATTCCAGCCGCTGTTGCGGCTACCGATGACGCTGCCCTCTACCGTGCCGGTGTTGGTGACTTCGTTGGATCCGTTGCTCACCCCGTCGGCGATATTGTCCGAACCCACCATGTCGCCGCCCACGCTGCCGGTCAGCTGGTTGTTGACGGTGTTCTGGCCGCCGTTGGAGATCGTGCCGCTGTTGCTGCTGCCGATGATGCTGCCGTCAACCCGGCCGTAGTTGTCTATCTCGTTGGAGTTGCCTTCGCTCCCATAACTGCTGTTGTCCGAACCCACCACATCGCCCTCGACGGTGGCGGTGAGCTGGTTGGTGATGCTGTTGGAGCCGCCGCTGCTGTTTACGCCGCTATTCTTGGAGCCGATCACATTGCCCTCGACAGTGCCTAGGGCCTGGTTGGTGATGGTGTTGGAGCCACCCTCGCTGTTCGTACCGCTGTTGTTGGAGCCGATCACATCGCCCTCGACAGTGCCCAGGGCCTGGTTGGTGATGCTGTTGGAACCGCCGGAGCTGGTGCCGCCGGAGTTGCGGCTGCCCACGACGTTGCCCTCCACGGTGCCGAAGTTGCTCACCGTGTTGCTGCCGCCGCTGCTGCGCACGCCGCTGTTCTCGGAACCCACCAGATCGGTTTCCACGGTTCCCACAAGACCGAGCAGCCCGTTGCCCACGGTGTTGGAGCCGCCGCTGGAGTCCGAGCCTGAGTTGCGGCTGCCGATGACACTGCCCTCCACCGTGCCGGTGTTGTTGACTTCGTTTGATCCGCTGCTGGTGTTGTTGGCGATGTTGTCCGAACCCACCACATCGCCGCCCACGCTGCCGCCGATCTGGTTGGCAATGATGTTTTGGTCGCCGTTGGAGGCCTGGCCGCTGTTGCTGCTGCCAATGATGCTGCCGTCAACCCGGCCGGAGTTGTCTATTTCGTTTGAGCCGCCCTCGGCCTCGGTGTTGCGATTGTCCGATCCAACCACATTGCCCTCGACCGTGGCGGTGAGCTGGTTGGTTATGCTGTTGGAGCCGCCGGAGCTCTGATAACCGCTGTTATAAGAGCCCACCACGTCGCCCTCGACGGTGCCTAGGGCCTGGTTGGTGATGGTGTTGGAGCCGCCGCTGGAGCCCGAGCCCGAGTTGAGGCTGCCGACGGCGCTACCCTCCACGGTGCCGAAGTTGCTCACCGTGTTGCTGCCGCCGCTGGTCCCTGAGCTTTGGTTCACCGAACCAATCAAGTCGGTCTTTACGGTACCCACCACGCCTAGCAGACCGTTGCTCACGGTGTTGGAACCGCCGCTGGAGCCCGAGCCCTGGTTGCGGCTGCCGACGATGCTGCCCTCGACCGTGCCGGTGTTGCTTATTTCATTGCTGCCGCCGTCGATATCCTGGGCGGCGTTGTACGAGCCGTAGACACTGCCTTCCACGGTGCCGGTGGCCTGGTTGTTGATGGTGTT
>JAHLLJ010000257.1 GCA_020444205.1 Deltaproteobacteria bacterium | reverse complement strand
GTGCACGATGTGCGCCCCGGCGTAGTAGGAGCCCACGGCCACCATGTCCACGTCCACCGGAGTGGAGACCTTCACCGAAACCAGAGCGCGGGGATTGATGTGTTTGATCCAATCCACGTGCTTCTTGTGGTCCTCCACCGAGTAAACCGAGTGGAAGGGGAAGGGGCTGAACAGGGACGTGCCCACCACGGCCTCGCGCATCTTGGCCACCGCCTCGGTGACCTTGTCGCCCAGCAAGTGACCGCCCAGGCCGGGCTTGGCGCCCTGGGCGTACTTGAACTCAACAATGCGCACCCGCTGGATGGTTTCCTCGCGCACCCCGAACAGGCCGGTGGCCACTTGGGTGATCACGTTGTCGGAGTACTTTTCCAGCACGGGCGGGAAGCCGCCTTCACCAGTGCAGGTGAACGAATCCATGGCGGTGTAGGCCCTGGCCCGGCTCTCCATGGTGGACTGGCTCACCGAGCCGAAGCTCATGCCGCCGCCGTAGACCGGAAAACCGATCTCCACCGGGGGCCGGCCGTCGTCGTCGCGCCGGTTCAGGGGCAGGGACAGATCCACATCCTCGGGGCCGAAGCTGGGGTCAGGCGGATCTGAGGGGAATACTATCTCCATGCGGTCAAAACCGCCGCCGCTGGCGCCCTTGCGATACTCCAGCTCCTGCTCGGGCGGCTTGCCGGTCTCAGCCTGAATCCAGGTGCTCACCAACAGGTCGGCGGGCCAGCGGGGATCGCCAAAGGTTCTCCACGATGGGTTTGGCCCCACCCGAATGGCCTGAACCGGGCAGGCATCACCACAGTAGGAGCCGATGGAGCGGCAGTAGTCAGCGCCCCGGCATTCGCGGCTGCGCGGAGCCAGCATTTTTTCGCCGGCCTTGACGTGCACTCCGAACTGGCAGACCTCGGCGCACTTGCCGCAGGCCACGCAGGTGTTGAGGCGCTCGACCCTGAACTTGGTCAAGGCGTTGCGGAAGCGCGAGGGAGCCTCGGTGAGGGTTACCGGAAGGGCGCTGTAGGTGCCCGGGTCCAGCTCGGGCGCCGGGGTGGCCGGAGCAGGGGGAAGGCCGGTGACCCGCTCGCCGAAAATGGGGGCAAAGCTCATCTTCTCCAGGTCCTCGAAGACCATGGCCCGGCCCATCTCGCCGCGCAGGCGGCGCACCTCGCGGATGCCCATGGCTCCCATAAGCTCGATGAGCTGGGAGTGGAAGGCGCCCAGCAGGTTGACCACGCGCCTTTTGCCCTGCACTTCGTCAATGCCGTCCAGATTCACCGGGCAGTCAAAGCCCTCGGTGCAGGAACGGCACAGGCGGCACTCCATGGACACGTTGATCACCAGGTCCAGGCCCACGGCGTCGGCGCCGCAGAGGATGGTCTTGGCCACGTGCTCGGCCAGAGCCACGCCGCCGCCGGCCAACAGGGTGATCTGGTCGCGGCAGGCTTCGTCCACCAGGCGCAAGTGCACCTCGCGGAGCATGTTGGTGATGAAGGTGTCGGCGGCCTTGCCCAGGCCCTGGCCCTTGTCGCCGGCCTGCAGGTAGAGCGCTTCGGCGCCGGCCAGAGCCAACTCGGCGGCCCGGTCGGCCGCGTTCTCGTCCAAAGGCAGACGCACGGCCACCACCAGGTCGGGCCTTTGCTCCTTGAGCTGGGCCACCTGATCCATCACGCCCGGCGCATAGAGCATCTCGGCCATGGCCACACCCTCCAGGGGGCTCAGGTCGGCCGGCGCGCCGTCCACGCGAACGATGAGGTTGGAGCGCAGGTCGGCCAAAAGCTCGGCAGCCTCCTCATAGGTGGCCACGGCCAGGGTCTTGCCTTCCTTGGCCGCCAGGGCCACGGCCCGGCGGGTGCCCGGTCCCAGCTTGCCCCAGGGGGGCAGGTCCAGGATCATGGGGGTGGGCACCTCCACGATGGGGGGCATCTCGATGGCCAGGGCGCCGTTGTCGTCAAAGATAAGGCGCTCGGGGCGGCGTCCCAACTCCACGGTGGTGCTGATGTACTCACGGCCGTGGATGCCGTCGCGGGTGGGCCGCACGATCTCGCTCATGTCGGTCCACATCTGGTCGAAGCCGGGCCCGGCAAAGGGGCCCCGGTAGCCGGCACCAGAAACGGGGATGGCGCCGGTGGTGGCCTGTTTCCACAAAGTGGAGATGATGTCCGGCCGCCAATATTCATCGCCCATGGCCTCGAACTGGGGGTTCACGGCCCGGGATAAGATGTTCTTCTTGCATTCCTGCACGCAGCGCATGCAGTTGATGCACAGGGAGTCTGTGGTGTCCACCACTTGCCCGGCGTCAAAGACCTTCTTGCGATATACCTCGTAAATGCAGCTATCGCGCTTGACGCACTTCAGGCAGCCCAGACAGCCCTCCACCTCCATGGCGGCCAGCTTGGCCACTGGGGTGAAACGCGGTTGGGTGGGGTCCACCTCGACGTGATACTTTTCGCCCATGATAAAAATCCTGCTCGTCTGCTGGCGTTGAGCCCGGGCCGGGGTTTAGACCTCCGGGCGCGGGGACAGGCCTGCCTGGTTTATGATCTCGGGCAACAGTTCCTCGGCCTCGATGGCCTGCAGGTGCACGCCCTTGACCCCCGGCAGCTGTTTGACCTGCTCGATCAGCTCGATGGTCACCTTGATACCCTCGGCTTGGGCATCGGAGGCGCCTTTCATGCGGTCGATGAGCTCCTGGGGAACCACCACGCCGGGCACGTTGTTGTTCATGTAGTTGAGCATGCCCGCCGAACGGGGCACGATCAGCCCCGGCAGGATGGCGGTTTTCTCGGTCAGGCCCATGTCCACCGCCTTGGCCAACTGCTCGGCAAAGGCCTTGATGTCATAGACGGCCTGGGTCTGAATGAAGTCCGCGCCCGCGGCCACTTTCTTGGCCAGGCGCAAAACGCGGAACTCAACCGGCGGTCCCAGGGGGGTCCAGGCCGCGCCGATGAAGAATGGAGGCTTGCTGGTCAGGGTGTCGCCCCCGGCCTGCACGCCTTCGTCGCGCATGTTCTTGATGATGTTGATCAGCTGGATGGAGTCCACGTCGTAGACTCCCTTGGCTCCGGGGTGGCCCTTGAGCTTGCCGCTGGCCCCGGCGCCCTGGTGGTCGCCGCTGATGGCCAGGATGTTCTTGAGCCCCAGGGCCGCCGCGCCCAGCAGGTCGCTCTGCATGGCGATGCGGTTGCGGTCCCGGCAGGTCATCTGGGCCACCGGCTCCAGGCCGGCGTCCAACAGGACCTTGGAACCGGCGATGGAGGACATGCGCACCACCGCGGTCTGGTTGTCGGTGACGTTGTAGGCGTCGGCCATGCCCTTGAGGATTTCGGCCTTTTTGAGCACCTCGTCCACGTCCGGGCCGCGGGGCGGGCCTACTTCGGTGGTGAGGGCGAAATGGCCGGCGGCCAAAACTTTCTCTAACTTGGTTCCCGCTTTGAGACTCATGACCGCAGATCCTCCCGCAGCATCCTCTTGGGCCCTCCGGCCGGCGAGTTGGACCAGTCCTTGGGAGGACGCACCTTGGTGAGGTCCTCCAACCGGCCGCGGGCGGTGGCCCGCTCCACGATCAGCCGCCAGATACAGGGCGTGTCCTCGTTGATCTCACACATACCGTTGGTGCGGGTGCCGCCGCAGGGGCCGTTTTGCAGGCTCTTGGCGCAGCGGGCCACCGGGCACAGACCGAAGGTCAGCCCCAGCACGCAGTCGCCGCAAGCGGCGCAACGGCTGGTCCACAGGCCGGGCTCCTCGCGGAGGCTCAGGCTGGTGGTGTTGACCCCGGGGAAGAGCGGGGTGTCGGCGTAGCGCTCGGCCACCAGCTGCATACCGATGCCGCAGGCAATGCTAACGATGGCATCGGCCTCGGCCGCCGCCTCGTTGATGTCCTCCAGGAACTCGGGCTCGCACTGGCGCTCCAGGGTGGCGCTTTTCACTTCAAT
>JAHLLJ010000256.1 GCA_020444205.1 Deltaproteobacteria bacterium | reverse complement strand
ACCAAGGGAGCCAGCGGCCAGGCCATGCAAAACGCCAACCTCATGCTGGGCCTGGCCGAAACCGCCGGCCTGGACGACCTGGCCCTTACACCGTAAGATCGTGAGCGCCACCAAGACCCCAGGCCTCTGGCCGCGCCTGTGCGGTGACTTGCCCCCCTTGGACGTGCCTTTCCTGGACCAGGAGCCGGACGGCCCAACCCGCCATATGGCCCTGGGCTTGGCCTATCGCGGGGACGGCTTTTTGGGATGGCAGGTGCAGCCCAAAGGCCCCACCGTGCAGGGAGCCCTGGAAAAGGCTCTTTCCAAACTGTGCGACGAACCCATCCGGGTGGCCGCCTCGGGCCGCACCGACACCGGGGTGCATGCCTGGGGCCAAGTGGCCAGCTTTACCACCACCAGCACCTTGTCTTTGGAGCGCATGACACGGGGCCTGAGCTCCCTGCTGCCTTCGTCGGTGTGGCTGCGGGCCCTGGGGCCGGTGCCCCAGGATTTCCACGCCCGCTACAGCGCCCAAGGCAAGACCTACCACTACTACCTGTGGCCCCGGGCCCAAGGCGGCCTGTTTTTGGACGGCCTGTGCTGGGCCCTGCGCTCGGCCCTGGACCCTAAGCCCATGGCCCAGGCCTTAACCGGCCTGCTGGGGCCCATGGACATGGCCGCCTTTGCCAGTGCGGGCGGCGATCCTGGCGAGAGCACCGTACGAGTGCTGCACCGGGCCGAGATATCTCCGGTACCCGGCGGCCTGCTGGAGGTGCGCCTCACGGCCAGCGGTTTTTTGCGCCACTGCGTGCGCAACTTGGTGGGGACCCTGGTGCAGGTGGGCCGGGGGCAGATGGAGCCAAGCGAGATGGCCCGCATGGCAGAGGCGGGCAAGCGCCTGCGGCCCGGCCCCAAGGCCCCGCCGCAGGGGCTGTACTTAGCTCAAGTTTTTTATACTCGCCCGCCTGCTTGAGGTACTTGTTGGGTTTCGCTTCTCTCTACCCGGCCCACGCCACTGCTTGTTTGGTTGAACGATACGGAGCCCGATAGACGCGTTTCCCTGCCTCCATCCAGCAATAGCCGTCATCACCAGGAGCATCTTGGGAAAGATGCGACGTGGTGATCTTCGATCTATCCCCAGGCGGGATGGGTTGGGGGGGTTGGTTTGGCCGTGTCTGGTGAGCAAAGGCATGACGAGGTGAAGTCGAAGATGGCCACGGCCGGGCAGACCACACGGCCTGGTCCCACCCAGTCTTTGCCTATGCCCTGCCTCTCAATGACGACTATTAGCTAAAGGGGCTTGGGCGGGGTGGTTGGGATATGTTGAAAGGTTGGCGTCGGTGAGCGGCTGCCTTGCAAGGCGGTACCTGTTGGGTTTCGCTTCAACCTACCCAGCCTACGTTATTCCTGGATGATTCGTGTAGAGGCGGGGTTTATACTAGCCCTCCCCCCCATGCGGCACAGCCAGGTGGTGCTAGGCAAGGCGGCGGCGAGAGCAGACCGCAGGCGTATTGAACATACGCCGAGGTCTAAGCGATGCCGCCAACACCGCATAGCGCCGCCTGGCGAAGCCGCGCGTATAACCCACTACTTTTTATCTTCAGACAAAGTATCGCGAAGCGTCTTATAGACCTGGGGGAAGGCTTCTTCGAAGGCGGAGACGGACATGCGCCCGCTTTCGATGAACTTGACGATGATCTCCTTGGAGGCCTTGAGCAAGGACTCCTGACGCGGGCTGAGGCGGTCCAGGGGCGGCTCTTTTTTTTGGCTCATGAGATCATCTCCTGGTTCTCGCCGGGCCGCCTCGCGGGAAGGAAGAAGGCACACCACACTTGCCCGCAAGGGCCCGGCCCGAAGATAAACCCTTTAAGGCCCATCCCCGGCCCGGCCAGCTTACAACAGTCCCGCGCCCCAGGCAAGGCCTCCTGCTGGCCAGGTCATGTGGGGCTGTGCTATACCTTCTAGACCATGGAAACAAGCGCAACCCCCAAGGCCATACGCCTGCTGCCCGAAGAAGTCTCCAACCAGATCGCTGCCGGCGAGGTGGTGGAGCGCCCGGCCAGCGTGCTCAAGGAGCTGATGGAAAACTCCCTGGATGCCGGGGCGGGACGCATCGGGGTGGAGATCGCCGCCGGGGGACGCCGCCTCATACGGGTGGTGGACGACGGGGTGGGCATGCTGCCCGACGACCTCTTGCTGGCCCTGGAGCGCCACGCCACCAGCAAGGTGGCCACTGCCGAGGACCTTACCCACATCGCCTCTTTGGGCTTCCGGGGCGAGGCCCTGCCTTCCATCGCGGCGGTTAGCCGCATGACCCTGCGCTCGCGCACCGCCTCGGCCGAGGCCGGGGGCCTGGTGCAGGTGCAAGGCGGCAAGGTCATGGCCGTGGAAGAGGTGGGTTGCCCGGTGGGCACCCTGGTTGAGGTCAGGGATCTGTTTTTCAACACCCCGGCGCGGCGCAAGTTTCTTAAAAGCCAGGCCACGGAAAGCGGCCATCTGGCCGGAGCCCTGGTGCGTTTGGCCCTGGCCCAGCCCCAGGTGGCCTTCCGCTACACCGTGGGCAATCAGGTGACCTACGACCTGCCCGCGGGCCAAGACCTGGCCTCCCGGGCGGGCTCCCTGCTGGGCCGCAACACCGCCGAGAACATGGTGCGCCTGGACGAAGAACAAGGCCCCCTGCGCCTGCAAGGCCTGGCCGGCCTGCCTTCTCTGAGCCGCTCAGCGGCGGACCAGATCTATACCTTTGTCAACGGCCGCTTTGTGCGCGACAAGGTGCTCCTGCATGCCATCTACCAGGCTTACCGTGGCCTGATGCCCGACAACCGGCGGCCGGTGGTGGTGCTGCACCTGAGCCTAGACCCGGAGCAGGTGGATGTAAACGTGCACCCAGCCAAGACCGAGGTTCGCTTCACTCTTCAGCAGGAGGTGCACCAAGCCCTGGCCGGAGCCCTGCGCCGGGGCCTGGGCCGCGGCCAAACCTCGCGGCATGCTTCCCGGCCTTCAGTGGGCGGCCCTCATCAAGGGCGGCCCAAGCCCCAACCAGAGCGAGGATCATGGACTCCGCCCCGCCCCCAAGCCTCGCCGACGTCGGCCGGTTCAAATCCGGCCGTGGGCGGGCGGGTGGCCGAGCCCAGCACTCCGGCGGCGGCCCCGCCAAAATCGCCTTTGCCCGGGGGCAGCGCCAACCGTTTGCGCCCCTTGTACTCCAAGGCCGAGGAACTCACGGTAATAGGTCAGCTGCACGGCCTGTACGTGCTGTGCTCTTCACCCCAGGGATTGATCCTGGTGGATCAGCACGCGGCCCACGAGCGCCTGACCTATGAACGCCTCAAGGCCGGGCTGGCCCGGGGCGAAATGCCCCGCCAGGGCCTGTTGACTCCCCAAACCCTAGAGCTGACCCCCGGCGAAGCAGCCTGGGCCGGGGAGCAGGCCGCGCAATGGGCCCGCATGGGTCTGGAGCTGGAGCCCTTTGGCGGCAACACCTGGGCCATCCGGGCGGTGCCCCCCCATTTGGCTGGGGGCGACCCCCGCCCAGCGGTGCGCGACCTACTCAGCCAGATGAGCGCCAGCGGCCTGCCGGTGGACACCCCGGAGTTCATAGAAACCGCCCTGCGCTCCCTGGCCTGCCACGGCTCGGTGCGCCAGGGCCAGCGCCTAAAGCCCGCCGAGTTGGAGGAGCTGGTGGACCGCATCTGCGCCCTGCCCCCTCCCCTGACCTGCCCCCACGGCCGCCCGGTGATGCTGCTCTTGTCGCGCCACGAGCTGGACCGCTCCTTCAAGCGCGGCTCGGAGCCCTCCTAGATGCCCGCGCCCTTTTTGGTAGTGCTGGCCGGTCCCACCGCGGTGGGTAAGACCGGCCTGTCCTTGGAGCTGGCCCAGCGCTTTGGCGCGGAGATCGTGGGCGCGGACAGCGTGCAGGTCTACCGGGGCCTGGACATCGGCTCGGCC
>JAHLLJ010000255.1 GCA_020444205.1 Deltaproteobacteria bacterium | reverse complement strand
GGAGCCGATGAAGATGCCGATGAGCTCGGCGCCGATGAGGCCCCAGGAGACCACGACGCCCTTGCCCACCATGTAGGAGAAGATGCTCACGATCATGCCCACCAACACCGCCAGGGCGCTGGTGCCCGCCACCAGGAACATGGGCAGGCCGGCCACCGAGGTGAGGAAGGGCACGAACAAGAAGCCGCCGCCGATGCCCAGGAAGGAAGCGATGGAGGCGATGACCAGGCCGCCCAGCATGGGGATGAAGGCCTTGAACTTGAACTCAACCCCAAAGAAGGTGAAGGTGATGCTGCCCATGAAAAAGGTGATGATCATGCCCGCCAGGGCCAGGATGTAGGCCACCACCATCATGGAGCCCACCAAGTTGAACCACAGGGCGCTGGCCACCACGCAGGCCAAGGCCAGCCACATCAGTCCCTGGCTGCCCGAAATGATCTTCACGCCCTTTTCAGTGCTGTCGCCTTCCTTGGTGCCCTTTTCAAAGGCCGCGGCCGCTTCCTTGGCCGCCTTTTTGCCGCGCTGACCCCGGGGAGTCATCTCGTAGATGAGGAACAGGCCCAGCACGAAGACGATCAGGCCGAAGTAGCCGATGTAGTCTTTCAGGGAAACCTTGCCCGCGGTCAGCTCGGGGATGAGCCATGAGCCGGCCACACCGCCGATGGCCAGGCAGGCGCCCAAAGGCAGGACCAGGCGGCCCATTTTATAGTAGTTGAAACTGGAGATAAGGGCCGAGAGCCCCACCAGCCACTGGTTGGACACCCGAATGGAGTCGGTCAAGAGTTTGTTGACCGGGTTGCCCTTGCCGAAGCTCTTGGCATAGTCGGCCAGGCCGAAGATGGTGATGTGACCCACACCGGCCATGATGCCGCCAAAGGCGCCCACGGTGGAGAATATCCAGCCCACCCAGATGGCCCACAGCAGGCCCCATACGTAGTGGGCGGCCGGCGCGCCGGGGATGCCCAGGAATCCGGGCTCCTTGCCGCGTTTGGCCACGCCCTGGGCCACGGCCTTGGTGGTATTGCCCGCATACTTGGCATCGGCCAAGCTTTGTTTGATGGCCTTTTGGAGCTTGGCCGGCATGTCCTTAGTGACAACGGTGGCCTGCTCTTGCCCGGCAGGGGCTACGGCGGTTTTCTGGGCCAGGCTTCCGGTGGTGGCCACCGCGGTCATCAGGCCCAGAACCAAAATACTCATTGTTGCTAACCAAAGCTTGCGCATCTTCGCCTCCCCGGGCCCGCGGCCCCGATTTGAAGTTGGGAAGGCCGGGCCGCTTTTCCAAACTTGGACGCCCCAAGCGCGGCTCGGTCATTGTTTTTAAATAATTAACACATCCGTGCATTATGCATCAAGGGCACAAGCGGATCGTAACAACTTCGCCACCCCTAGGCCGGGACGGCCTCGGCCAGCTCTTTTTCCAAGTGGGAGCATAGGGCATCCTGGGCTTGAGCCATGCTGGGGGCGTGGCCGCCGCCTTCCCGCTCCAGGCTGGTGGCGGAGGAATCCAGGCCGCATGCCTTTATGTATCCGAAATAGTTGAGGTTGGTGCTGACGTTCATGGCCAGGCCGTGCATGGTCACACCGTTGCGCACCGCTAGGCCGATGGCGGCCAGCTTGCGCCCGGCCACCCAGGCTCCGGGACGTTCGGGGTCGCTGCTGGCCTTTACTCCAAAATCTGCCGCCGCGTCGCACACCGCCTGGGTGATGCCCTCCACTAGGCGCCGCACCCCCAGGCCCCGGCGCAGCAAGGCCACCACCAGGTAGATCACCGCCTGGCCAGGGCCGTGGTAGGTCACCTGGCCTCCCCGCTCCACGTTGAACACGCTAAGGCCCTTGGCGGCCAACTCCTCGTCGTTTAACAGGATGTTGTCCGGTTTGGCGTGGCGGCCCAGGGTGAGCACATGGGGATGCTCGCAACAGATCAGCATGTCCCGCCCTTTGCCCCGGACCCTGGCCGCGTGCAAGCGGCGCATGCGTTCCAGAGCTTTAGGGTAGGGTATCAGCCCCCAGTTGATTCGTTTGAAAGGTTCGCAAGCCATAGCGCAACACTCTATACCCTCTCACCTCTGATCGGCAAGAGGGATGTTGTGCCGAGCTGAAAGTAGAGTTAATCTGCTGGAAACGGTTAGTTAAGGCAAGGGGGACGACCATCATGGCTTCTGGCGGCAGAAAAATCGGATTCTGGTCGGCGGCGGCCATCGGGGTGGGCGGCATGGTGGGCGGCGGCATCTTCGCGGTGCTGGGCCTGTCGGTGCAACTGGCCAGGGGCGGCACACCCGTGGCTTTTGCCATCGCTGGGATGGTGGCCCTAGTCACCTCTTATTCCTATGTAAAGCTTTCGGTGCGCTACCCCAGCCGGGGGGGCACGGTCGAATTCTTGGACCAGGCCTTTGGCACCTCCTTCCTGCCGGGCTCGGCCAACGTACTGCTTTGGCTAAGTTATGTAGTGATGCTGGCCCTTTATTCCTATGCCTTCGGCTCCTACGGGGCCACCTTTTTCTCACCGGCTCACCAGCCTTTGGCCAAGCACCTGCTCATCTCCCTGGGCATCCTGGTGCCCACCGCCCTGAACGTGGCCAGCGCCAAGATCGTAGGGCGCACCGAGGTGTACGTGGTGGGGCTCAAGCTGGCCATTCTGTTGTTTTTCTTGGCCGTGGGCTCCCAGGGCGTGGACATGGCCCGCCTGGCTCCTTCCACTTGGGTGCCTGCTTTGCCCCTGGTGGCCGGGGGCATGATTATCTTCGTGGCCTATGAGGGCTTTGAGCTGATCGCCAATACCGGCGAGGATTTGGCCAACCCCAAGCGTGACCTGCCTCGGGCCTTTTACGCGGCCGTGATCTTTGTGATCCTGCTTTACGTGGCCATCGCCATTGTGGCGGTGGGCGGACTGTCCCTGGATAAGCTCATCTCCGCCCGGGACTATGCCCTGGCCGAGGCGGCCCGGCCTTTCCTGGGGCAGGGCGGCTTTGCCATGATAGCCATCGCCGCCCTCTTAAGCACCTTCAGCGCCATCAACGCCACCCTCTATGGCTCGGCCCGGCTGAGCTACATCATCGCCAAGGAGGGCGAGCTGCCCGCCGCGCTGGAGCGCGAGATCTACGGCCAGCCCTTGGAGGGTTTGTTCATCACCTCGGGCCTGGCCCTGATCCTGGCCAACGCGGCGGACCTCAACTCCATCTCCACCCTGGGCAGCGCCGGTTTCCTGATTATTTTCGCGGCGGTGAACGCGGCCAACCTGCGCTTGGCCCAGGAGACCAAGGCCATGCCCTGGCTGGCCGCCTTGGGCTTGGTGGGCTGCCTGGTCGCCCTGGTGGCCATGATCTGGCAGAGCATCAGCGACGACCCCTCCCGCGCCTGGGTGTTGGTGGGCCTGTTGGGCGGGGCCTTGGCCCTGGAGGGGGCTTATCGCTGGGTGGGGTTCAAGGGGCCACGCAAGCAAAAGGCTTAGTTCGGCTTCGCCAGACAGCGTGCCGCTGCAATCATGGCGAGTCGAGCAAAGGGTTACTTTCATCTATAAGCTCTGGTGTTCCTGTTGGAACTTTTTTGGAAAAAAGTTCCCCCTCGGATAAACTATCTAGCCATGAACATTCAAGGCATCATCTTTGATTTTGACGGCACCCTGGCCGAGCTGAATCTGGACTTCGGGCTCATGGCCGACCGGGTGGAGGCCCTGGCCCGCAGTGAGGGCTTTTCCGGCCCCTGGCCCGAGGGCTATCTGCTGGAGGTACTGGAGGTAGTTGGCGCCCGCCTGGGCGACGGCTTCCCAGCCCGGGCGGCCAAGGTCATCGAGGCGGTGGAGGTGGAGGCCGCGGCGCGCAGCCGTTTGTTTCCCTTCACCCGGCCTTTGCTGGCCCAGGCCAAGGGTCAAGGCCTGTGCCTGGGCGTGGTCAGCCGCAACTGCGGGGCGGCCATCCGTTTGCTTTTGCCCGAGGC
>JAHLLJ010000254.1 GCA_020444205.1 Deltaproteobacteria bacterium | reverse complement strand
TGCCGCAGGCCAGCTCCTTCTGGTAGTTGCGCCGGAGCATGGTGGGCACGGCCAACAGGCCCATGGTCACCACCGTGGCTCCCACGATGCCCGTGGAGGCCCCCAACAGCGCGCCCACCACCACCACCGAGATGGCCAGTCCGCCGCGCATGCGCCCGAACAATCGTCCCATGGTGTCCAAAAGCTCTTCGGCAAGGCCGGAACGCTCCAGGGTGACCCCCATGAAAATGAACAGTGGCACCGCGATCAGCACCACGTTTTGCATCACTCCCCAAATGCGCATGGGCAGCAGATTGAAAAAGTCAAACCCAGAGCCGATGAGCCCGAAACACAGGGCGGTGCCCATGAGGGTGAAGGTTACCGGGAAGCCCGCCATCAACCAGATGGTCAGGGCCAAGAACATCCATCCCGCCAGATATTCCTCAAACATTAGGCAGCCCCCCGCTCGATCGCCTCATGGCCGGTGATTATCAGGAAGCTTTTGAGGAACAGGCTGATGCCCTGCAACCAAACCAGGGTGAAACCCAAGGGGATCATACTTTTGAGAATAAACCGCAGGGGAATGCCGCCGGGGTCAGGCGAACCCTCTAAGATGGCGAAAGAGTTTTCCACAAAGCCCATTGAAGTGTAAATGATCAGGAAGCAGCCGGGGAAGAGAAAGAGCAGGCAGCCGATGAAGTTAATCCAGGCCTGTGCCTTGCTGCCCAATCTTTGGTAAATAATGTCCACCCGGACGTGACCATCGTGCAGCAGGGTGTAGCCCGCGCCCATCAGGAAGATGAAGGCGAACAAATGCCATTCCAACTCCTGGGTGAACACAAAGCTGATATTGAACACGTAGCGCATGACCACGTCGACGAAAACCACTAGAACCAGCAAGGTGGTGATCCAGGAAACGAAACGACCTACCACCTGGTTTATTTTGTCTATGCCTTTAGCGAACCTCATTAGGGCATTCATGCAAAATCTCCGGCAGGCTGGTGGCTATCATCCATAAAAATCGCCCGGCTTATCCGCCTGGGCCTATAAGGGCTAACCAAAAGAGCGTCAATAATATGTAACCCATACTACTATATGCAGACAAGGGTACATTTGTTTCGTTGAATGAATCGGGCGGCCCGACCCGACCGCCAGGTGACTGGGAGAGCCCATCAGACGCATGACTAAAATACCCTTGGCTCACAGCCGTGCAACCTTCATTATCTATAATAAATTTACCTACAGGAGTTGGAGACGGTGAGGTGAGAATGTCTAGGCAAAAAGCCACTGCGCGTCGTGTGGTGTGGTTGTTACCCCTGTTGTGCTTGCTGCTGCTGCCGGCTACGGCTTTTACCGCGGTGGACGACACCCCGCCCGATAAGTTCATCCAAAGTATAAAGAAACCATGGACCGGGGATTTGCCGGGCATGGTTGAGCGTCGGGCCATCCGCGTCTTGGTCACCTACAACAAGACCAACTATTTCCTGGACGGCGCCCGGGAGCGTGGGATTACTTATGAAATCCTGCGTATGTACGAGAAATACCTCAACAAAAAACTGGCCAAGCAGGGCAAGAAGAAAAAGCACTTAAAGGTGCACCTGATGCTGATTCCCGTGGCCCGGGACAAACTGATTCCCTATTTGGAGCAGGGAAAGGGGGACATCGCCGCCGCCAACCTCACCACCACCTCCCAGCGGCTCAAAAAGGTGGATTTCTGCGCTCCTTTTTCCAGTGAAGTCAGCGAACTGGTGGTAACCGGCCCCAAGAGCCCCAAGCTGAAATCCTTAAATGACCTCTCCGGCAAGAAGGTCTATGTGCGCCGCTCCAGCAGCTATTTCGAGAGCCTGACCAAGCTCAACCGGAAGTTCAAAAAACAAGGCCTCAAGCCGGTGAAGATAGACCTGGCCGACGAGAACCTGGAGACCGAGGACATCCTGGAGATGGTCAACGCGGGCCTGGTGCCCATCACCGTGGCCGATTCGCACCTGGCCCTTTTTTGGGCCAAGATATTTAAAAAACTCAAAGTGCACCAAAAGATGACTTTGCGTACCGGAAGCCGTATCGCCTGGGCGGTGCGCAAAAACAGCCCCAAGCTCATGAAGTCGGTCAACGCCTTTGTCAAGACCCACAAGCAAGGCACTTTGATGGGCAACATCCTCATAAAGCGCTACCTGGAAAACACCAAGTGGGCCAAGAACGCCTTGTCCGAGGACAACATCAAGCGCTTTGATCACACCATCAAGTTCTTCCAAAAATACGCCGGCAAGTACGGCTTCGACTGGCTGATGCTCACCGCCCTGGCTTTTCAGGAGTCGGGCTTGGACAACAGTAAAATCAGCCATGTGGGCGCGGTGGGGGTTATGCAGATAATGCCCAAGACCGCCTCGCATCCTCCGGTATCCATCCCCAACTACAAAAAGCTGGAAGCCAACATCCACGCGGGCACCAAATATTTGCGCTGGATCTACGACCAGTATTTCAAGGACGACCCCAAGGTGGACCAGCTCGACAAGGTGCTGTTCACCTTTGCCTCCTACAACGCCGGTCCGGCCCGGGTGAGCGGCCTGCGCAAGCGGGCGGCCAAGATGGACCTGAACCCCAACGTGTGGTTCCACAACGTGGAGGTGGCCGCGGCCCGGGTCATCGGGCGAGAGACGGTGCAGTACGTTTCCAACATCTACAAATACTACGTGGCCTACCGCCAGATTTTGAAGCAGCGCAAGCAGCGCGAGGAAGTGCTGAAAAAGAACTAACCCCTCTTAGCGCAAAAGATTACCGGCGCAGCCGGCCTTTTAGGCCAGCACCTGTGGGTTCAGGCAATCAGGAGGCTCCTCGCCCTTAATCAGCAGGGCGATCAGGTTGGTGGCCGCCTTGATACCCATGGCGATGCGGGTCTCAGCGGTGGCGCTGCCCACGTGGGGCAAAAGCACCACGTTGTCCCGCCCCACCAGGCCCGGATGAATTTGGGGCTCGTTTTCAAAGACGTCCAGCCCGGCCCCGGCCAGGCGATTGGCGTCGAGGGCCTCCACCAGGGCTTGTTCGTCCACCACCGGGCCCCGGGCGGTGTTGATCAAAAAGGCGCTGGGCTTCGTCTTGGCCAGTTCGGCCGCGCCCAGCAGATGGTGAGTCTCCTCGGTCAGGGGCACGTGCAGGCTCAGAAAATCGGCCTGGGCCAAAACCTCATCCAGGCTCAGGCACTTTGCCCCGCTCACCGGGTCCACCCCGCCCTGGGGGCACTCACCGTGGGGAGCGTATATCAGCTTCATGCCAAACCCGGCGGCCCGTTTGGCCACGGCCCGACCCACCCGGCCCAGACCGATGAGGCCCAGGGTCTTGTGATGCACGTCCGCCCCCAGCATGAACTGGGGGTTCCACTCCGGAAAGCTGCCGCCGCGGCAGATGCGGTCGCCCTCGGGCACCCGCCGGGCCACAGCCAGCATCAGGGCCAGGGCCAGGTCGGCGGTGGTGTCGGTGAGCACGTCCGGGGTGTTGGTCACCGCCACTCCCCGGGCGGTGGCCGCGGGAACGTCGATGTTGTTGAAGCCCACCGCGTGGTTGGCCACGATCTTCAACCCCGGCCCGGCCGCGTCCAGGGCCTCGCCGTCGATGCGCTCGGTCAAAAGGGGCAAGAGGCCGTCCATGCCCCGGGCGGCGGACAAGAACTCCTCGCGAGTCAAGGCCCTATCGTAGGGGTTCACGCTCAGCTCGAAATTTTCTTTGAGCAAGTCGACTACCTTGGCGGGCAGGCGGCGGGTCAGCAGCACCTTGGGCTTCATAATTGGGTCTCCGGCTGGGGATGAGTTATGTGTCTATTATATCCCTCCCGGCCAAGCGCACAAAAAAGGGCGGCGGCCCCGTGGGACCGCCGCCTTTGGTTGTTTGCTTTGAGTCTTTAGCGCATGACGTAGTGAGCCACGCCGTCCTTGTGCATACGGCCGACCAAGCCTTCGCCCACCATCTCGCGCAGGCTCTCCATGAGGGGCTTCTCGTCCTCGTGCAGGGCGGCGGCCAGCTCGCGCAGCTGGA
>JAHLLJ010000253.1 GCA_020444205.1 Deltaproteobacteria bacterium | reverse complement strand
CCTCGGGCCAGAAGATGTCCAAGTCCAAGGGCAACGTCATCGACCCCCTGATCGTCATGGACGAGTTCGGCACCGACGCCTTCCGCTTCACCCTGGCCGCCTTTGCCGCCCAGGGCCGCGACATTAAGATGAGCGAGGAGCGCATCGCCGGCTACCGCAACTTTGTCAATAAGATATGGAATGCGGCCCGTTTCACCCTGATGAATTTGGGCGGGGAGGAGCCGGGCGAGCTACCTGTGGAGCCCACCCTGGAAGATCGCTGGATTCTCTCGCGGGTGAGCCGGGTGGCCGACGAGGTGGGCCGGGCCATCGAGGAGTACCGCTTCAACGAGGCGGCCAGCACGGCCTATCAGTTCGTGTGGCATGAGTTCTGCGACTGGTACCTGGAGCTGGCCAAGGGCCCGCTCTACGACGAGAGCGACCGCAAGCGCCAGAAAGCCACCAAGGCGGTGCTGGCCGAGGTGTTCTCGCGCCTGCTGAGGATACTCCACCCCTTCATGCCCTTTGTCACCGAGGAGCTTTTCCAGCGCCTGCCCGGCGCCGAGGGCAGTATCATGGCCGCCCCCTGGCCCGGCGGCCGCGAGGATCAGATCGATCCCCAAGCCGAGCATGACATGAACCTGATCATGGAGGTGATCGGCGCGGTGCGCAACATCCGCGGGGAGATGGGCATAAGCCCGGGCAAGGTGGTGCCGGTGGTGCTTTCGGCCTCCAGCGCTCAGATACTGGAGGTGCTCAAATCCCAGGCAGCGCGCATCCAGAGCCTGGCCAAGACCGAGGAGCTGGTCTGGGCCGAGGAGGGCGAGCAGCCTCCCAAGTCGGCCGGGGCGGCTTTGTCCGAGGTCAACGTGTTCGTGCCTCTGGAGGGCTTGGTGGACTTTTCCGCTGAAGAGGCACGCCTTGAAAAAGAGCTGGCCAAGCTGGAAAAGGACATCACCCCCAGCCGCAAGAAGCTGACCAATCAGGGCTTCTTGGCCAAGGCCCCCGAAGCGGTGGTGGCCAAGGAAAAGGCGAAGGTGGCGGAGGCAGAGGATAAAATCGCCCGGCTCAAGGAAAGCCTTGCCCGGGTTCAAAGTTTCCAATAGGTCGGGGGCGCCTGGTTCCGACCCTTTAGGTGGGTGGGGACACGCGGCAGAAGCCGTGGGAAAAAGGCAGTTTGTGCTTGACAGCACTATGGCAAGTTGATAGACAGTTCATTGTGCTTTCGAGGCCCCCCCGAGGAAAAAACTGGCCTGTCAGGCCGATTAATAAAGTCGTAAAGGAGGAAACCCAAGATGCCGACCGTGAGCTTTAAGGGCAAAGACTATGAAGTCGACGAGGACGGCTTCCTGCAGGATCCGGAGACCTGGGACGTTGACTTCGCTCACTACGTGAAGGAACAAGAGGGCATCTCCGAGCTGACCGACGAACACTGGAAGGTGATCCATTACCTCCAGGACTACTACAAGAAGAACGGCATCGCCCCCATGGTCCGGATCATGACCAAGGTGACCGGGTACAAGCTGAAGCAGATCTACGAGCTGTTCCCCAGCGGCCCCGGCAAGGGCGCCTGCAAGATGGCCGGTTTGGCCAAGCCCACTGGCTGCGTCTAGTAGTCAGCGATCCGCTTAACACGGTGCCCCGCCGAGCAATCGGCGGGCACCGTCTTTTAGGGCGGATTCTATACAATATTTTGGATATACACCATCAGGTACAGATAGGCGGAGCATAGGAGACATGGGCGAGAACCCGTCGCGCATGGAGCTTAACAGCGCACCCAAGGCATACCAGGGCGAGCAGGATAAAGCCAGGTCCCCCCAGGAGACCGTGGCCTGGGTGCGGGGGCGCTTTGAGGACATTGGCCAGAACATCTTGCGCCAGGTAATGCGCATAGACACTGGTCGCCTGGATATCCCTGTTTTTATTAGCATTTGCGGCGATGACGCCAAGGGGGTCACCGGCACCCAGAAGCAGATGGGCAAAGGGGCCGCTCCGGCCCAGGCCGAGGCCAGCGCCCTAATGGAGCTGGCCGAGCGCTTCTCCTTTTTCAGCTTTATCAAGAGCGGCGGCTTTCCCTGGCTCACCGCGCCTCAAGCGGGCGAGGCGGCCATGGACTTCGCCCAGGCGGCCAAGGCGGTGTATCACCCGGCCGACGACCTGGAGCGGGCCGAGAAGGTCTACGGCCTGCTGCCCCAGACCTGGGCTTGGGCGCGCAACCTGGGCCTGGAGCGCGACGAGCGCCTGCCTTTGAGCTGGTTTTACGCTATCAACGAGTACAACGGCCCGGCGGCGGGCAACTGCCTGGAAGAGGCGGTTTTGCAGAGCCTGTGCGAGGTGGTGGAGCGCCACGTCTCGGCGGTGGTCACCCTGGAGCAGCGGCCCACCCCGGCCATAGACCCGGACAGCGTGAGCGATCCGGTGGCCGTGGAGCTCATCTCCAAGTTCAAGAAGGCGGGCATCGAGGTTTTTATCAAGGACTTCACCTGCGACATGGGTATCCCCTCGGTGGCTGCCCTGTGCTACGACCCCAGCACCTTCCCCGCCTCCAGCGAGATCGTCTACGCGGCGGGAACCGCCACCAGCCCGGCCATGGCCCTGGTGCGCGCCCTGACCGAGGTGGCTCAACTGGCCGGCGAGTTCAACACCCACACCTCTTACAAGGTCAGCGCCCTGCCCAAGTTCGCCAACCTGGATGACGCCAAGTATGTGACCGAGGCGGCGGGCACGGTGCCTCTGGACTCCCTGCCCGACGTGAGCGCCCCGGACTTCCGTGACGAAGTGATGAACTGCGTTGCCGCCCTGGAGCAGCGCGGCTATTCGGTGTATTGCCTCAATGTGACCCATCCCGAGCTGCAGGTGCCCGCGGTGTACACCATCGTGCCGGGAGCTCATTTTGCCTATCGCACCACCGGCACCGACGTGGTGTTCCACGCGGCCAAGGCGGCCAGCCAGATACCCAACCCGCTGGAGTCCCTGGCAGTATTGGAGCAAATGCTCGAAGTGGCTGGGCAAAGCTATTATCTGGAGTTCTTCCGGGCTCTTGCCTTGATGACCCTGGAGCAGCCCGAGGATGCCCTGGCCTCTTTGGACGCTGCCCTGGCCCTGAGTCCCCCGGCCACGGACGAGGCCTCCATCCACACCCACCGGGGCGCGGCCCTCAAGGACCTTGGCCGTTATGACGAGGCCAAGCAGGCCTTGGCCAAGGCGGCCTCCTTTGAGGAGCCTCACTCGGAAGTATTCAATTTGCTTGGTTTTTGCCACTACATGCTCAAAGAGCATGAGGACGCCATCGAGGCCTTCAGCAAGGCCATTGAGCTGGAGCCGGGCCTGGCCATCAACTACGCCAACATCGGCAGCAATCTCAGAGAGTTGGGTCAGTTCAAAGAGGCCTGCCGGATGTATGAGCACGCTCTGGAGCTGGACCCCGGCCTGGACTTTGCCCGGGACAATCTGGAAAAGTTGAAGCAAAAGCTTTAGAGCGGCCCGGCTACGCCAGCCACCGGCATACGGCGTTGCTGGCTGCGCTAGGGCCTCGACGTAGACTTGGCTACGCCTGCGGCCCTTGCTCGCCAGGCGCCTTGTCTGCCAGCGGCTGGCTGTGCCGTACCTGGCCGTGTCGTGCTGGGATACAGACTCAGTCCTTAGGCGTACTTTTGGGCGGTTAATATCGCCGGGCCTTGCCACCCAAACTTCACTAAATTTCCAGGCTAGTCACTCGTCGGCTTGCGGCGCAGGGCCTTAATCTTTCCCCGCTGGCGTTTTTTTTCCAAACGGCGGCGTTTGGCCGCGCGGGGGGGCCGGGTGGGCCGCCGTTTTTTGGGCGGCGGCTTGGCTTTTTCGGCCAGGGCGTCGGCCAGGCGGCGCAGGGCCACCTCGCGGTTCTGGTGTTGGGAGCGTCGCTCGGTGGCGCTAACGGTTATGCCCGAAGGAAGGTGGGTCAGGCGCACCCCGGTCTCGGTCTTGTTGCGGTGCTGCCCGCCGGGCCCCGAGGCCCGGAAGAACTCCCAGAGAAGGTCGGACTCTTCTAT
>JAHLLJ010000014.1 GCA_020444205.1 Deltaproteobacteria bacterium | reverse complement strand
CACCGGGCAGTTCTCCTGGCACACGATGCAGGGCCGGTCCATGGCCCAGGGCAGGCAGCGGCTGCGGTCCACAAAGGCGCAGCCCAGGCGGATGGGGCCCTGGGAGGCGAACTCGCCCTTGCCCAGCTTCTCGTCCAGGCTGATGGGCCTTATGGCCGCGCTGGGGCAAACGCTGGAGCAGGCGGTGCAGCGGGGCTGGCACCCGCTGGTACCGATGGTGTTGTTCAGCACCGGGGTCCACAGGGCCTCCAGGCCAAAGGATGGCCCGGCCGGTTGCAGCACTCCGGTGGGGCACACCCGCATGCACTGTCCGCAGCGCAGGCAGCGGCGCAAAAACTCGTCCTCGGGCAAGGCGCCGGGCGGGCGAATCAGAGCCGGGTTCCAGTTTGGACCCAGCACCCCGCTCAGGGTCAAAATGGGTGGGGTGGCCAGGCCCAGGCCCAAGCCGGCGAGCACCCGGCGGCGGCTCAGGTCCGGGGCGGCCTCACCGCCGGCCGAGGGCCGGGTGGCATAGGTGATGTCGTTCTCCGGGCAGCCGTCCAAGCAATTAAAGCAAAGCACGCACTCAGCCGGACGCAAACGACCGGCAGGCCGGGCCGCGCCCGAGCAGGCCCCGTCGCAGCTCAAACAGGCTCCACAGCGGGCTTGGGTCTTGCCCACCCGCCACAGGGCGTGGCGGCCGATTAGGCCCAGCAGAGCCCCGGTGGGGCACACGTAGCGGCAAAAAAAGCGGGGCCGCCACAGGTTGAGCAGCAGGGCGGCCAAAAACACCGCCGCGATGAGCCCAGCGCCTTGGTAGAAACGGGGCTCGGGCCAGGCCACGCGGGCCGGGGCGTCGGCCAGGGGCAAGAGCACCAAATTCACCGAGCGGCTCACCAGGGGAATGGGGTCCAGCAGCCCGGCCAATAGCCAGGCGCCACCACTGGGGGCCAGCAGGCTCCAAGCCACCCAGGCGGCCAACCCCAGGCCCACAGCCAGGGCGTAGGCACGCCCTCCCTGCCCTTTGCGCGTGGCCCACAGCACCAAGGCCAGGACCAAAGCACCGGCCAGGGATGCGGCCACCTGGCCCAGGGCCAGGCGGACGGCCAAGTCGCTCATGGCCGCGCCCAGGAAAAAGGCCAGCAAGAAGTACTTGATCTGCTGGGCCGGATGGGGAGCATTACGTTGCACCCGCTCCTTGAGGGGCTTGTTGCGCGCGCCCAGCCAGCCCACGAACTGGTGCATGGCCCCAAAGGGACACACCCAGCCGCAGAAAAAGCGCCCCACCACCAGGGTTAGGGCCAGCACCGCCGCGCCCCAAAGCAGACCCGCGTAGAGCGAGCCCGAGGCCAGCAGGCTGGTCAACCCGGTGAGGGGGTCCAGCTCCAGGAACCAGTTCACCGGCCAGCCGCGAAGCTGCCACAGGCGCTCACCCACCGTGGCTACCAGGCAGAACCACAGGAACAGGGCCAGGAAAAAGCCTTGGCTTATGCGCCGGGCGGTCACTATGCGCGTGAGGTTCACTAGGCGCATCAGCCCAGCTCCACCTTGGTGGGGCTCAGGGACCCATAGTCCGTGGTGCCCACCCCGGCCTGGGCCGCCAGGCCCAGCCAGGGCACTTGCGAAGGCTTGAGCCCCAGCAGGCCCACGGCCATGGAGTCCACGGCCACCTGGTCGGTGCCCAGAATCAGGGTCTCGGTGGACCTGAGGTCCTCCAGGGAGCCTCCGGTGGGGCCGTTATGGGCCAGGGTGGCCACCCCGTCGGCAATGACAAGGCTGGGGGCCACCATGCGGCCTAACTCAGAGATAATGCCGTTGATGTCCTGGTGGAACACGTTGCGCCGTCCGCCCAGCAGGCCATACCAGTTTTTCATGGTTACCGAGGCCTGGCTGCGGTGGTGGTCCTTAACCGGGGCCAGACCGATGAGCCGGTCCGCCCCCTTCAGGGGGCCGTAGAGCAGCGGCCAGTCGATTATCAAGCGCCCGCCCGGCAGGCTGTAGGGGCGGAAGGCGGCCGGATGGGGCAGCACCACTTCCGCGCCCGCTTGCCTGGCCGCCGGGCCGATGCCCGACAGCTCGAAGCAGGAGGCCGGATTATTGATGGGGTTGTCGGTGACTATCACCTGCGCCGCCCCGGCCTTCAGGCACAGGCGCACCAACTCGGCCACCAGCTCGGGGTTGGAGGTGGCCCCCAGAGCGGGCGGGGTGGCAAAGGCCGCGTTGACCTTAATGACCACCTTGTGCCCGGCCCCCACAAAAGCGGCCATGCCGCCCAGAGCCTCCAGGCCGGCGCGCAACGCGGGCACCCGCAGGCTGCTCTTGACCACGGCCAGGCGCTTCTGGGTGCCCTTGACGGCAAAGGACGGCAGCTTCACGCTCTGGGTCTGGCCGATGTCCGCGCCGGGGCCTTTGGTGTCATGAGCCCACCAGCCCAAGGCTCCTATGGCGGCCATCCCCAGGCCCGTCTTGCCCGCGCGCAGCAAAAAGCGGCGGCGTTCTAAGTCTGTGTCTCTGCTCATGGCTGGGCTTTCTGCAAGGCCTGGCGCAGACGCTGGGCCAGAGCAAGGGTAGCGGCCTTACCCTCGGAGCCGCGCACCCCGGCCAGGTATGGGCCCTGAGCCCAGGAAAGCTCCCAGGAGCCGAATATCTCCACAAGATGGGCGCCAGGCAGATCCCCGGGTGCGGGCTGGGCATTGCCGCCGTTTTCCTTTAAGAAAGCCGCGTAGGCCGCGGCCTGCTTTTGGGCCGTGGCCGGGTCGGTTCGGCGGGCCAAGAAGGCCATGAGCTCCTGCTCTCCCTGGGGATAGGTGGCGATGAAAATCTGATCCAGCCCGGCCATGCCAAAGGCGTCCTTGGCCAGAAGCACCACCGAGCCCTCTTTCATGCCCTGGGCTGGGAACAGCTCGGCCTCGGCCGGGGCGGCGCTGGGCGCGGCGGGCAGCTTGGCAATGATGGCCTTGGCCGCCTGGGTGAGCCCTTGCTTAAGAGCGGGCTCGGGCGATGAAGCCACCGCCTCCAGATACCAAGGCCCCTGGGCCAAGTACAGGGCGTTGCTGGTGGTGTAGGCGTTGGGAGTAAGGGAGGAGTCTTGCGCCCCGCTCCGGCGCTGGTTGCTGAACACACTGTAGGCGGCGCGGGCGTCCTTCATGCGGTAGAGCATCAGCTCCAGCCACTGGGCGGGACGCCCGGCCAGGGCATAGCGCCGGGCCACCATGGTTTCGAAGCCGGCGGCCAAATACAGCTCGGCCTTGCCGTCGATCTTGTCGGAAAGGGTTTGGGGGGTGAAGCCCTCGCCAGGCCCCAGGGGGCTCAGGCCGGTCACCTGAAGCTCGGCCAGCAGGCCCGCCCCGGTTCCGGAGGCGCCGCCCCAGCCCCAGGAGGCGGGGTCGTAGCGGCCTTGCTGCCAAAGCACCACGGCGGCCACCAGGGCCAATAGCCCCAAGACCGCCAGGGTAAGCAGGCGTTGGGTCAGGCTGGGATGGGACCGGCTCAGCTCCATGGGCCAAACTGCTCCCTCGCTCGCGCTCCGCTAGGGTTTAAGACTGGCCACCACCCGAAGGCTTGCCACCGCCGGAACCAGAGGAACCGCCCTTTTTGCGGGGACGGCGACGCCGCTTGCGGCCGCTGGGTTTGCGATCGCCTGACTTTTCGCCCGCAGCAGCGCGGGGACGCCCCCGGCCACCCCGGCTGCCACCGCCACCGCCGCGGCCACCGCCACCGCCTCTGCCATCGCGTCTGGCACGGGGGGGCCGCCGGTATGCGGGAGTGTCGTCGGGCAGGAAAAGCTCGTCATCGGCAAACACCACCGGGATCTTGGCGTCCAGGTACTCCTCCACGTAGGGCAGGTGGGTGGCGTACTCGTCGCAGCAAAGGGTGATGGCCTTGCCCACCGCCCCGGCCCTGGCCGTGCGCCCGATGCGGTGCACGTAGTCCTCGGGGTCGGCGGGCACGTCGTAGTTGATCACGTGGCTCACGTCGTCGATGTGCAGGCCTCGGGCAGCTACGTTGGTGGCCACCAAAATCTTCAGATCACCCTTTTTGAACTGCTCCATGAGCTTCATGCGCTTGGGCTGGGTCAGGTCGCCGCTAATGCCCTCGGCCGGAAAGCCGTGCGCCTTGAGCTTGAAGGTGAGCATGTCCACCACCCGCTTGGTGTTGGTGAAGATCATCACCCGAGACCAGTCCTCTTTTTTTAAGAGGCCCAGGAGCAGATTTAGCTTCTCGGTGGCCGAGCAGTGATACATCTCCTGAGTAACCTGGGCCACGGTCTTGGTGTCGGGTATCACCGACACTCTGGTGGGCAGGTTCATGAACTCGTAGGTGATCTCCGAGACCCGCCAACCCAAGGTGGCAGAAAACAGCATGCTCTGGCGATCATGGTACTTGGGCAGGCGCCGGAGCACCCAGCGCAGATCGTCCACAAAACCCATGTCGAACAGGCGGTCCGCCTCGTCGATGACCAGGTACTTGACCCCCCGGGGGTCGAAGATGCGCTGCTTCATGTAGTCGATGAGCCGCCCCGGGGTGGCGGCCACCAGGTCCACGCCCTGTTTGAGGGCCTCGGCCTGCTTGCGATAGTCCACCCCGCCGAACACGGCCAGCATCTTGAGATCAAGGTGCCGCCCTATGTCGCGGGCGTCCTGCAAAATCTGCATGGCCAGCTCGCGGGTGGGGCTGATGATCAGCACCGAAGGACCGCGTCCCGGCCCACGCTGCTTGTCCCTGGCCAGGTGGGCGAAGATGGGCACCAGAAAGGCAGCGGTCTTGCCGGTGCCGGTCTGGGCCTCGCCCGCCACGTCCTTGCCTTCCAGGCCCAGGGGGATGGCCTTTTCCTGGATCAGGGTGCAGCGCTCATATCCCGAATCATTGAGGCCTTTGAGAAGCTCCGGGGGCAGGTCGAAGTCGGCAAAGGGCACGCCCACCGGCGCCTCGGGTGTGCGCTCGGGCTGGGCCTGCAACTCGGGATTTTCTTCTTTACTCATTCTTTAGGGGTGTTCCTTTGGGTTGGAGAAGTTTTCACGCGGGCGTAGTCCTTGTCCCTGATGTCTATCCAGGTGCGGCAGCCCTCTTTTTTGCAGTCCACCGCCTCGGAAAAGAAGACCATCTTGTTGTTCAGGAAATAAATCCAGTGAGGGGTGGCCTGGGCATTGGTCCAGCCCACCTCGCTGATTCCCAGGGTGAACACGCCGGTGAGGGCCCGAGCCGCCGCGGAGCTGGGGCAGGCGGGTATTTCGGGCACCAGTTCATATTCCAAGACCAGGTAATCGCGCTGGTGACCCGGAAAGCGCACCCGTTTTATGTGCTCGGGTTGGCCCAACTTGGCGGTAACCTGGGCGGGGGTCATGCCGGGCTGGATCTTGCCTGCTTCATCAGAGGCGTAGTGGGCGCATCCAGCGGACAGGGCCAGGGCCGCGATTATCAGCCAATTCATCAGACGCATGGTTCCAATCCCGTTCATAAACGCCGGCTTCCCGCGCGGGCCGCCCGCACCGCCACCAGCTCGGCCACGATGCTTATGGCTATCTCCTCGGGGGTTTCCGCCCCGATGGCCAGCCCGATGGGCGAGTGAACCTCATCAAGCTGCCCGGAGGTGAAACCCTCCTCGCTCAGGGCCTTGTAGATCATGGCCCGTTTGCGCTTGGAGCCGATCATGCCCACATAGGCGGCGTTTTGCCTTAGTGCCTGGGCCAGCACCTCCTTGTCGTAGAGGTGTCCCCGGGTGACGATAACGATGTATGCCTCCGGCCCCAGGTTTTCGCCCTGCAACACTCTCTCCAGGGGGCGGTTCCAAATTTCCTGGGCCTGGGGAAAGCGCTGGCGGTTGGCCCATTCCAGGCGATCGTCAGCCACCACCAGGCCAAAACCGGCCATGGCCGCCAGGGGGGCCAGCTTTTGGCTCACGTGCCCCCCGCCGAAGATGTACACCACCGGCTGGGTGGCAATGGGCTCCAAAAGCAGGGGCGCGGGCAAAGAGGCGGCTCCCGGGCCGGCCCACAAACGCTGCGGGCTGCGCCCCACGGAGTCCAACTCCCTGTCCAAGGTGGTCAAGGTACCATCGGTCAGAGGCAGGGAGCCCAAGGCAGGCTGACCAAAACGCAAAAGCAGCTTGCGGCCCGCCGCGATGGGCTCGCCCCCATCGACCATAAGAGTGGCCAACAGGGCCCGGCCCCCTCCACCCGCGGCCTGGGCCGCAGCCTGGTATAGGGCCAGGTTGCCCGGATCATCAGCCGAGACAGGGTCCAAAAACACGTCCAAATCGCCGCCGCAGATCATCTCGGTGTCGGCCACGTCCGCGCCCATGAGGCGGTAATGCATAAGCTCCGAACGGCCCCGTTCCAGGGCCATGGCCGCCTTGTCAATGACCTGGGCCTCGAAGTTGCCCCCACCGATGGTTCCCCAGAATTCTCCCCCCCGGCGCACAAAAAAACGACTGCCCGCCGAGCGGGGGGCAGAGCCTTTTTGTCCGATGATGGTGGCCAGACAAAGGCTGTTGCCCTGGGCCAGTTCTTGACTCACTGCTGCCAGAAATTCACGCATAGCTGTTTTTCACAACGGGCCTCCCCCAGGGTGGCCCGGAAGTAGTTAATATAACTATATACCATTCAGCGAAATTTTACCCGGCCGAGGGTGCGGCGCGGCTTTTTAGTCGGCGGTTGCCTCGACGGGAGGCCTGGCCACCAGCACCGAGCAGGGCGCCTTGCGCACCATCTTTTGGGCCGTGGAGCCGAATACCGTCTCCGCCAGGCCGCTAACCCCGGTGCTGCCCATAACCAGCAGATCCGCCTTTTCCTCCTTGGCCAGGCGGTTCAGTTCGCGGGAGGGGTCGCCCTCCAACAGGCGGGTTTCGATGTCCACCTCGGGAGCCGCTTTGCGCCGGTGCTCGTCCAGCTCCTTTTGGCAGGACTCCCGAAGCCCCTGGCGCAAAGCCAGGGTGGTCTGATTCACCACGAACTCGTCCAACAGGGGGTTGGGAGTAACCAAGGGAGGGAGCACATGCACCAGCAACAGGCGGGCCTGGTGCTGACGGGCCAAGGAAACCGCTTGGCGCAGAGCCTCCTCGGCCATGTCGGAAAAGTCAGTGGCTGCGATTATGTTTTTAAAACGCATGACTAACTCCGTTCCAGCTCGCATCTTTCATGAGGGTCGTGTGTCCGGCTGCGCCAACCCCCGGCACACAGCGTTGCTGTCTGCACTCGGGCCTCGACGTAGCTTGGGCTACGCCTGCGGCCCTCGCTTGCCAGACGCCTTGTTTGCCGGCGGCTGTCTGTGCCGGTTCCAAGTATAATCTGTTCCTCAATGATGTGCGGGTTTGTTCCACCTAAGTCCCATGAATGCTGGTTAGTTGGTTCATGCCACCCGACTCCCATGAAAAATGCGAGCTATGGTGTGGAGGGGGCGCTGGTAAGCAGGAACTTGATGTCGTCGTCGGAGAAGTAGATACCACCGCCCATGAAAAAGGAGGCGTTGCCGTCGTCGCTGACGATGTCATCCACGCCGGCCGACAGGAAGAAGGAGTTCCAGAAATCGTAGCTGGCCGCGAAGCGCACCCTGGGATTGGTGTCCTTGCTCCAGTCGTAGGCCTCCAGGGTCAGCTTGAGCCTGTCGTTGAACAGGTAGTAATCCGCGCCCAAACCGCCGGTGGAGGAGAATATGCCGGCCCTGAGGGTAAGGTCCCAAAACCGCTTGCCGAACTGCACATTGAAAGTGATGTCGTCGCGGTCGTAGGTGACGCTATTGGTTTCGGTTTTGGTGACAACGCCGTTTTCATCAACCGTCTTGTACTTTTGAGTTTCCGAGCGTTTGCCCCTGGGGTCGTCAACCACGCCGATGAGGAAGAACTTGTCCGCCTTGGGCTGGAGCTTCAGGTTGAGTTCGCTGCGTAGCGACTCCTCCTTAAAGATGTACTCGCCCCGGTATTCCACGAATACCTTCCAGGCGTCGGCCCGGGCCAGGTAGTCGTTGATGCCGGTCAGGGCCTCGTCGATCTTGGTCACCGTGGTGTCGTCGTTGACCAGCTTGCCGATGGTGCCTTCGCCCTTTTCGATCTTCTGGCTGACTTGCTTGAGCGAGGCCAGGGTGGAGTTGAGGTCATCAATGGTCTGCTTGTTGTTGACCAGTTGGCCAATGGTGCCTTCGCCCTTGTCCACCTTGGTCATCACTGAGTTCAGGGAAGCGATGGTGGTCTGCATCTGGGCGCTGGCGATCTGGAAGTTCTTGATGGTCTCGCTGAGCGCCTGCTTATTGTCGCTGGAGATCTCGCTGAGATCACCGGTGAAGCGGTCCATGTTTTCCACGATGCGGTTCAGGCGCGCCTCGTTGCTCGACACCACCGTCTTGAGGCTGCCGGTGAGCTCGCGCAGGTTGGCCAAGGACTCGCTGATATTGCGGGTGGACTCGGGGGAAGCAATGGAAACCTTGAGGGATTCGGTAATCTGGCGGATGTTGTCGGCCACCTCGCCCACCCGGGCCATAACCTGGTCCAGGTCGGTGGGCACGCTGGCCCTGGTTATCTTTTCCCCGTTTTTCAGCTTGGGGGCGGCCGGGGTGCCCGGCTCCATGGCCACATACTTGTCGCCCAGGACTCCGCGGGTGCGGATGAGGGCGTTCACGTCCTGGGACAGGGGCACGTCCTTGGAGATCAGCATGGTGACCCTGGCCTTGCCGTGGTCCAGGGTGATCTTTTCCACCTGACCGATTTGAATGCCGGCCATCTCCACAGGGGCCATCTTCTTAAGGCCGGTGGCCTGATCGAACACCGCGTAGACTTGGTAGCCCTCGGGACCGCCGATCTTGAACGAACCCAAGCGTATGGTCATGTAGGCCAAAATGGCCAGCCCCACCAGCACGAAGATGCCGACTTTGGCCTCTGTGGAAACTCCGGACATGATGCCTCCGGTGAATGCGGCTCCTAGTATATAACGTATCCGGCTCTGTCGGCCGGTTTTATATGACCTCTATGGGTCCTTCGGGCCGTCCGTGAATAAACTGCTGCACTACCTCGTCGGAGCTGTCGCGTATCTGCTCGGGAGTGCCCTGGGCGATGATTTGGCCATGGTACAGCATGGCTATATTCTGGCCCACCGCATAGGCCCCTTCAATATCGTGGCTGATAATCACCGAGGTGATCCCCAGCTTCTCCTGAGTGTAGGCTATGAGCCGGTTGATAGCCGCCGACAGCGGCGGGTCCAAGCCGGTGGTGGGCTCGTCGTAAAGGACTATATCCGGCTCCAAGGCAATGGCCCGAGCCAGGCCCACCCTTTTGCGCATGCCGCCGGACAGCTCGCCGGGCATCTTGTGCTCCACCCCGGGCAAGCCCACCAAGGCCAGCTTTTCCGAAACCTTCTCGCTTATCTGTTTTTCGGAAAGCTTGGTGTGCTCCCTGAGGGGGAAGGCCACGTTGTCCATGACGTTCATGGAGTCAAACAGGGCGGCCTCCTGAAAGAGCATGCCAAAGTGGCGCCGCACCCGGTTGAGCTGGTGGTCGTTCATGCGCGCGATGTCGCTGCCGCCCACCAGTACCTGGCCCTGGTCTGGTTTTATCAGGCCGATCATATGCTTGAGCATCACGCTCTTGCCCCCGCCGGAGCGGCCGATAATCACCGTGGTTTCGCCCTTGGGAATACCCAGGCTCAACCCCTTTAGCACCTGTTGCGAGCCGAAGGCCTTGTGTATATCCACCAGCTCGATTATGTTGCCGTTTTCGCTCATGATCCTCTAAAACATAATCGCGGTGAGCACATAGTCCGAGGCCAGAATCAATACGCTGCCCAGGACCACGGCACGGGTGGTGGCCCGGCCCACGCCTTCGGCTCCGCCGGTGGTGTAAAAACCCTTGAAGCATCCTACCAGGGAAAGGATCAGCCCGAAAAAGGCCGCCTTGACCAAACCCATGGAGATGTCGGAAAAGTCCACGTATTCAATTATCTTGGAAACGAAGATGCCGTGGTTGATGCCCAGCAGCCCCACCCCCACTATATGGGCCCCCACGACGCCCACGAAATCGGCGATTATGGTCAGCACCGGCAGCATGGTCACCGAGGCCAATACGCGCGGCACCACCAAGTATTGAATGGGGTTGACCGCCATGACGTACAAAGCGTCAACCTGTTCGGTGACCCGCATGGTGCCCAGCTCGGCGGCCATGGCACTGCCGGCCCTGCCGGTGACCATCAGAGAGGTGAGCACCGGGCCCAACTCGCGGGTAAGGGCCAGGGCCACGGTGGAGCCCACCAGGCTCTCCGCCCCGAACAGGGAGAATCCGTGGTAGCTCTGCAAGGCGAAAACCCCGCCGGTGAAGGCTCCGGTGAGGATGGTTACGCCCAAGGAGCCGATGCCCACGAATTCCATCTGCTTGAACAAAAGCTTCAGGCGGAAAGGGGGCCGCAACAGCCACATAAATGATTGTAAAAACAGCAGGAGCAGTTCACCGGCCTCTTCCAGCCAATGAAGAAAATTACTTCCCACATACTCCGCTGGGCGCAGCAAGCCCATGGCAGCCCTTTCTCCGCGGCGGCTCCAGGGACTCCCGCCAATAAGGGTTCAACGTTTCCCACTATATGGCCACCTTTGGACGCCGTCAAGAAACGATGGCGTAACAGCGCCCTGCGCCTTGACGCTGACCCAGCCGCTTGATAGTGTTGCATCGTGGGCCGGGGGGTGCCTCAAACGAGGCTGAGAGCGACGCCCAGGCGGCGCGACCCCTAGAACCTGATCCGGTTAATTCCGGCGTAGGGAACGGTCCGCCCGTTTAAGGAGCTTTTTAGCACCCTGACCGAGCGGGGCCGCCGACTACGGCGGCCCTTGTCTATTATTGCGGAGGTTTTGCCATGACCCCAACCAGGGTCTTGATAATTGCCGGTTCCGACAGTGGGGGCGGGGCGGGCATCCAAGCCGACATCAAGGCGGCCGCGGCCTTGGGCGGGCACGCCATGACCGTGATTACCGCCCTGACCGCCCAGAACACCCGTCAGGTGCGCGGGGTGCACCCGGTGCCCCTGGACTTCGTGGAGCAACAATTCGCCGCGGTGGCCGAGGACATCGGCCTGGACGCGGTGAAGACCGGCATGCTGCACTCGGCCGAGTTGGTGGAGTTGGTGGCCGGGCTCCTGGCTTTGGTAAAGGTTCCGGTGGTGGTGGACCCGGTTATGGCGGCCAAGGGCGGCGGTCGCTTGCTGGCCCCGGAGGCGGTGGAGGCGGTGAAGACCTTGCTTCTACCCAAAGCATCGCTGATCACCCCCAATTTGGACGAAGCCGAAGCCCTGCTGGGCCGCGAGGTGCGCAACCGGGCGGCCATGGAGGACGCGGCGGCCGAGTTGGTGTCCCTGGGGGCCGGCGCGGCCCTGATCAAGGGAGGCCACCTGGAGGGCCAGCCGGGAGACCTGCTCTTTGACGGCAAACAGAGCTACTTTTTCAGCGCCTCGCGCATAGACACTCCCCACACCCACGGCACCGGCTGCACCCTGGCCTCGGCCATCGCCACCCTGCTGGCCCAGGGCTGGGACCTGGCCCCGGCGGTGGAGCGGGCCCGGCTTCTGGTGCGCCGGGCCATTGCCGCAGGGATGGTGCTGGGTCACGGCCACGGCCCGGTGAACGCCATGGCCGACCTGGGACCGCGCCTTGAGTTGGGCCCCTGCCTGGCCGAGATGGACGCAGCCATCGAGCGCATGGAAGGAGTGCCCGGCCTGGGGGACATGATCCCCGAGGTGCGCGGCCAATTGGGCTACGCCCTGCCCGGCGCCGCCTCGTCGGCGGAGGTACTGGCCGTGGCCGGACGCATCACCAACATCGGCCCCCAGCTAAAAGCCGCCGGGCCGGTGCGCCCCGGTGCCAGCAGCCATGTGGCCAAAATCGTGCTGGCGGCCATGGCCACAGACCCGGGCATGCGCGCGGCCATGGCCTGCCGTTTTGACGAGGACCTGGTCGAGCGGGCCAAGGACTTGGGCTGGACGGTGGGGGAGTTTTCCAGGGCCGACGAGCCTCCCGAGGTGAAGCTGCGGGAAGGCTCCTCCTTGGAGTGGGGCACCAGCAATGTTATTGAGCGCCTGGGCATGGTTCCCGAGGTGATATTTGACCGCGGCGAATCCGGCAAGGAGCCGGTGCTAAGGCTTTTGGCCCGTAACCCGGGCGCTATCGTGGATCGGCTGCTTTTACTGGCCGGCCAGGGAGCATAATCATGAGCGAAACCCAACTGCAAGCGGCCCGCGCCGGAAAGATTACTCCGGCCATGGAACAAGTCGCCGCCAAGGAGGGCCAAGGCGCGGAGCAGATCCGCGAGCTGGTGGCCCAGGGCAAGATAGCCATCCCCGCCAACCCCGGCCACACCCGCCTGGACCCCTATGGGGTGGGCCAGGGCCTGTCGGTGAAAGTGAACGCCAACCTGGGCTCCAGCCCGGACCGCTGCGACCCGGCCGAGGAGGCTGAGAAGCTCACCGCCGCCCTGGAGGCTGGAGCCGACGCGGTGATGGACCTTTCCACCGGCGGCGACCTCACCGCCATGCGCCGCCAGGTCCTGGACCTGAGTCCGGTGCCGGTGGGCACGGTGCCCATCTACCAGGCCGCGGTGGAGGTGACCGGCGAGGGCCGGGGCATCATCGACATCACCGACGAGGACCTGTTCCGGGTGATCGAGCAGCAGGCCCAAGAGGGCGTGGACTTCATGACCGTGCACTGCGGGGTCACCCGCGCGGCAGTGGACCATCTGCGCTCCGAAGGCCGCATCACCGACGTGGTGAGCCGGGGCGGCTCCTTTTTGACCTGCTGGATGCTCGCCAATGAGAAGGAAAACCCCCTGTACGAGCAGTACGACCGCCTGCTGGATATCTGCCAAAAGCACGACGTGACCCTGTCGTTGGGCGACGGCCTGAGGCCCGGCTGCCTGGCCGATGCCACGGACCGGGCCCAGGTGAGCGAGCTGATCACTCTGGGCGCGTTGACCCAGCGGGCCTGGGACGCGGGGGTGCAGGTGATGATCGAGGGGCCGGGCCACGTGCCCTTGGACCAGGTGCAGGCCAACGTGGTGCTGCAAAAGCGCCTGTGCCACGGAGCGCCTTTCTATGTCCTGGGCCCTCTGGTAACCGACATCGCCGCGGGCCACGACCACGTAGCCTGCGCCATCGGCGGGGCCCTGGCCGCCTGGGCCGGGGCTGACTTCCTGTGCTACGTCACCCCCAGCGAACATCTGGCCCTACCCGGCCCGGATGATGTATATGAAGGGGTGATAACCACGCGCATCGCGGCGCACGCGGCGGACATCGCCCGGGGCAACCAGGCGGCTATTGACCGGGACCGGGACATGGCCAAGGCCCGCAAGGCCATGGACTGGGAGGCCATGTTCAGCCTGTGTCTGGACCCCAAGACCGCCAAGGCCATGCGCGCGGGCAGCCCTCCGGGCGAGGAGGAGGTCTGCACCATGTGCGGCAAGTATTGCGCCATGAAACTGGTCAACGAGCATCTGCACGGAAAGGACTAGAATATGGGTCTGGTGATCTTCAGCGACTTGGATGGAACCCTGCTGGATCACCACACCTATTCCTATCAACCGGCCCTGCCCGCCCTTCAGGAGCTCAAAAGCCGGGGCATCCCTCTGGTGCTGTGCTCCTCCAAGACCAGGGCCGAGATGCTCCCCCTGCACGCCGAGCTGGGTTTGCAAGCACCCATCATCACCGAGAACGGGGGCGGGGTCTTTGCGCCGGAAGGCAACCCCGTGGCCAAGGGCGACCCCTGGCAAAACGCGGGCGAGGGTTGGCGGGTGCTGGAGATAGGCTTGCCCATCACCGAGGTGCGCGGCCGCCTGGCCGCGTTCAAGGACAAGCTGGGGCTAAAGGGCTTTGCCGACCTCAGCGACCGCGAGGTAGCCAAGATCACCGGCCTGAGCAAGGAGCAGGCGGCCAGGGCCCGCGAGCGTGAGTTCAACGAGCCCCTTTTACCCCCAGGTGATGATAAGGCCGCCAAGGCCCTTAGTGATGCGGCCGCCGAAGCTGGCTTGCAGCTCACTCAGGGGGGCCGCTTTTGGCACTGCCTGGGTGGGGGTGACAAAGGCAAGGCGGTGCGCCTGCTCTCGGTGCTATACGCCAAGCATGACCCGGAGCTGAGGACCATGGCCCTGGGGGACGCGCCCAACGACCTGAGCATGCTTCAGGCGGTGGAGCGGCCGGTGCTGGTGGCCCAGCATGGCGGAAGCCACGCCGAGATGGCGTTGGAAGGATTGATCAAGGAGCCCTTGGCCGGCCCGGCAGGCTTCAACCACGCGGTTTTGGCCGCCCTGGAGGAGTTGAGTTGAGCGCTGCGGAGACATCCACCGCCGGGCAAGTGCTGCGCCTGCTGCTGAGCGGCAACGGCGAGCGTTCGGGCCAGGACATGGCCCAGCGCCTGGGCATAAGCCGGGCGGCGGTGGCCAAGATCGTTTCCTCGCTCAGGGAGCAAGGGCTGGAGATAGAGGCCGCGCCCAGGCGGGGATACCGCCTGGTGAGCGAGCCGCCCCTGTTGCTGCCGCCCATGGTGGAAGCCCGCCTTAAGCCCGGCTCCCTGGGCCTGCCCTTTTTCTACTTCCCGGAAATAGACTCCACCAACCTGGAGGCCCGCCGAAGGGCCGAGGCTGGGGCCCCGCATGGCGCCTGCCTGGCGGCAGAGCACCAGACCACGGGCCGGGGCCGCCTGGATCGCCACTGGCAGGCGCCCAGGGGAAGCGCCCTGCTCTTTTCCATCATCCTGCGCCCGGTGTTGAGGCTTTCGCGGGTATTCGCCCTGAACAACCTCATCTCTCTGGCCGTGTGCCGGGCCCTGGAAAAACACGGAGGGGTGGAACCGGCCATCAAGTGGCCCAACGACGTGTACCTGGAGGGCAAGAAGCTGGCCGGGGTGCTCACCGAGTTCACCAGCCGGGCCGAGGCGGTGGAGTATGCCGTAGTGGGGGTGGGGCTCAACGTGAACCAGGAGCCCGAGTGGCTGGCCGGGATGGACCAACCGGCCATGAGCCTTTTGGCCGCCACGGGTCACGCCTGGAACCGGGCCACCCTGCTGGCCCAAATCTTGGAAGAAATGACTTCCCTGCACGACCAGTTCATGGCCGGAGGCGGCGAGGAGCTGGCCCGGGAGTACGCCGAGCGTTCGCTGATCCTGGGCCTGCAGGTGAAGGTGCGCGAGGGCAAGGCGGTGCGCGAGGGCAAGGCGGTGGGCTTCGCCCCAGAGGGCGCCCTGCTGCTGGAAGAGGACGGCAGTATCAACCCTATTCACCACGGCGATGTGAGCCTTTTGGACTGGGAGGTCCTGGCTTAAGATCCTCGTATTCGCCCCATTTAACCACTTAACTATCCTTGCCAAATCCAGCCCCGGCTGGTAGATTGTCAACCGTTTATCAAACGAGGTTGACAATCATGCTTCATGCTTTTTCTACAGATATAAGTAAAGCTATTCAGGAGGTTATGGACGGAGGCCTCCTTGAGCCCGAGACTGCCGCCGCTTGGCTGGAGGTGAGTGACCTGGCCGAGCTGGGTCAGCTTTTGGCAGCGGCCAATCGTCTGCGCGGGGTTCACGAGGGCGACACGGTGGAGTTTTGCGCCATTGTCAACGCCCGCTCGGGCCGCTGTTCGGAAAACTGCGCCTTTTGCGCCCAGAGCGCCCACCACAACGGCCCGGCCGAGGTCTACCCCCTGCTAAGCGCCGAGGAGATGGTGCGCCGGGGCCGCGCCGCGGCAGACGCCGGGGCCCAGCGTTTCGGCATCGTGACCAGCGGCCGCGAGTGTCCCCAGGGCGAGGCCTTGGACGAGATCTGCCGGGCGGTGGAGGTGCTCACCTCAGAGGACATCATCGCCCCCTGCGCCAGCCTGGGGCTCATCGACGAAGCCCGGGCCAAGCGCCTGGCCGAGGCGGGCCTGGTGCGCTATCACCACAACCTGGAGGCCGGGCCCAGGTTTTTCCCGCGCATCTGCACCACCCACACCTATGAAGACCGGGTGGAAACGGTCAAGGCGGCCCAGGCCGCGGGCCTGGAGGTTTGCGTGGGCGGCATCGTGGGCCTGGGCGAGACACCCCTGGAGCGGGTGGAGCTGGCTACCGCCGTGGCCGAGCTGGAGCCTCAAAGCATCCCCCTGAACTTCCTGACCCCCATAGAAGGTACCCCCATGGCCGGGCACGCTCCGCTGAAGCCCCTGGAGGCCCTGGCCACGGTGGCGGTGTTCAAGCTGTTCAACCCTAACGCAGTGGTGCGCACCTGCGGCGGCCGCCAGCAGGTGTTGGGCAACCTAGCCCCCATGATGTATCTGGCCGGGGCCGGGGGCACCATGATCGGCAACTACCTGACCACCGAGGGCCGCCAGCCCGTGGACGATATCAACGACCTGACCGCTCTGGGCCTGAGGCCCGCGGCCAAGCTGACCAGCGAGTAGCAAATGAGCAACACCCACAATATTCTGCAGCAGGACATCGCCCACCTTTGGCACCCCTTCACCCAGATGAAGCTCTGGCCCGGCGAGCCGCCCTTGGTAATCGAGCGCGGCGAGGGTAACTATCTCTATGACAGCGACGGCAACCGTTACTTTGACGGGGTCAGCTCCCTGTGGGTCACGGTGCACGGCCACAACCACCCGGACATCAACGCGGCCATCGCCGAGCAGCTAAAACACTTGGACCACTCCACCCTGCTGGGCCTGACTCATCCACTGGCCGCCCGCCTGGCCACCGAACTGGCCAAGGTCTGCCCCGGTGGGCTGAACAAGGCCTTCTACTCCGAGAGCGGCTCCACCGCAGTGGAGATAGCGCTAAAGATCGCCTACCAGTATTGGCAGCAGAGCGGCCGCCCGGAAAAGAAGACCTTCGTGGCCCTGGGCGAGGCCTATCACGGCGACACCATCGGCGCGGTCAGCGTGGGCGGCATTGATCTGTTCCACCAGGTCTACGGCCCCCTGCTCTTCCCGGTGCACCGCTTGCCTCAGCCCTTTTGCCGCCACTGCCCCCTGGGCCTGACCCACCCGGCCTGCGACCTGGCCTGTGCCAATGCCCTGGATCCCATGCTGCAAGAGCATGGGGATGAGATATGCGGCCTGATCGTGGAGCCACGAGTGCAGGGCGCGGCGGGCATAATCGTGCAGCCCGAGGGCTATGTGCGCCGCTTATGGGACATTTGCAAAAAGCACGGCATCTTGTTCATCGCCGACGAGGTGGCCACCGGCTTTGGCCGCACCGGCACCCTGTTCTCCTGCGAGCAGGAGGGCGTGGAGCCGGACTTGATGTGCCTGGGCAAGGGCATCACCGGCGGAGTGCTGCCCCTGGCCGCCACCATGGCCACCGACCAGGTGTACGAAGCCTTTTTAGGCGAGTACGACGAGTTCAAGACCTTTTTCCATGGCCACACCTACACCGGCAACCCCCTGGCCTGCGCCGCCGCCCTGGCCAGCCTGGAGCTGATGGAGAAAAACCAGGTGGTGGAGGGCACCGCCCCGGTGATAGAGCGCTTTGCCCAGGGCCTGGCCCAGATCGCGCAGATGAAGCATGTGGTACAGGCTCGCCAACACGGGCTCATGGCCGGAGTGGAGATTACCGCTGATAAGGCCACGGACACCCCCTATGAGCCGGGCCTGCGCATTCCCCATCAGGTGATCATGGCCGCGCGCAAGCATGGGGTGATCATCCGCCCCTTGGGCGACGCCATCGTGCTCATGCCCCCGCTCAGCAGCACCACCGGGGACATCGACTTGCTGCTGGACGCCCTGAGCAAGGCCATCATCGAGGTGTGCGGGAGCTGACCATGGGCTCGCGACCGGCCCTGGAAATACTCAAAGACCGCGTGGCCGCCAAGCAGGCCGTGGGCCTCACCCGCCGCCTGGTTTCGGTGGGGCCTTCCTGCGGCCGCTTTGTAACCGTGCGGGGACGCCGCTGCCTTTTAATGGCCAGCAACGACTACCTGGGCCTGGCCGGGCACCCGCGCCTGTCCCAGGCGGCCCAGGAGGCAGCCGCCAGTTGCGGCACCGGCTCCGGAGCCAGCCGCCTTATATCGGGCACCCTGGAGTCGCACGTGGAGCTGGAGCAGGCCATTGCCCGCTTCAAGCACGCCCCGGCGGCCCTGTTCTTTCCCACCGGGTACATGACCAACCTGGGCATAGTGAGCACCCTGGCCGACGAGGGCGACCTGATCGTCAGCGACCAGCTCAACCACGCCAGCCTTATCGACGCCTGCCGTTTGTCCCACGCCCAGGTCAAGGTCTTTCCCCACGGCGAAGTGGCCAAGGCCGAGGAACTGCTGGCCCAAGGCCCTAAAGACGGAGTCAAGCTGCTGGTCAGCGACGGGGTGTTTTCCATGGACGGCGACCTGGCCCCGGTGCCCGAGCTACTGGAAGCGGCCCGGCGGCAAAACGCCTTGCTGGTCATCGACGATGCCCATGCCACCGGGGTGTGGGGCGCGACCGGCCGGGGCACTTTGGAGCACTTCGGCTTGGAGCCCTGCCCCGAGGTGGTCATGGCCGGCACTTTCAGCAAGGCCCTGGGCGGGTTGGGTGGCTTTGCCGCCGGAGCGCCGGAGGTGATCGACACCCTGGTGCACTGCGCCCGCTCCCTGCTCTACTCCACCGCCCCGCCTCCGGCCCAGGCGGCAGTGGCCCTGGCCGGCCTGGAGCTGGTGGACGCCGAACCCTGGCGGCGGAAGCATTTACACGCCCTGAGCGATCTGCTGCGCAAGCGCCTGGCCGAGGCCGGGCTTCAGGTGGCCTGTGATGCCGGGCCCATCGTGCCGGTGCTGACCGGCAGGGCCCAAGCGGCCCTGGAGCTGGGTGAGGGCCTGTGGGAGCGCGGAGTGTTCGCCCCGGCGGTGCGTCCGCCCACGGTACCCGAGGGTGCCAGTCGCATCCGCCTGACCGTTACCGCGGCCCACCAGGAAGAAGACATCGAGACCGCGGCCCAGGCTTTGGTGGAAGCCGCGCGGGAGGCGGGGCTGTGAGCGGCAAGGGCGTGGTGGTCATAGGCACGGACACCGATGCGGGCAAGACCATAGTCTCCGCCGCTCTGGTGGCGGGCCTGCGCAACGCCGGAGTCCCGGCGGGCTACCTCAAGCCCCTGGCCAGCGAGTGCACTCCCGGCCCCGAGAGCCAGCCAGTGAGCCCGGACGTGTTTCTGCTGGATCGTTTGGTGGGCCTCAAGGAGCCCCTGCACACCCTCAACCCAGCGTGTTTGCGCGCACCTTTGTCACCCCTGGCCGCCGCCCGGGAGGAAGGCGTGGAGCTGTCCCTGACTGCCTCGGTGGCTTCCTGCCGGGAGTTTTTGGCGGGCCAGGAGTTCGGGGTCATCGAGGGGGTGGGCGGCCTGCTGGTGCCCATCGCGCCGGGGCATACCTTCCTTGATTTGGCCGTGCAGCTGGGCCTGCCCGTGGTGGTGGCTGCCAGGCCCGGCCTGGGCACCATTAACCACTCCCTGCTCACCATCCAGGCCCTGAAGCGAGCAAGCCTGCCGGTGAAGGGATTTATCTTCAGCTTCACCCAACCCGCCGACCCGGGCGACCCCTCGATCAAGGAAAACCACGCCCTGATCAAGGAGTACAGCGGCACGCCCTTTATGGGAGCCCTGCCCTACCTGGGCTCGCGTGACCAGATCGAAGGCGAGGCCCTTAGGCAAGCGGTCCGCGAGCATCTGGACCTTACGCCGCTCACCGCGATAGCCCGAAAGTAAACAATTACCACAGCCTTTAGCGGCACAGCCAGACGCCGGCAAACAAGGCAGCCCAAGGCTTGGGCCTCCGCAGGAGTCACACCGGGAGCCATCAAGGCCGGTGAAGGCAACATAGTTTTCGACGCGCTCTGCCGCCAGCGGCTCGCTGGGGCAAGCGAAAGTCGCAGGCGTAGCCAACGCTACGTCGAGGCTTGGGCGCCGCCGATAACGCAGTAGGCCGGTGTCTGGCGCAGCAGCAGACGTCGGCAACGCAGTATGCCGCTGCCTGGCGAAGCCGCCGATAGCGAAGCCGCCGCCTAATCTCTCCAGAACTCAGGCAAGAAAAGAACCAGAACGGTATAGACTTCGAGCCGCCCCACGATCATGGCCAGCGACAGCAGCCACTTGGCGGCCAGGGGCAGATGGGCGTAGTTGCCCGCCGGGCCCACCGAGCCCAGACCCGGTCCGATGTTGCCCAGGCAGGCGATGGAGGCGGTGAAGGAGGTCACCATGTCCAGGTCCATGGCGGTGAGCAGCACGCCCACCAACAGGAAGCAGGCCAGATAGGCGCCCATGAAGCCCCACACCGAGGCCACTATGCTGCGCTCCACGGTGTGATGCTCCAGGCGCACCGGGGCCACCACCCGGGGGTGCACCAGGCGCTTGAGCTCGGCCTTGACCTGCTTGAACACCACCATCAGGCGCATGACCTTGGGGCCGCCGCCGGTGGAGCCTGCCGAGCCGCCGATGAACATGAGGATGACCAACGCAGCCACGGCCACCGGAGGCCACAGGCTGTAGTCGGCGGTTGCAAAGCCGGTGGTGGTGAGGATAGTGGCGCTTTGGAAAGCAGCCAGGCGGATGGATTCCCAGACCCCTTTGTCGGAGATGAACAACAGGGCCATGGCTCCCACCAGGGCAACGCCCAGCCACAGGTACATGTAGGTGCGCCATTCTTCGTTGCGCCACCAGCAGCTCCAGCGCTTTTGCCATAACATCTGAAAGTGCAGGGTGAAGTTCATGCCCGCCAGGAGCATGAAGATGGTGACGACCACCTCCACGTAGCCGCTGGCAAATCCGGCGATGGAGGCGTTCTTGGTGGAGAAGCCGCCGGTGGCCATGGTGGCAAAGGCCTGGCAGGTGGCGTCGAACCAGTCCAGGCCTCCCAGCATCAAGAGCAACACCTCGGCGGCGGTTATGGCCGCGTAGACCTTCCACAGCACGCTGGCCGTGTCGGTGATGCGCGGGGCCAGGCGATCCGGAGTGGGGCTGGGCACCTCGGCCTTGAACAGCTGCATGCCGCCCACCCCCACAAAGGGCAGTATGGCCACGGAGAGCACGATAAAGCCCATGCCGCCCAGCCAGTGGGTGAGCGCCCGCCAGAAGAGCACCCCCTTGGAGCAGGCCTCCACGTTGGTGAGCACGCTGGCCCCGGTGGTGGTGAAGCCGCTGACCGACTCGAACACCGCGTCGCCAAAACCCGCGAACTCCCCGCTCAGGTAGAAAGGCAAGGCTCCCAGCAGGCCGGCCACTGCCCAGGAAATGCCCACGATGGCCATGCCCTGGCGGTGGTTCATCTCCCGTTTGCTCTTGTCGCGGAAAAGCCAGAAAAGAACCGCGCCCAGAACCAGGCTGGCGAATGCGCCCCCGGCAAAGGCGTGCCAGGCTTCCTCGCCGTAGTACAGAGCCACCCCCAGGGGCGGGAGCATGAAGAGCCCCAAACCCATGCACAGCACCCCCAACAGGGATAATACGACGGCCAGACCCAAGGCTATACTCCCTCTAGAAGTATTCCAGGCGCACGGTGAGAAGCTTTTCCACCTTCTTGAGCACCTTGCGGGTAACGAAGATCACCAGGCGGTCCCCGGGGCGTACCACGGTGTCGCCGGTGGCTATCTCCACTGAGTCCTTTTTAATCACCGCGGCCACCAGGGAGCCTTGGGGCAGCTTCACCTGGCTCAGCGGCTTGCCCACCACCTCGCTGGTCTCCTGGGCCTCCACCTCGATGACCTCGGTGTCCTCGTCCTTGAGCGGGGCCACGTTCAAGACCTTGCCCGCCCTGAGGTGGCGCAGGATGGCGCCCACCGCCGCAAAGCGGGGGCTCACCACCAAGTCCAGGCCCAGGGAGCTGACCAGAGGCACGTAGCCCAGGTGGGCCACTCTGGCAATGGTGCGGCGCGCGCCCATCTTGCGGCCCAACAGGGCGATGAGCACGTTGTCTTCCTCATCATCGGTGACCGCCGCAAACACGTCGGCCGCGCCCACGTTCTCCTCTTCCAACAGGCTCATGTCGGTGCCGTCGCCGTTTAGCACGGTGACGTCCTCCAACTGATCCACCAAGGTCTCGCAACGGATCTCGCTCTTTTCAATGATCCGGATCTTGATGCCCCGCTCGCGGCCCCAACGAGCCACCAGGCGGCCAATGGCCCCGCCGCCCACCACCACCAGGTTGCGCACCGGCTGGCTCTGCAGTCCGAAGTGCTCCACCACCATGTCGATGTTTTCGCCGCGAGTGACCACATAGGCCAGATCGTCGGAGAGGATCACGTCGTCGCCGTGAGGGATGATGACCTTGCCCCCGCGCTCGATGGCCACCACCAAAAAGCGCGGCCCCCCGGCGATGCGCAGCTCGCTCAGGGAGTGGCCCACGTTGGGGCAGGTGGGGGGGATTTTGAGCCCCAGCATCTTGACCATGCCCCCGGCGAAGTCGGCCACGCTGCTGGCCGCGGGCACGGCCAGAAATTGCATGATCTGGGTGGCCACCTCCCGCTCGGGATTGATCACCGTATCCACGTCCAGGCTGGACGCGCCCACTTCTTCGAAAAACTCCAAATAATCGTTGCTGCGAATGCGGGCGATGAGGGTGGCCGCCGGGGCCAGCAGACGGGCGAAGCGGCAGGCGGCCAGGTTCACCTCGTCGCTGTTGGTGACCACCAAAACCAGGTCGGCCTTGTGCACGCCGGCGGTCCTGAGCACCACCGGGCTCGATCCCTGGCCCACCAGGGTTTGCACGTCCATCTGCTCGGATATCTGGCGCACCCGCTCGGGCATGCTGTCCACCACCACAACCCGGTGGCCTTCGTGAGACAGCCTGAGCGCGGTGTGAAAGCCCACCTCACCGGCGCCGATGATTAGAACCTGCACTAAGTCCTCCCAAATTGGCTATGGCGTTAAACGCCGCCGGGCCGCCTATTAAAGCGGCCCGTGGGAAAAATCTATCACCGCTCCCCGCCTGGGTCAACGCCCGGCGCGGCCAGGGTTTGAGCCAGAAAGTCCCTCATTTTCCGGGTAAAAACCTTGGTGTCAAAGCCCGCCGCATGCTCGGCCAAGGCCTGGGGGGCGAATCTGTCCAGGTTGGCTTCAAGCTGGTCCAGGGCCGCGGCCAGGGCCTCCGGCTCCTGACGGTCAAAAAACACTCCCGTGGGAGGCAGCCCTTCGGGGTCGTCCAGGCCCACCACGGTTTCCAAAGCCCCGCCCTTGGCATAGGCCACCACCGGGCGTCCCGAGGCCATGGACTCCAGGGGAGTGATGCCGAAGTCCTCCTCGCCGGGAAAAAGAAAGGCCCGCGCCCTGGCATAGAGCCCGGCCAGGTGCTCGTCACTCACCCAGCCCCGGAACTCCACGGTGGGCCCGGCCATGGCCTTGAGGCGCTCTTCCTCCGGGCCGCTGCCCACCACCACCAGCCGCCGCTTGGTCTGGCTGCAGGCCTGGATGGCCAGGTCTACCCGCTTGTAAGGCACCAGAGCGCTGACTACCAGATAGTAGTCTTCCACCTTGGCCGCCGGGGCGAAGCGCCCGGCCTCCACGGGCGGGTGGATCACTTGGGCCTGGCGCTGGTAATGGCGCTCGATGCGCCGGGCCACGTGGCGGCTGTTGGCCAGGAAGTAATGCACCCGGCCGCAGGTGTCCACATCCCAGCGCTGCAGCCGGCCGCGCAGCAGGGGCATGACATAGCGGGCCGCCCCTCCCCGGCCGGGGCCGAAATAGTCGGCGTACATGTCCCAGATGTAGCGCATGGGGGTGTGCAGATAGCTCACATGCACTGCTCCCTGGGGCGGGCGCACCGCCTTGGCCACGCAATGGCTGGTGGAGAGCACCAGGTCGCAGGGCGGCAGCTTGAGCGAGCTTACCGCCTGAGGGAACAAGGGCAGATAGTGGCGGTAGCGCTTGGCCGCCAGGGGCATGGACTGCAGGAAAGAGGTGCGAATGGGCCGCTGCTCGATGAGGCTGCTCACCGATCCGGGCACGTGCAACAGGGTGTACAGGGGCGCCTGGGGAAACAGGCGGCACAGGGCCTCCAGCACCTTTTCCCCGCCGCGCATGCCGGTGAGCCAGTCGTGCACCAGCACCACCCTAACCCCGGTGAGGGTCGGCGGTATGGGGGACTGGCTCACCGCCACCTCGCCGCCACCTGGCGATAGGTGGCCAGGGTGGTCCTGGCGGTGCGGGCCCAGGAGAACTTGGTTGCCTGCCTTGGCCCGGCCTGGCGCAAACGCTGGGCCAGGGCCGAATCCACCAGTAAGCGCCCCAAGCCTTCAGCAAGGGACTCGGCATCCGGCTCCACCAACAGCCCTGCCGCGCCCACCACCTCGGGCAAAGAGGCGCGCTTGGCGGCAAGCACCGGCGCGCCGCAGGCCAGGGCCTCTAGGGCGGGCAGGCCAAAGCCCTCGTAGAGCGAAGGCACCGCCACCGCCCTGGCCAGGCCATAGGCCCGGGCCAGGTCGTGGTCTTCCAAAAAAGGCAACAGAATAAGATCGTCGCTGGGCTTGGCCCAATCGGCCTTGCCCGGAGCCACGCCAACCACCACCAAAGGCGGAACTTCTATACCGCCCGGCGGGTTGCGCAGAAGCTGCTGGTGGGCTTCAACCAAAGCGCCCAGGTTCTTGTGGCGTTTGGGATTGCCCACTCCCAGCACGTAGCGCTCGGGCAAACCAGCGGGGGGTGTGGCACCCTTTTCCGGCGGTTTGAAAGCCTCGCCCGCCGCGTTGGGGGTAATGACTATCTTGCCCTCGGGTACCCCCATGAGGTCAATGAGGTCCTGCTTGGAGTGCTGGCTGGGAGTGAACACCGCTCCGGCCCGTTTGGCTGCCGGAGACACGAACCAAAGATAGAACAGACGATAACGCAGGCCGTGGTCCTTGGGAAAACGCAAATGGATCAGGTCGTGGATGGTGAAGACCATGGGGCCGTTGAAACGGGCCGGCGGGGCGTAAAAGGGGCAGTGGTAAATTTCAGGGGCCAGACCGGCCAGCAGGCGGGGCATGCTCAACTGGCTGGAGATGCCGTATGGGGCCAGGTTGGCGGCGATGGCCACCACTCGCTCGTCGGCGGGGAGCAGCTTGGCGTGTTCAGGCTTGCGCACCAGGGCGCCCACGGCCAACTCTGGCTCGGCCTCCAGCATGGCCCGTAAGAGCTCCAATGCGTAGCGGGCCATGCCATGCATCTGGCCGGTCAACAGCCTTAGATCGTAGATGAGTTTCAAGGCGCGGTCCTCGTGGGGGGCCAAGCCGCTCCCCGGGGGGGTTAGTCCCCCTGGGCCGGCGTGTAGTTAATCACCTGGCGCACGGCGTAGATGGGCTTGGCCTGGGCTTCGTAATAGGTGCGCACCTGCATCTCGCCCAGCAGGCCGATGCATATTAGCTGCACTCCGATAAATAAAAGCAAAATCGCCAGGAACAAGCCGGGTTTGCCCCATAGGGCCTCTCCGGCGAAGAACTTGAGGCAAGTGTAGTACAGGCCCAAAAGGAAGCCCGCCCCAAAGGCAAAGAGCCCCCACAGGCCAAATATCTGGATGGGCCGGGTGGAGTAGGACAAGAGGAACTTCACGGTGATGAGGTCCAGGAGCACCCGGGGGGTGCGGCCGATGCCGTACTTGCTCTTGCCCGCCTTGCGGGAGCGGTGGTTCACCTTCACCTCGGCGATGTTCACCCCCATGAGCGAGGCGATGGCCGGAATGAAGCGGTGCAAGTCGCCATATAAGCGCACGTTTTGGATCACCTCGGCCTTGAAGGCCTTGAGGGTGCAGCCATAGTCGTGCAGTTTCACCTTGGTGATCAGGCTGATGAGCCCGTTGGCCATCTGGGAGGGCAGCCTGCGCGAGAGGTACTTGTCCTGGCGGTTGTAGCGCCAACCCGCCGCGATGTCGTAACCGTCGGCCAGCTTGGCCAGCAGCTTGGGGATGTCGCGGGGGTCGTTTTGCAGGTCCCCGTCCAGGGTGACGATGATTTTTCCCTGGGCATGGTCAAAGCCCGCGCTCATGGCCGCGGTCTGGCCGAAGTTCTTGCGCAGGCGCACCACCACGTCCCGGGGCTGGTCCTTGGCCAGGCGGGCCAAAATGGCGAAGCTGTCGTCCCGGGAGCCGTCGTCAACGTAGATGACCTCATAGTCCAGGCCCAGGGGCTCCAAGGCCTCGTGCAGCTCCCGATGCAGGGGCTCGATATTGGCCTCTTCATTGTAAATAGGTACGACGACTGACAGATCCACTTAGCTTCGTCCTTTGCTCCGGCGTTGTTTAGCTCGCCGCCAGAGCAGGGCCGCCAAAGCGGGCGGCCCCAGCAACAGGGTTTCCCAGGCCATGGTCACCAGGTCGTGCTTCACAATGGCCCAGGTCAGGGCGTGGCGCTTAACATCAGGAAATATAGCATGATGGGCCAGCATATACTCCCCGGAAAAGGGCCAGAGCAAGGGTATCCCAAAGGGGGGCCTGGTGTCCACGTTGAGAAAGTCCAGCAAAATGTGGCTGGCATAAGCAGCCAGGGCCCCCAGGGCCAGCCAACCGCCGCCCGGCTTGCGCCGGGCCCACAGCCAGGCCAAGAGCCCGGCCACGGCCGCGGCAGTGATGGAGTGGCTGATCCCTCGGTGCCAGGCCGCACCCTGGCCAAAGATCAGCCCCGGGATAAAGTCAATGTCGGCCAGCACCCCAAAGCCCACAAAAAAGGCCAGGTCCTTTACCGGGCCCAAGATGGTGCGCCCGCCGCTGGCCGCGGTCCCGGCGGCCATCCCGGCCAGGGCGTGGCCCAAGGGCGTAGGCATGGCCTAACCCACCCTCACTTGAGGTAACCCATCTCCTGGTACCACAGATAAGTGTTGCGTAGCCCCTCGTCGATTCCCACCTTGGGGGCGTAACCCAGCTCGGCCTTGGCCTTGTCGATCTTAAAGGCCCGGTTTTGGCGATACCAGTCCACCCGGCGGGGAAAGATGGGCGGGGTGATCCCAAAGGGCTTGCACAGCTTTTCGCACACGTGTCCGGCCGCCACTAGGGGCCACACCGGGTAGTGGGGGATCTTCACCTCGCGGTTCATGGCCTTGGCCACCCGCTTGACCAGCTCCTCGATGGGGTAGAAGTGCTCGTCCGCGATGAGGTAGGCCTCACCCAGCCCCTTGTCTTCCTCCTGGGCCAGGAGGAAGGCGTCCACCAGGTTGTCGATGTACAGGGGGTGATACAGGGTCTTGCCCGAGCCGAACATGGGGAACACCCCCTTGGCCACCCGGGAGTAGATCATGAAAAAGCGCTCCGGGTCACCGGGGCCGTAGATGGCCGCTGGACGCAGAATGGTGGTCTTCATGCCCTGGGCGAAGAACTCCTGAGCCACCACCTCGCCGTTGTACTTAGTCTGCTGATAATAGTCCGCCGGTTGAATGGGCGCTTCCTCGCCGCCGGGAGGGTTGTCCACGTTGCCGTGCACTCCGCAGGTGGAGCAGTAGACCACCTTGCGCACCCCGTGACGAACCGCCGACTCGAAGACGTTGCGGGTGCCGCCGGTGTTCACCTCGTCGTAAAAGGTCTCGGGCACGTTGAGTTCGCGGAAGGCGGCGGCCAGGTGGTGGACGATCTCCACCCCGTCCATGGCCTTGTCCACCAGGTCTTTGTCGGTCACCGAGCCGATGTATACCTCGGCCCCGGCATCCCGCAGGTTTTGGGGGACGAGGCCTTCCTTGTAGTCCAGGGCCACCACCTCGTGCCCCAGGGATATGAGCTTTTTAACCAGGGCCGAGCCGGTAAAGCCGGTGCCGCCGGTCACCAAAATCTTCATTTATCACTCCTGCGCCTCGCCTGAACAATCAAGCGATATCCCTTGAAAAAGGGCAATAGCATATCCAGGCCCACCCAGGCCCGCATGGCCGGGTAAAGGGCTTTCATGGCTGTGGAACCGCCGCCTTTCCAATCTGCCTGGGTGACCACCGTCCCCTTGGCCGTGGAGGTCTGCCCTCCCTGGCGGCGTTGCTTGATCACATACCCAAAATTGAGCGCCGTGTCCAACAGCTCGGAAAAAGTTTTGCAATAGGTCTTGGCCTCGGTCACCTCGAACCAGGGCTCCAGCAGGGCGCTCAGGCTGTCTTGGCGGTAGCCGGGCCTCAGGTGGCCGTGCCACTGGTCGGTGAGGCCTATGGCGTGGCGCAAGGGCCACACCAGTGACCAGCGGGGCTCCCGGGGCACGTTGACGATGAGCCAGCCGCCCGGCTTGATGATACGGGCCAGCTCGGCTAGGAATTCTTGGTCGCCGGGGATGTGCTCCAGGAAATCCACCACCACCACGATGTCGAACTCGTCATCCGCAAAGGGAGTGGGCCCGCCGTCGATGCGCTCCACTCGCCCGCCCACCAGGGAGCGGATGCTCTCCACCGCTTCCGGGGCCAGGTCCGCGCTGGCCCAGTCGCCGCCGTTTTGGCGCAAAAGCAGGCTCACCACCCCGTTGTCCGCGCCGATATCCAGGCAACGTTCGCCGTGGGTGTCTCCTAGAAGGGCCTGGATATGGCTGAACTTCTGCTGCTTGAGCACTGAGCGCTGGTAAAGCTCCAGGGCCCAGCCTGCCTGTTCGTCGCTCATGGCCGCCCTCCGTGCTCCAGGGCGCTTTCCAGGCTCTCATAAAAACCATGCAGCTTGCGGCGGTAGGCCTCCAGGCTATAGTGGCTGGCCATGCGCTCCTGGGCCGCCCGGGCCAGGGCCTTGCCCTCCTCGGGATGCTCCAGCAGCTCATTCAGGCCGCGGGACAAATCCCCGGCCTTGGGCTCCACCAACAGGCTGATGCCGTCATCCAAGACCTGGGTGTGGGTGGCCAGACGGGTGGCCACCAGGGGGCGGCCCGAGTCCAGATAAGAGTAAATTTTCATGGGGGTGTTTTCGCCCTGAATGCGCGGGCTCACCAGGATGTCAGCCTGCTCCAGGTAATGGGCCAGGTGGGCCGGGGGTCGCGGCCCCAGGAAGTGGGCCCGTTGGGACAGGCCCAGGCTCCCCACCTGGCCCCGGTACTTGGCCAGGTCCCTCTCGCTGCCCCCGATCACCACCAAATGGGCTTTTGGGTGCTTGGGGGAAATGAGGGCGAAGGCCTCCAGCAAGAGGTCGATGCCTTGGTAAGACTCCAAATTGCCCACGTACATGATCACCGGACCGTCCAGGTCCAACCGTTCCTCGGGCGGCACGCCCATTTTGTCCAGCAGGCTCACGTCCTCCAAACGGCACACCGGCACCGTGGGGTCATGGCCCTGGGCCACCTCCACCAGGGATTGGCACACCGCCACCACCCCAACGCTGCCCCGCACCGCGTTCGCCTCCCAGCGCTCCCAAAGCCTGGCCAGGGGCTTGGCTAGCGGGAATTTGTCGGCTATTTGGGCGGACATGCATGAGTCCATGTCATAGACATAAGGCAGGCCATAGAGCTTCTTGAGGCGGTGGGCCATGAAGGCCGCCTCCTCCACCGCGTGCAACAGGTCAAAGCTGCCGCTGGCGGCCAGGCGCTTGGCCGCGGGCCACATATAGGCATCGCACATGAGCTTTTGCCAGGAAGGCCCGGGCGGCACCCCCCGCACCCAGGAAGGTGGGGCGATGCGGTGGATATCCACCCCCGGAATCTCTACCTGGCTACCCTCGTGGTAGCAGAGCATCGATACTTGGTGACCTTTGCCGGCCAGCTCCGAGGCCAAAAGGCGCACGGCAATAGGCGTGCCCCTTTCCTGGAAAAAGGGATGGGGCGCCAGGAGCAGAATCCTCATGCCAGGCGCTCCGATCGGAGGATAACCGGCGATCCCAGCAGGGAGGTGAGCCCCAGGCCACGGGCCAGGCCCTCGCTGAACCTGGTGAAACCGCCCGAGCCCAGAGCCCGGTGCAGGGCCATGGGCCAGAAATGCTGGCGACGCCGGGCGGGATTACCAAATCCCTGGGCCGCGAACAACCCATCCACCTCGTCATCCCAAAAGCTTACAAAGGGCCGGGTATGCTGATTGGCGTCCAGGGACTCCTTGGCCTTGAACAAAGAGTCAGCCACCAAGTTGAAGCTGCGCTTGGCAGGGTAGTCCACCAACACCGCGTGGCGGGCCACCCGGCAAAGCTCGGCGGTGTAGCAGATGGGATCAACCACATGGGTGAGCATGCGATAGCTCAGCACCAGGTCAAAGCTCTGATCCGGCCAGGGCAGTTCCATGAGGTCAACCGGCTGGAACTCGTAAGAGCCGGGAGGCATGAGGTGCTCCAGGCGCTGGGCGCAGGCGTCGCTGCTGCCCGCCACGGTCACCTGATAGCCCGCCTGACTCAGGGGAGGAGCCAGTTGGGCGTGCCCCCCGCCCACGTCCAGCACCTTGGCCCCGGGCCAGGGAGTCATTAGCTCCAAGGTTCGCGCGGTCTGCACCCGAAGGAAGTAGGCTCCCACCGCCCCGGTGAATCGCTGGGCGTACTCCTCGCTGGCCGTAACCAGATCGCAATCCTCGCGGTGATGGGGGCTCATGCCAAGCCCTCCAAAATTTCATACGGTTTTAGCGCTTGGGCCAGCTCCGACTCTTGGCGGGCTTGGTCCCAGCCAAAACGCTGGGCCATGATGACCAGGGCCGCCTGCAAGGCTTGGTCCGAGGGGCGGCCCTTTTTGCCCAGGATGGTGCGCCGCAGGCTCACATCGGCCAAGTGCAGGGCCATCTCCGCCTCCAGCGCTTGGACCACCTCGCAGCCCAGCACCAAGGTGTCCGGGGACAGGGGCTCCAGCAAGGCTGGGTCGCCCAAAGCCCAGGCCGCCACTTCTCCGGCACGGCTGCCGTACTGGGCGCGCAGATGTGCGGCGCGATCGGAAGAAAGCCCGGCGGGAAGCTCCGCCTGCTCCACTTCCCCGCCCCACACCGGCTCCAGGGGCAGCTCCGGGGCCTCTTGGCCCAGTTGGGCGCATACCCTAGCCACCGCCTCGGAGGCCACCGCCCGGGCGGTGGTGTACTTGGCCCCGCTCACGGTGATCAGGCCGGGACGCTCCATCAGGCGGCGCTTGCTGGCCAGGCCGCCGCCCACCGGAGCCTGGCCCGGATGCTCCAGGGGCACCCGGCCCCAATGAAAATAAGATATGTCGCCCGGGGTCAGCTCCAGCTCAGGGCAGGCCGCGTTGAACTCATTCATAAGGGCCAGAAGTTCCTCTCGGGTCGGCCCGCTCGGCTTGGCCTGGGCAGGCCACAGGCGATAGGCCGTGCCCAAGAAGGTATGGCCGTGCCAGGGCACCATGAACATGAAGCGGCGGCCTCCGCACACCGGGTCCTCGGCCTTGCCGGTCAGGGAGCGCAGGCCCACCGCGCTGTCGCTCCAAGAACGGCGCACCACCAGGTTCAGGGCCGAAGCCAAGGTCGGGGCTTGGTCGGCCGCCCCGGACAGCTCCATGGCCCAGGGACCGGCGGTGACCAGCACAACCTTGCCCCGCACCTCCAGCTCTTGGGCGGTCAACTCGTCAACCGCTTTCACCCCAATAGCGCGGCCCTGCTCCTCGATCAGGCCCTTGGCCCGTATGTAGTTGGCCGCTTGCCCGCCTTTTTTCCCAGCTCCCAGCACATAGCCCAGGGTAAGACGCTCGGAGTCGTGCACCAGGCCGTCGTGCCACAGCACCCCGCCGCTGATGCCCGGCGGCGGGCACAGGGGGAAGCGCCGGGCCACCTCGGCCTTGTCCACCAGCCTACCGCGCAGTTTTTCATGTCCTGTCAAGTAGTTGTATATGGCCAGGGCCGTACGGAAGACGAGTCGTCCCTGCTTGCCCAGGCCTTTGGTGGCCACCAAGCAAGGCATGGGGCTCACCAGGTGGGGGGCGATGCGCATGAGCGTCACCAGTTCGGCGGCGGAAAGGCGAACCCGGGCGAAGTCCATGGACTGTAAATAGCGAAACCCGCCGTGGATGACCTTTAGGCTGTTGGCGCTGGTGGCCGCGCCAAAGTCCTCGGCCTCCAACAGCACGGCTTTAAGTCCCCGGCGGGAGGCCTCCCACAAGGCCGCCGCTCCGTAGATGCCGCCGCCCACTATTACCAGGTCCCAGGACTCCTGGCCCAAGTTGTTGATCTCGCGTTGCATGACTCGGGATTATATAGAGCTTGCGGGGCGTTGGCAATGCAGCCCCGGGACAGCGGCCCAGCCCAAACTAACGCAGGGAGGAAGGAGCGGAAGCCCCCTTGGCCTCTAGCTTTTCCAACTCCGACCTAGCCCAAGCGTGAGCCTCGCCCATCTCGGGCAACTCGGCCACGGCCTTGGCCAGCCGGCGGCGGGCCGCCTCGGGCTGGCCGCTGGCCTCCAGAGCCAGCACCTGGCTTTTCAGACCAGGAGTAAAACCGGGGTCCAGGCGCTCCACCCAGGCCAACATGGCCGCCGCCGGGGAAGGCCGTCCCTGGCGGCGCATCAACTCACCCTGGGCCCAGAAGGCCCAGCGGGCCAAGCGCATCATTTGGGGACGCGGCTCCACCAAGACCTCCACCCTGTCCAGGTGCAGAGTGGACCCGGACATGGAGCGCAGATCAAAGCTCCAACGCTGGTTTGGCGCGGCGGCGGGCAGCTCCAGCTCCAAGGTTCGCCGCCTGGTGCCCTGGCCCATATCCGTGGGCCTGATCTCCTGGCGCACGGTGAGGTCCTTGCCCATGGGGCCGTGGGCCACGGCCATCAGCAGGGCCAAGGGTTGCTCCGGCGCGTAGGACACGTTGCGGCGGCTCAAGGTGAGGCCCACCCGTAGCGGCTGGGCGGGCAACAGCTCCTTAAGGCGCAATAGCTCCCGGTGACCCTTGCCTCCCCCGGCGGCCCAGGCCCGGAAGCTGAAAGAGGGATGCTCCTGTCTGGTCTCTTGACTCGGCCCCTTTTCATAGTCCCGGGGCACATACCGCCGGGTCAGGGAGTTGGCCAGCAGGTCGGGGTAGAGCCCGGCCCAGGCGGCCAGAGCCTTGAAGCCCTGCTCGGGCGGGGCCGAGCCCAGCACCAGGGCGGCCAGGCGTTCAAGGGCCGGAGCCTGATCGGCCAAAAGCGGGGCGGCCGGCTGCACCCTGCCCTGCTTGAGCAAGGCCGCTGCTTGCAAAGCCCGGGGCAGCAAGGCCGAGTGGCGCGCCGCCCGGGCCTGGGCCAGCAGGCGCTGGGCCAGGGGCCAATCGCCCTGCTCCAGGCAGCGCAGGCCCATGAGCAGGGGATCGCTGGTCAGGCGCAGGAACACCTGGCCCGGGCTGTCCACCCACAGGGCGTAGGGGTAGACCCGCTCCACGGTGGGCGGCCAGTTTTGCGGCTGGTCGATAAAGCGCAGGCTCTTGCCCGGCTCCAGGCGCAGGTGCTTGCGGCGCATCCCCTGCACCAGATTGAGCTTCACCGGCTGGTCGCCCAGGTTGATCAGATCCACCCCCGCGGCCAACAGATCGTGGGGCGGGCGGAGCACCCGCACCGCCCGGGCCGGGCCCTTGACCAGGGCGGCCCCGCCGTGGCCGCTATAGGCCCGGTGGTTGGTGTATACCACCGCGTAGGGCGCGTAGGCATAAGAAGGTGGCCGCTCCAGACCCAGGCTTTGGGTTTGAGCAAGAGCGGGACGGGCGGCGTAAAAGCGCAGGTAGGGGTCCACGAACACCGGGAACTTAAAGCGCCCCGGCAGCTTGTCCTGGGCGGTGGCGTAGCCCAGGTCGAACTCCTTGATCAGCTGCCACTGGCTGAACCCATTCAGCAAGCGGCCCATGGAGTTGCGGGGAATCTTTTCCCACTGAAAGAAGTAGCGGTCAACGTCCGAGGAGGAGGTGAGCACGAACTTGTCCTCGCCCTCATACTGGGCCTGCTCCTGGGAGTGGTAGAACTCGGTGGACCGCTGAACCTTGGGCACTCCGTAGCCGCCTTGATACAGGTGGGCCTGGGGCGGCAGGTCGGCCCCGGCCCAGCGGTTGGCCGAGACCCGGGTTTCCTCCTGCCAGAAGAGATAAGCCCCGGCCATGGAGCGTCCCAGAGGCACGATCATCAGGGCCAGGGCGGCCACCGCCCACAGGGCGGGCTTGCCCCAGCGGGGCATGCGGCCCACGGCCCAGGCTATGGGCAGCATGGCCAGGCAGATCAGGGGCGGCACAATGCTGGTGAGGTCGCGCTCAGCCAGGCGGTGGGACAGGAAAAGATAGGGGAAATAGTAGAACAACGGATAGGCGGCTACCACCCACACCGCGCGGTAACGCCGCCAGATGGCCAGGGCCAGGCCCAGGGCGAACAAGGCCACCAGCTCCCAGCCTATGGAATCCCCGATGGTGTGGGCCGACCAGGTGAGGCGGTCGCCCAAGGGGCTGTTCCAAAAAGAGATGTGCTCGGCAAAGTGGGGCCGGGTGAAGTTGTGCACCTGCTCGGCGTACTTGAACAGGGGGTTGTCCTTGGCCAGTAAAAAGCCGGGGTAGCCGGTAACCATGCCCAGCATCCCGCCCAGGGCAAACAGCGCCGGTTGGGCCAGCAGCCAGCGCGCCCAGGGCGGCTTATGCTCCCACACCGAGACCAGATGGGCGGTAATGAACGCGAAGAGGATAACCCCGCCGTTGGCCTTGGTGGTTAGGGTTAGGCCAAAGGCCAGCCCGGCCACCAGATAGCGCCACCATTTGGGGTCTTGATACAGGCGCACCCCGGCCCACAGGGCCAGGGTCACGGCCAGAGCCAGGGGCACGTCCACGGTCAGGTAGTGACTGTGCACCACCAGCAGGGGGTTCACCGCCAGCAGCAGGGCCGCGGCCAGTCCGGCGGCCCGGCTGAGCCCCAAGGCCCTGACCAGGGCGTACAAGGCCCAAATATTGGCCGCGCCCATGAGGGCCACCCACAGGCGGCCCCAGAACAGGTAGGAGATCACCGGCACCTGGGTGTAGGCCGGGCCCAGCATGATAACCAGCTTGCCCAGGAGCATCTGTACCGGGATGTAGGTGAAGCCCGCCACCAGGTAAAAAATCTGATGCCAGATAACCGGGTGGGGATAATACCAATGGCCATGGGCAAAGGAGGCGATGATGTCCGCGGCCCACTCGTCCGGATGCAGGCCGTGGGTCCAGTCCAGGCCCCAAAGGCGCAGGCCCAGACCCAAGGCCAAAATCGCGGCCAAGCCAAATCCGGCCCAGGGGAGGCACGGCCTCCAAGATTTGAGTGCCCGAAGGCTACGCATGCTCAATATCCCTTCGCTGCCTTCATAGGCGGCGATTCCATCATATATGCCGCGGGCGATGCCTGCACCCGAAAGGCTTCAACAATAGACCTCCTGGCGAGGGCTCGCGCCGCCCTGGCCAATATTACACCGAGCCAATCCCGGCCCACAAGGTAGCCGTACCTCTACTTTCAACCGGACTATCAAGGTGTTGGCTTCTTGACATGTGCTAGGAAATGATATCATCTTGGAACTCAATTGCAGACTGGCTCTCTTTTGGGGGTAATTGTTGATGCCCAACCCACCTGCCTCGCAAAGCCCGAACTCCACCAACCGGGACATTGTCTGGACCCTGGCCGGCGCGGCCCTGGTGGTGCTTTTGCCTTGGTTCCAGCGCTGGCTTTATGTGTGGCCGGAGATGGACTATCGCCTGTTTTTGCGGGGCGATTTCCTGGAGCTTACCGCTCAGCGGGCCTTTTTCTACCGGTCCCTGGCCGAGGGCAAGCTTGCCCTGTGGGACCCCATCTTTTCCATGGGCGTTCCTTTCCTGGAGTACCTTTTCGACCTGTTCAATCCCCTGTCGCTGCTTAGCGTCTTTTTCCTGGATGAAGGGCTGCTGCGCAGCGACTATCTGCAAAAGGTGCTGGTGGCCTATTGCTCCCTGGCCGGATTGGGCGCCTTTTTGCTGGGCCTGCAACTGAACCTGGGCCGCGCGGCGGCCACGGTCATGGGCGTGGTCATGGGCTGCATGGGCATAGTAACCGCCCACAGCGACCACTCCATGATGATCCAGACCTTTTGCTGGGCTCCCTTGGTGCTTCTTTTTCTGCACCGCGCCCGCACGGGTCTTAGCCTGTTGAACGCGGCCTGGGCCGGGGTGTGTTTGGGCTGGAGCTTTATGGGGGGCATACCCCAGGTTTTCTACTACGTGGGAACCGCGGCCACACTTTACGCCCTCTATGCGATTGTCACCGAGTTCAACCGGGGCGGCTGGCGGCCCGCCTGGCGGCTGGGTTTGGCCCCCTATCTGATCATGGGGCTCGCCTCGGCAATATGGGCCCTGCCCAACCTGGCCCACCTGGCCGGGACCCGCGGGGGCGACCCGGTGGGGGTGCACGACGCCGAGGGCCTGGTGGGGTTCAGGCGGCGCAGCTTCATCGCTCAGGGCTCGGGCGACTGGTGGATGTTGCCTCACTTCCTGGCCCCGCAACTGATGAATAGGCACGCTGAAACCACCATATACGTGGGCATCGCGCCCTTGGGCCTGGCCCTGGTGGCCGTGGCCTGGGTGCGTAAAAACGAGGCCGGCTTTTACAAGCTCCTAGGCGTGGTGGGCATCGTGCTGATGATGGGCGCCTCCATGGGCCTGCACAAGGTGCTCATGACTCTGATGCCCGGATACTATCTTTTCCGCGAAACCATCCGCTGGATGTTCCTTTTGCACCTGGCCTTGCTGGTGCTGGCGGGCTACGGCCTGCACTGGCTGCTGTACCGTGCCCAGGCCCCGGAACTGGGCACCCTGCGCCGCTTTTTGGCCGTGCTGGCGGGAATAATTACTGCCCTCATTCTGCTGCTGATCACCGCCGAGGGCCTTCGCCTGGAAGGCCTGGCCTACAAGCAGCTTTTCCCGCCGCTAAGCATCCTGAGCTGGCTCTTGTTCTGCGTGGCCGCGTTGTGGTGGAGCGCCTTGCGCCTGAGCCAGGGCGTCAGGCCGCGGATGATAGCCTTGCTGCTGGTGGCTTTGGCCGCCCTTGATCTGGGCTTTTACTATGCCCCCAGATACATGAGCGTCATGCCGGTGAAGGCCGGCGACCCCACCAAGCCCAACCCGGCCGCGCAAGCCGCCGCCGCCCGCCTGGTGGGTTTGGCCGGAGGGCCCGAGGGCGGACGGGTGCTGGCCTTTCGTGAGCGCGACACGCTTGGTTATCAGTACCCCGCCTATGTGGCCCACCTTAACTTCATCAACCCGCCGGGCGGCTACATGAACCGCCGCCTTCCTCTGGGCTTCTGGCAGATGTGGTGGGAGCCCCAGGCCAACCCCCGCTACCTGCAGATATGGGCGGTCAAGCTGGTGGACCAGCGCAGCCCGGTGGTGAACGCCCGGCGCAGCGACTGGGCCCTGTGCGGCTACAGCCAGTCGGCGGTGCGCCTGAACCGCCCGATGGAGGTGAAGGAGCTCAAGCTGAAGGCAAAGGCCCTGCTGCCCGGCCAGGCCAAACCCGGCGAGCTGGTCGCCAGGATGGCCCTCACCCTGGATGGCAAGATCACCGCCCAATGGCCCCTGCGCCAAGCTAAAGAGGTAGCCGGCAAGACGCTCACCTTGGAGGCCCCGCCAGACACTAAGGCCGATGCGGTGCTCATGGCCTCGGCTCATCCCGTGGCCCTGGTGGGCATAAGCGGCCTTACCTTGGACGGTCAACCCCTGAGCGATCATACCTGGCTGAAGCCGGGGCCCAAGGGCTACCTGGTGAACCAGGTCTTTCTGGGCCGCGCCTGGTTCGTGTCCCGGGCGTCGGTGGTGGAGCCGGACTGGGAATACAAGCAGGTGCTGGCCTCGGTAGACCCCTCGCGCTCGGTGGTGTTGCGCAAGAGGCCCGCCGGTTGGCGCGCGCCCAAGGGCGTGGACGCCGATTCCGGCGGCACGGTGAAAATGCTCTCCTGGCAGGACCAGAACATAGAGCTCCAAGTGGAGGCCTCGCGGCCCGGTTGGGTTGTACTCAGCCAAAGCGCTTACCACGGTTGGAGGGCAACCCTGGACGGCAAGGATACGCCCATTGATTGGGCCTACGGCTTCATGACCACGGTGGCCGTACCCCAGGGCAAGCACAAGATCAGGCTGGTCTACTCCGAGCCCTGGGTCGAGGCCTCCCTGGGCGCCCAGCCCCTGCTTATCCTGGTGCTCCTGGCCGTCTGGCTGTGGACCCGCCGCCGCGACAAGCGGCCTCCTGCCCAATAACCGTCTGACGGCCTAAGAAGTTCCGCTCCTCCGTTATTGCCAACCCGGCTATTTTCGATAGACTTGAGCGCTAACTCGTAAGCATTGAAAGAGCGCCCATGGAAGTTTTGGTCGTAATACCCACCTACAACGAATCCAACAATGTTCGCCCGCTGAGCGAGGCCCTCTTGGGGTTGGATCTAGACCTGGGCATCTTGATAGTGGACGACAACTCGCCCGACGGCACCGGCCGCATCGCCGACTCCCTGGCCAAGGAAGATTCCAGGGTGCACGTGCTGCACCGGCCTGGCAAGCAAGGCCTAGGCACCGCCTACCGCGAGGGCTTTCTTTACGCCCTGGCCAACTTCGACGCACCGCTGTTTGCCCAAATGGACGCCGACTTCTCCCATCCGCCCGAGGCCATGCCCTCCCTGGTGGAGATGGCCCGCCGGGGCTCGGTGGCCATCGGCTCGCGCTACGTGCCCGGCGGCGGGGTGAAAAACTGGGGCCTGGGGCGCCGCATCCTCAGCAAGGGAGCCAACATCTATGTGAGCACCGTCCTCGGCCTTCCGGTGGGCGACCTCACCGGCGCCTATAAATGCTGGCCCCGCCGCGCCTTGGAGCGTCTGGACCTGCCCACCATCGGCGCTCAGGGTTTCGCCGCCCTGCCCGAAATGGCCTACCGGGCCCATAAGCTGGGCTACCGTCACGAAGAGTTTCCCATCATTTTCGAAGATCGCCGGGTAGGCCAATCCAAGCTCACCGGCTCCATAGCGGTGGAGGCCTTCATAAACGTGTGGCGCGTGCGCTTCAACAACAACTTCGACCCGCCCCAAGCGCCTCACCCCTGATGAATCCCGGCGCGATCCGCTGTCTTTCACCCCGCTGGAGCACGGCCCTAAGCCTGGCCGGGTGCATGGCCCTGTATTGGGTGGTGCGCCTATGGCTGATCTCCAGCCCCACCCTGAGCCAGGTGGACTACGACGAGGCGGTAACCGGGCTCATGGCCCTGGAAATCCTCCAGGGAAAACACCAGATCCTTTTCTGGGGACAGCCCTATATGGGCACCCTGGAGGCCTATCTGGCCGCCCTGCTGTTCAAGCTTTTCGGCCCCTCCACCCTTATGTTGCGCATTTCCCTGCTGATCTACGGCTCCGCCGGGGTGCCGGCCTTGTACGCCCTGGGCCGGGCGGCCGGAGGGCGGCGCATGGGGCTTTTGGCCGCCTGCCTGTGGTCCCTGCCTCCCTTGTTTCTCAGCTTTCAGGGAGTGTATGTCACCGGCGGCCACTTGGAGGCGGTGGTGGCCGGGGCCCTGCTCCTGGCCGGAGCCTGCCGCCTGGCCTTTGATCCGCCGGCCAGGGCAGGCCTGTGGGCCTTGGGCCTGGGAGTGGTGGGCGGCCTGGGCCTGTGGTCCAGCTTGCTCATCCTGCCCCTGGTGGCCGCCGCCCTGCTGGGCCTGTGCCTGGCCCGGCCCTCCTGGCTGCTTAGCCGGGGGCCCTGGCTGGCCGGACTGGGCCTGCTCATCGGCGCGGCTCCCCTGCTGGTGTGGAACGCCGAACACCAGTGGCTCACCCTGGTGCAGGTGGGCGGCTCCCAACTCAGCCGGGCCTGGTCCAACGCCGAGATGCTCATTAGCCAGGTGTGGACCCCCATGCTCACCGGAGCCTGGTGGGACGGCCACAGCGTGACCGGGCAGATGCCCGCCCTGCTACCCGCGGCCGCGCTGTTGCTCATCTACCTGCCCGCCCTTGGTCTGGCCGTGGCCGCCCTGGTGCGCTGGGTCCGGCGAGCCTGGCGGCGGGAGAACCCTTGGCAGTCCCCGGCCGACTTGGTGTCCCTGGCCCTGTGGGTGTTGTTGTTTCTGCACGCCTCCAGCGGACACGGCCACAAGGCCATCCTGCGCTACGCCACCCCCTTGATGGTTCCCCTGACCGTGCTTATTGCTCTGTGGCTGAGCAAGGTGAACCATTGGCGGCCCCTGGTGGGGGCTGGTCTGCTGGCCGGTCTGCTGGCCTTCAACCTCTACACCCACCATCTTTACCTGGAGCGCTTCGCCCAAACGCCCAGCCGTCCGGTGGAAACGGTGCTGGAGGTGCTCAAAGACAAGGGCGTGGACTTCAGCTACGCCCACGGCCGGGTGGCCCTGCCCCTGACTTTTGAGAGCCGGGGCAAGTTCATGGCCGCGGACTTTTTCGGAGCGCGCAACCTAAGCCATTTGCGCCAGGTGGACGCCGCCCGGCAACCGGCTTGGGTCACCCACAAGCGCCTGGCCGTGCCCGCCCCGGCCATGCTGGACCGCGCCCTGCGCCGCCTGGGGGTGTGGAAGAAGCCCCTGGAGGTGGAGCAATACGTGGTGTGGTACGACTTTGACGCCGCCCCGCCCCTGAGCCCCCTGCCCTCCCAGGGCTGGCGGACCACGGCGCCGGGGAGCGCGGGCACCGCGGTCCTGGACCGCAACCTGGACACCACCTGGCGCACAAACCCGGACCGGACCTCCATGCTCAAGCTGGACCTGGGGCAGGTGCAAACGGTGACCCGCCTCAGCTTGCTGCCCGGCCCGAATTGGCCGGGCAGGCCGGGCATGCTCTATAACGTTGTCTTATTGGGCTCCAGCGACGGCCGCATCTGGAGCACCCTGGCCGGGGGAGCGGGCTGCATGGCCGGGCTCACCTGGCGGGACAAGCGGGTCAAGCTGGAACCGGTACCCGCCATTGAGCTGACCTTCCCGGCCCGCAAGGTGCGCTATGTGTTTCTGGCGGTGGAGCCGGGCAACCCCTCCTGGCCGCCTCTGGAGATAGCCGAGCTGTTCCTGTATCAGCCCGCCGAGGGGCTCTCCCAATGGCCCCACGAAGCCGAGCAACACCTCAAGATGGGCCGCAAAGCCCTGGCTGCCTGGGAAAGCAAACCCACCGCGCCTTTCCCCGGAGGCCATGGTGCCTTCGCCCTTTTCTGGGCCTCCCAGGTCAACTGGACCAAAGTGGTGAACCACCTAACTCAGGCTGCCTGCCAGGCTCCGGAATGGGAGCAGCCCTACCGCCTGCTTTTGGAGGCTGCCCGCAAAAGCCTTCAGCCTTTAGCCAGCCTGCGCGGCGCCGCTTTCTGCAAGCCCGATCCCTCCTAAGCCCTTGTAAATACAGAGTGCGCTCTTTACACGGGCCCAAGGCGTCTTGGCACGGGGCCTGAGGTGCCGCGAATCTTTATGGCCATGCCCCCTTGGCGAACCAGCCTTGCCCAATAATAAAGTACATAGTCCATCACCGTCTGAAGTGGAGCCTCCCGGGTGAGGTGTCAAATCCTCCTGGTCCTGGCCATCAGCGCCGGATGTCTGGTCTGGCTGCTACGACCCAAATCCTTTCTTAAAACTTGGACCGGATTAAGGGAGGCAGGTCAAGGACATGTGCCGAGCCGTCTTCGAGTAAATCCCAGTGGACTACAAGCGAACCCAGAGGCACAGCGTAAACGGCAACATCAGGCCACTGGCCTTGGAAAATAAAATGGCTGCTCAACCATGTGTCCGTTGTTCCTGGGCAAGATCATTAAAACAAAAAATTATCCAAAAAATCAGGGTGGTTCAGATGCAATAAACTCTGCAAATATTGGATCGTTGAAGTAACGAAAAGTGGCAATGGTCGCGCAAGGCCGCTTGGAGCGAATCAAACAATGCGTGCCAGCCCTTATTGCCGCCTCCCCATCTCTGTCAACGCGGTCACCGATCATAAGGGTTTGCTTGGGCCGCACCCCAGCCCTTTCTATCAATTGCAACAGTCCTTCAGGATGCGGCTTGAGTATGCCAACGCCGCTGTCTTCGGCACATGAAATGTCGTCAACCGTCAGACCCAAGGCCGCAACCTTGGCAACAGCCGGATAGTCGGAAAATATGGCGACCCGTAGTTTCCGCTTCTTCAGTCCGTCAAATAGCTTTTCTACTCCGGGGTAGCGACAAGCCGCGAGATGGCGAAGCGGACGCCTCTCAATCCATTCCTCCCTAATGCTTTTGACGGTAGCCTCAGAAACCCCGATGCGGGCGGCGGTTCGCATAATTAAGTGAGGCAGAAAATCTTCCAACATCTCCTCACTCATACGCTCTTGCAGGCTGCGGAGAGTGCTAATGACCCGGATTGTAGTGCAGGACCGCTTAGCCAGACAATGGGCCAGCAGCTCCAGCATCATCTTTCGGCGCAAGATCCGCTGGTTGTAGATAGTTCCATCTACGTCAAAAACGACCAATTCGATGTCATGCCAAGATTGTGCATCGAACACTGTCTCTCTCCACTATGGCACCACAATGTATTTTTGGACGGCCAAAGTTTCAATAATTGGTATATCAACAAATAATGCTATTATGAACAAAACAAATAGGGCCAACATAATTATAATCAAATTACGCTCATGTAATAAATACTCTGGCTTTTGAGCGACTGACCCTGGTTTCATAGAAACGGCTAAGTAGTAACAAAAAAGAAGGGTGGTTACTGGGAGCAAAATAATAAACTCTACACGATATTTTATGAAAAAAACCGCCATAAAAAAATTGGACATCATCGCATATGCCACGCATGAAATAAGCAATGAAAGTTCATTATAGTGCACAAAACTTTTGCGATATTTCTCTAGTTTTTCCTTCTGACCGCCTGCGTTCGTCTCCCTATATTCAGACAATCGTTTGGCAGCCATTAGGAAGGCTCCCCCAAGCCAGTAGGCTAAAATAATCGAGGCGGGTGGCAGGGTGGTTGCGTCAATCATTGCCCAGCCAATTGTCAATCGTATGGGATTATTAATTGATTCCGAAACAACATCAAGATAGGCACGGTCTTTGCTGCGTAACGGTGGAACATTATAGAATATGCCTTGGAGGACAAATAGAGCCCCGGCAATAAACATAACTTTTCCTGCAGACCAGGCGGCGCCCAGCCCAAGCAAAATCAGCCCCCCCCACATCAGCCAAACAATACGAGGATCAAGATTAAACTGGACTGCTGTACGCCCTGATTTTCCAGGATGGAACTTATCGAAATTTCGGTCAAGCCATTCGTTTATGGCATAGTTGGCCGAAGCGATAGACAAAGCAACTATGCATCCCAACAGTATGTTGGTCCAATGGATATGCACATAGTGATAACGAAGGATATAGGCCAGACATATCCCGGGTATAATGAAAACGTGCTTTGTGACATGATCTAAACGGCAAATTGCCAAATAATCTTTGGGAGAAGGCTTGTGAATGCTCATATTCTTAATTAAGACTACCTTTATGCCGAAGGTATGAACCACCGCTGTGTCTTCGAGAAATTACTTCTCTTGAGCCATGGTCTCCCTTTGCTTGCTGTGACCATAACATGCCATATTCAGCTCCACGGGGCGAGTATGTTCTCCACATACGGGCCCTCAAGATCTATAAAATGCAACACCCAGGCCAGCGCCACAGTTTTCATAGATCATGTGGTCGAGCGGTTTCCATTTAGATTCAATACCATCCGCATCGATCTCGGCCACGAGTTCCAGCCCAATTTCCATCGGCACGTGGAAGACATGGGCATGCGCCTCGTATATATCAAGCCACGGACACCGCGTTTAAACGGCAAGGTGGAACGCTCTCATAGAAATGACCAGATGAAATTTTACCAAATAATGAGCTTATAGACGATGTGGACTTGAACCGCAAACTGGCCGTATGGGAAGATTTCTGCAATTACTGCCGGCCCCACAGGTCGCTTGGGGGAAAAACCCCTTACTAAGTGCTAAAGTAAAAGCTACAATCGGCTTGATCAATGCGTGGCGAGGTCTGAGTCCTCACACTGGCTTTAGCCCGGCGCGGGGCCCGGGACACCAAGTAGATTTATGACCGCCCCATGGTGGAATTGCCTTGCCCAGTCATAAAGACCCGAGCTCACACTCGAACATTAGGAAACCCCAAGCGTGAAGTGGCAAATCCTCTTGGGCCTGGCCATCAGCGCCGGGTGTCTGGTCTGGCTGCTGGGCCAGGTGGACTTGCCGCGTCTGTGGAGCCTCCTGGCCCAACTCAGTCCCTGGTATTTTCTGATGGTCAGCGTCATGCTGGCCTGGGTGTTCCTCCTGCGCTCCCAGCGCTGGCGTATTTTGCTGCGGCCCCTCAAGCATTGCCCGCTGGGACCGCTGTATTCGGCCAACCTAATCGGCTTCATGGCCAACAACGTCCTGCCCGCCCGCCTGGGGGAAATCATAAGGGCCTACACCATCAACCGCCTGCGCGCGGTACCGGTTTCCGGGGCCCTGGCCACCCTGGTGGTGGAGCGCATCCTCGACGGTATGGTCATTCTGGCCATTTTTTTCTCGGCTCTTTTTTTCACCGACCCCGCGGCCCAGGCCGGAGTTTTTAACGTAACCTACCTTAGGGGCGTAGGTTTTTTCCTGCTGGCGGCCTATGTGGGTATTTTGGGTCTACTGATCACCCTGTGGCGTTGGCCCGCAGCCACCAGCGGCCGCCTGGCCCGCCTGGCCGGCCGCCTCAACCACCGCCTCGGTCAAAAAACCGCCTCCATCTTGGACGACTTCACCCAAGGCCTGGGGCTTCTGGGTCAGGGGCGCCACCTACCATTATTGATTGCCCAATCGGTGTCCCTGTGGTTGCTCAACGTGGCCGCCGCCTACCTGTTCCTGCCCGCGGTGGGCCTGCCCCATAATTTGCTTATGGCGGCCATGGCCTTGGTGGGGGGCACCCTGGCCGCGGCGGTCCCTTCCGGCCCGGGTTACATTGGCACCTCCCAGGTTGCGATGATGTGGACCCTGATGCTGGCCGGGGCCGAGCAGGACCGGGCCGCCGCCTTTGGCTTGGTCTACTGGGCGGCGGTGTACTTCCCTGTGACCCTGGCCGGGCTGATCGAGATGTTGCGCCGGGGCCTGAGCCTGGGCTCCTTGCGCGGGGATGGAGGCAAGAAGTGAGCCCGCGCCGGGATGTGGGAGACGGCCCGGGCACCCGGCAGACGGTTCGCTGGCTCCTGGGCATCGTACTGCTGGGGGCCCTGGTGCGCGGCATCTATCTGGCTTGGCCTTATCTGGACAGCGATATCGCGGTGGTGGGGCTCATGGCCCGCCATGCCCTGAACGGAGAATTTTATCCCCTGTACTGGGGCAACCATTACGGCGGCAGCCTGGAGCCCCTGATCGCCGCCGGGGTCTTCGCCATCACCGGCTCCGGACCCAGAGCCCTGAACTTCGCCGCGGTACTCGTCTCCTTAACCTACCTGCCCCTGCTCTATTTGTTGGGCAAGGAGGTAATCGGGCGCCGCGCCGGGCTGGCGGCTGCTTTTTTGGCCGCCCTGGGGCCTTACATGCTGGTGGCCTACTCGGTGGTGGCCCGGGGCCTGCACGTGGAGATGCTGCCCCTGGGCGCCCTGTTGCTGTGGCTCACGGTGCGCCTCATCAGGGCCGGACCCACCGCTCCCGGCCAGGTTTGGGCCATGCTGGCCTGGGGCCTCACCGCCGGAGTGGGTTTATGGACCAACCCCCTGTTCGTGTACTTTCTGCCGCCCACCCTGTTTCTTTTGATCTACAGCGCCCCGCGCCTGGTCCTGACCCCGCGCTTCTGGCTAATGGGCCTGGCCGCCCTGGTGGGAGCCGCGCCGCTGCTCTACCACAACTGGATCACCTCGGGCGGCACCCTGCACTACATGGAGATACCCCGGCCCAACTCGGGCATCCCGGCCAACCTGCGCTTCCTGCTGCGCCACGGCCTTCCCGCCGTGGTGGGGGCCACCTGGTTTAAAAAAGGCTGGCTGTTTCCCGGCCTGGGACCGGCCCTGGCCCTGGCCGCCGGGCTCAGCCTGGCCTGGGCTCTGTGGCGCTGGGGCGGCGACCTGCTAAAACGCCTAAGCCGCAAGGGCGAGCCCAGGGGCGGCGAGGTGCTCCTGCTCACCCTGGTCTGCGTGGCCTACGTGTTCTGCGCGGTGGGCGGGGCGGACTCTGGCTCCTTCCGCTATTTGCTGGTGCTGTACATAATCTGGCCCCTGATGGCCGCCCTGGCCTGGGACTCGCTGCGCCGCCGGGGCGGGGTGTGGGCCGGGCTGGGCTGGCTGTTTTTGGCCCTGGTGGCCGTGGGCAGCATATGGGGCACCATCGCCTTTTCGCCTTTGAACCACCCCGGGCAACGGGCTACGGCCAATGCCATGGGACCGGAGCAGGACTCCCTGACCCAGGCCCTCAAGGACCTGGGTATCCGCTACGCCTATGTAAATGATTATTGGTCGGGCATGAAAGGCACCTTCCTGGCCAACGAGGAAGTAATCCTGCTGCCTTTTGACCATGAGCGCCACCCGCCTTACAAGCAAGCCCTGCTACGGGCGCCCCGCTACGCAGTGGTGATGCTGGGCGACTCCAACGCCAAGGTCACCCGACAGAGCCTGGCCACGGTGGGGGCCAAGTACCGGGAAAAGACCGTGCCGCCCCGCTGGCATATTTTCTACGACTTCGCCCCGGCTGCGCCCCAGGTGGTGGCGGTGGACACCAGGGCCTGGAGCCTTACCAAAGGCGAGGGAGCGGCCCTGTGGGACCGCGACGCCGCCACCCGCCTGACCTGGCCCCAAGCGCCGGGCAGCGGCCCCACCCTGGATTTGGGCGGCGAGGTGGGGGGCGTGTGCCAGGTGCTCATCTTCCCGGGCAAGGCCCAGCTCTTGCCCAAGGAACTCAAGGTGCTGGGCAGCACTGACGGCCAGAACTGGCAAGAGCTGGCCAGGGCCCAGCCCTATCTGCCTTTCCACTGGAGCGGCGGGCGTCTGGCCCTCAGCCGACGGGCTCCTTGGCAGGAGATTCGCTTTACCCCCACCACCTTGCGCTATCTGCGCTTGCAGCAAAGCGGCAAGGCCAATGGTGATTGGGCTATCAACGAGTTGATGGTGGGCAGGCTGGACCAAGGGGCGGCACCGGTTCCACCGGTGAGCGTCGCTCAGCAATTGGCCAGGGCCTGGCGGGGCTTGGGTGGCGTGTGGGCTCCCCCGGCGTTACGGGCCTGGCTGCCGCCCGCCATGCGCATAGGCCCGGCCGCCCGGCACAAGCCAGTTTGGTTGCCGCCCTATCTCTACGCCATGGAGCTGATGCCCACTGAGCAGGCCTTTAGCATCGCCGTTCAGGCCGAGATGGCCGTGGCCACGGCCCATGCCCTGAGCCGGGCGGGCTATAAGCACCACGCCCAGCCCCTAAAGGGCTGGGTGCTGTTCAAAGCCGAGCCGGGGCCTCTGGCCCGGCCCCTTTACTGGGCCGGGCTTATGCCCTTGGCGATTGACCGTGGCCAGGGCAATTAGCCGCCGAAGCGTACTTTCAGAATTCGCTTGAGGGTCCACCAGGCGCTTTTCAAGGGGTCCAAGGTGCTCTCCCCGGTGCGCTCGTCGTAGGGGATGAAGATCACCTTGAGCTTCTTGCCGTGGGCCATGGGTTTGAGCAGCAGTTCCACCGGCAGGGCCGAGCCGTTGGCCTCAAAGCTCATTTCATTGAACAGGCTGGTGCGGTAGGCGCGCATGCCCGAGTGCAGGTCGGTGATGCGCCGCTGAAACAGGATACTGGCCAACCAGGCGAACCCCCAGTTGGCCAGAAAGTTGATCCAAGGCATGGTGGCAGGCTTTTTCTTCAAACGCGAGGCGTCCACCACATCGGCCTGGCCGGAGAGCACGTAATCGGCCATCTCCATGATCTTGCCGGTGGGGTAGGTGTCGTCGCAGTCCAAAGTGACCACCACCTGGCCCCGGGCCGAGGTGAGGGCCCGCATCATGGCCGGCCCGTAACCCTTGGGCGGGAACTGACGGATCACTTCGGCTCCGGCGGCGGTGGCGATCTCCGGGGTGCGGTCTTTGGAGGAGTCCACCAAAAGGATATGGGCCTGGGGCGCGGCCGCCTGGATGTCGGCGATCACTTTACCCACGGCTCCTTCTTCGTTCATGGAGATCATGGCCACGGTGATCTGGGGGTCGCTTGAGCTCATTAAGTCCGTCCTTTCAAGTGGCTAGACTTAGCATATCCGGGCGGACCGCGCCACCGGCCGTGGTTGCCAAAGTCCCGGCCCTCTGATAGGTTGACCACACCATCGTACCGGGGCGAACCGCCCCTGCAACCGTAACCCACGCCCATGGCCCCTCCGGCCGGGATTGCCATGAAAAGCCTTGCCAAGCGGCTGATACTCCTAGCCATTACCGCCCTGTTCCTCTATCTCGTCTTGCGCAAGGTGGAGCCAGCCAAGCTGTGGCAGGCCCTCACCCAGGTCTATTGGCCCCTGCTGGTCCCGGTAGTGCTGGTCTACCTGGCCGGATTCATCCCCCGCGCCCAGAAATGGCGCATCATCCTGGGGCGCATCAAGCCGGTGAGCCTGGGCGGCTGCCTGGGTTACATCCTGGTGGGCTGCGCTGCCAACTCCCTTTTGCCCGCCCGCCTGGGCGAGTTGGTCCGGGCCTTTATCTGCGGCCGTAGGGAGCAGGTGCCCGCCACCTCGGTGCTCAGCACCATCGTGCTGGAGCGGGTGCTGGAGGTGCTCTCCCTGCTGATTTTGCTGTGCGCGGTGGTGTGGGCCACCGGCCGGGGCGAGCTGTACCAACTGGCCCTGGTGGGCCTGGCCATCTGCCTGGGGCTCATGGGCGGTCTGTTCTTTTTGCAGCAACGGCCCGGCTGGCTGCTCAAGCTGGCCGCCCGCTTGCCCTGGGAGGGCCTGCGCGAGCGGGCCCAGGGTTGGCTGACCACCTTTGTTCAAGGCCTGGCCGTGGTAAAGAGCCCGGCCCGTTTGGCGGCCATCATCGCCCTGGGCTGGGCGGTGTACCTCATCGAAGGTGCCTCCTACTGGCTGCTGGCCTATGCCTTTGATATGCAGGTCACTTACCCCCAGGTGCTCTTTGTACTGTGCTTCATCTTCGTGGGCATGACCATTCCCTCCACGGTGGGCAACATCGGACCCTTGCAATACTTCTGCGTGCTGGGCCTAGGATACTTCGGCGTGGACAGCTCCAGCGCCCTGATTTACAGTGTTTTCATCAATGCTATGATGTACTTGACCGTGCCCCTGGGCCTGGTTTACATGCATGCCTACGGCGCCACCCTCAGCGGGCTGCGCAGCCAGATCGGCGCGGACCAGACGGCATCCCCTTCAGCGGAGTAAATTCATGCGCACCTTCATCACCGGCGGGGCCGGTTTCATCGGCAGCCATATGGTGGCCGCCATCATCGATGAGGGCCCCCTCACCGTGTACGACAACCTTTCTTCCGGCTCCCTGGATTTCCTGAAAGACCACCTTGAGCACCCCAACTTCAACTTCATTGAGGGTGAGCTTTCCGACCTGGAGAAGGTCACCGAGTCCATGGCCGGGCACGAGCGGGTGATCCACTACGCCTCCAACCCGGACATCGCCCGGGGCATGCTGGAGA
>JAHLLJ010000252.1 GCA_020444205.1 Deltaproteobacteria bacterium | reverse complement strand
CACGCTGAAGCCCTTGAACTTCACCAGGTCCTTGGCCCGGTCCATGATGAAGATGTAACCCTGCTCGTTCATGTAGGCGATATCGCCGGTGTAGAGCCAGCCGTCGCGAAGGGTGCGGGCGGTTTCCTCCGGCCGGTTGAGGTAGCCCTTCATCACCTGCGGGCCCTTCACGCACAGCTCGCCCACCTGGTCCGGGCCGAAGCCCAGCTGGGTGTCGCCGGCCTCCAGGTCCATGATCTTGCAGTCGGTGTTGGGGAAGGGAATGCCGATGGAGCCCATCACGCGCTCTTTGCCCTCGGGGATTACAAAGGGGTTGGCCGTGACCACCGGCGAGGACTCGCTGAGGCCGTAGCCCTCCACCACCTTGGCTCCGATTTTTTCCTCGAACTTGAGCTGCACGTCGCGGGGCAGGGGGCCGGCTCCAGAGAGACAAGCGGTCAGTGGGCTGAGGTCATAGGCCTCCAAGCCCTTGGTGTTGTTGATTTTGTTGAACAATACCGCCACACCGGCCATGCAAAGCTGGGTGCCCTTGCCCCATTTTTGAATTTGCTCGGCCCACTCCAACATGGACTCGGGCGGCTTGGGGAACAGCAGCATGAAGCCGCCGGAGGCGATGGCCGAGTTCATGCAGCAGGTCATGGCAAAGACATGGAACAGGGGCAGAACCCCCACCCAGCCCGCCTCCCGGGGGAAGTTGCTGCCGATCCAGGCCTTGCCGCTAAGGGCGTTGGTCACCAGGTTGTAGGAGGTGAGCATGGCTCCCTTGGGGGTGCCGGTGGTGCCTCCGGTGTACTGCAGGGCCGCGATGTCGTTGACCGGGTCGATCTCCACGGTGGGGGGATTGGGCGGAGTATCGAGCAACTCCTTGAAGCTCAGGGTCCCGGCGGGAAGCTGGCCGGTGGGAATCTTACCCAATTTTTTACCCAGCCATTTTTTGAGCCCGCTAATCTTCACCAGATCCACCACATTGGTGCCGATGAGGTGCTTCACTCCGGTCTGGTCCAGGATGCGCCCGGCCTCGGCATACACCGAGTCCAGCACCACCAGGGCCTTGGCCCCGGAGTCGTTGAGCTGGTGCTTTATTTCCAAGGCCTTGTAGGTGGGGTTGATGGCCGTGGCCCCCACGCCCAGGCGCTGGCAGGCGTAGAAGGTAATGACGAACTGGAAGGAGTTGGGCAGCATCATGCCCAGGACGTCGCCCTTTTTAAGCCCCAGGTTGGCCAGGGCCGTGGCCATGCGGTCCACTGCGTCGTCCAGCTCCCGGTAGGTCATTACCGAGTCCAGGAATACGATGGCCTTGTCGTCCGGGTAGGAGGCGGCGGATTCCCGCAGCAGGTCGCTAAGGCTTATTTTGGGGAAGTCGATTGTCTTGGGTACGCCTTGTGGCCAGTCGCCGTACCAGGGGCGGTCGCCAAGGTCCTGGGCCATGGTTCTCCTCCTGGGGCCCAGAGGCCCCACCTGATTGTGCGGTGGCGGGCGCAGTGGTCAAAGTAACCCAGGGGGCGCTGAGCTGTCAATGATTTGCCGCGCTTCCCTGCCTTGGGGCCCTCAAATCCCTATGCCGTGGGCTCCACGCGCCGCCAAATAAACACCAAGGGCAGGCCCATGGCCACCAGTAGGGCCAGGTTGAGCAATGCGTTTATCCAGACTCCGAAGTACACGGAGTAAAAAGTGTCCACCACAAACCACAGGCCCAGGGAGGCGGCCCAGGCGTTACGGGCCCACCTTTCGCCTCGGCCCAGGGGCACCCAAGCGATGAAAGCCATAACCAAGCCCCACCCGGCCACCGTGGCCCCCCAGGCGCCGTAGACCCAGCGCTGGAAATTGGCCGCGCCGGTGGGCGGCTGGCCCTGGGTCCAGAATACCGAGTCTATGCGTTGAGCGAAAAACTCCAAGGGGCCGCTGGTGCCGGCCAAAGCCAAGGCCAAGCCGAAGAGGCAAACCGCCAAGGAAACCACGACCAACCACCATCGCCAAAGGCCAAGGCCGCGCATGAATACCCCCTTTCAATGGTCAATGGGCGCTTGTGTCCATTGTAATACGGCATCCGCCCCGGAAAAAGCCCTTGACCCGGCAGGGGGACAGTGGGTAGCTTTTCTACCCCATGGAAGGGCAAATACGAGACCAGGGCTCCCAGGAGCTTCTGGATTGGCTGGGGCTGAAGCTCATACCCGGCGTGGGCAGCGTCACCTTCGCCCGCCTGGTAAAGGCCTTCGGCAGCCCCGGCGCCGTACTGGGCGCTCCCCTGGAGGCGCTAAAGGCCATACCCCGGATCAGGCCCCAGGTGGCCCGGGCGGTGCACCGCCGGGCCTGGGAGGCCGATCCCCAGCAGCAGTTCACCAGGCTGGAGGCCATGGGCGGCCGCCTGCTCACCCTGGCCGACCCCGCCTATCCGCCGCTTTTGGCGGGCATCCACGCGCCGCCCCCGGTCTTGTTCGTGTTGGGCGACCTCTCCCCCTGCCAGAGCGGCGGGGTGGCGGTGGTGGGCAGCCGGGCCATGAGCCCCTATGGCCGCCGCCTGGCCGGCGAGCTGGGCCGCGACCTGGCCCGGGAAGGGGTCAGCCTGGTCTCGGGCCTGGCCCGGGGCGTTGACGCCGCGGCCCACATCGGATCCTTGGAAGCGGGCGGTCACTCGGTGGGGGTGTTGGGCTGCGGCCTGGATGTTGCCTACCCGCGGGAGCACCGGGAGCTCATCGCCCGCATGGCCGCCCAAGGCGCGGTGATCAGCGAGTTTCCTTTGGGCACCAAGCCCGCTCCAGCCCACTTTCCGGTGCGCAACCGGGTCATCAGCGGACTGAGCCGGGCGGTGGTGGTGGTGGAAGCGGGCCTGAAAAGCGGCTCGCTAATAACCGCCCGCCATGCCCTGGAGCAGGGGCGCGAGGTGTTCGCGGTGCCGGGCCCGGTTGGCTCGGCCACTAGCGCGGGCAGCAATCAACTGATAAAGGAAGGGGCCCGGCTGCTAACTTCCAGCCGGGACCTGTTCGAACCCGGCGCCCTGCCGCCGGGGCCCGGACCCGGGGCCATGAGGCCCGAGGAGCCCGACGAACTCAGCCCGGCCGAGGCCGACCTGCTCAAGCTGGTGGGCCCGGAGCCGCAGCACATAGACCAGATAGGCCGGGCCAGCGGCCTGGCCCCCGGCGATTTGGCCACCCTGTTGCTCAACCTGGTGTTGGCCGAAAGAGTGGTGGAGTTGCCGGGCAAGCATTATGTGCTTAACCTGTAGGGATACTACAACGGAGATAAAAGCTTTTTTTCGTTATGGCCAAGAACCTGCTCATAGTCGAATCGCCGGCCAAGGCCCGCACCATCAAGAAGTACCTGGGAAAGGACTTCGCGGTGAAGGCCTCGGTGGGTCATGTGGTGGACCTGCCCAAGAAACGCTTGGGAGTGGACCTGGATAAACAGTTCACTCCCGAGTACCAGGTGATCAAGGGCAAGGAGAAAGTGGTCCGCGAGCTCAAGAAAGCCGCGGAAAGCGCTGAAGATGTCTACCTGGCCCCTGACCCGGACCGTGAGGGCGAAGCCATTGCCTGGCACATCGCCCACCAGCTTGGGCGGCCCTTGGACAGCTACCATAGGGTCCTGTTCCACGAGCTGACCAAGGACGCCATCAAAAAGGCGGTGGATGAGCCGGTACACCTGGATCACAACCGCTACGACAGCCAGCAGGCCCGGCGCATCCTGGACCGGCTGGTGGGTTATCAGATTTCCCCCCTGCTTTGGGAAAAGGTGCGCGGCGGGCTCTCCGCCGGACGGGTGCAGTCGGTGGCCCTCAGGCTCATAGTGGAGCGCGAGCGGGCCATCCAGGCCTTTGAGCCCCGGGAGTACTGGAGTGTAACCGCCGCCCTGGCGGGCGAAGAGCCTCCCAAGTTCAGCGCCAAGCTGGTCCAGGTGGGCGGCAAGAAGTTTGAGCCGGCCAATGAAAAAGAGGCCATGGCCGGAGTGGCGGCCATACAAGATGGCCCCTTCACCGTGGCCAAGATCAACAAGCGCCAGGTCAAGCGTCGTCCGGCCCCGCCGTTTATCACCAGCACCCTGCAGCAGGAGGCCTACCGCAAGCTGGGCTTCACCACCAAGAAGACCATGACTCT
>JAHLLJ010000251.1 GCA_020444205.1 Deltaproteobacteria bacterium | reverse complement strand
AGATACAGGACCTGGAAAAGAGCCTAGGCATCTCCCTGGTGGCGGTGCAGGCCTAGCCAGCCTTGCCGCCCAGAGTGGACGACCAAGGGTCGCAATGAAACGGACCGGCCCCAGGGGCTGGTCCGTCTTGTCTCAGGCGCGGCGGTAATTAGGCACTGTCATCTGACAACCTGGTCGTAACCGCCGAGCCAGCCTTCACGCAACATTCAGCAATAAAGGTCGTCGCGAGGAGCGGCGGCCAAAGGGTTAGTTAGTAGGCGAGGCTGCTCCCGCCGCGACGTGGCGATTTTCGCTTGAGATCGTCTTTGACTCGCAGGCATGACCAGGGAAGTCGAAGATTGCCACGCCTTGCTACTGGCCGTTTGTTTCCTATCTATGACGACCGGGGATAAAGAGGAAGTGTGGAAAAATGGGTGTGTGCCACGTCTTGCTATGCAAAGAGGATGCTTCGCTACGCGCGCAATTGTAGATAATTTTAATTAGCCACCCGACTAAATTATTCTTCCAAGTAGGATTTGCGAAATGTACCTAAAATTTTTTCGATTTCCGTTTCACATTTATTTCTTTTTCTCTCTGCATCTTTCATCTTTTCTCTATAGGGGCTTAAATGACCATATTCCTTCATCTTGTTTGAGTAAAAATTAATCGCTGTGTTCAATGCTTCTGTTTTGGAGGCAAGAAAAGAATAATATAATTGCTGTTTAAAAATTTTTTCTGAGTTCTCCTGTGCCGCAGCGGTCCTCGCCAATTCATTTCTAGTTAGTTCAAGTTCCTTCCGTTGCAACTCCAACTCTTTTCGTTGCAGCAGAATAGCGATGATTACGCCACCGAAAGCCAGCCCGGAAAACAAGGCATTGGCCGCCCCGAATGTATCCCCGAAAGTACCGCTTTTGCCCCAGTCACCAAGAACCAAGTATACGATTACGGCCTCACTAATGAGAACCAGAGCTACGAACCCCAGTATCAACGCGCCCCATTTAAACAGACGGAGCTCTTGTTCTTCCTTACCGGCCATTTTCCCCCCTTATGAACAGATGCTCACTTCCCCGGAAAGCTCTGGCCCTCTTCTTGCCCGGCCATGGGCACGCTGCCGTGGCCCAGTACGATCTTCCAGCCGTCACCGGTGCGCAGCAACACAAAGCTCATGCGCAGGGTGCCGGTGAACTCCCCGGCCTCGGTGACCGCCTTGGCCGTGCCTTCGGTGGCCGCCCAGGCCACATCGCCCTGGCCCGCTCCCTTGAACCAGTCGATGGTCACCTGGCGGCTGGAGCTCTGACTCAGGTCCCGCTCAATCTGGGCCTTGTGCTCTTGCCAGCCCAGGTTGCGCTCGTCGGCCCCGGTGCCCAGGCCGATAATGCGCTCGTCATCCAGGTAGTAGCTCATCACCTCGTCCAGGTCGCCCCGGCTGTAGGCCTCGAAAAAGCTGTCCAGGGTGATGCGTACTTCGGCGATGGCATGTGGGCTAAGGTCCATGACTGCCTCCTTTTGGTTAGCCTGGATTTTTCACAAGGGCCGTGAGTCCGGCTTCGCCAGCCACCGGCATACGGTGTTGCTGGCTGCGCTCGGGCCTCGACGTAGCTTCAGCTACGCCATCGGCTCTCGCTTGCCAGTCGCCTTGTCTGCCGGCGGCTGGCTGTGCCGGGACAGAATACAAACCGTACTTTGACCATGCGAGTACGATTTTCAGATCGGCCTATGAATAAGGGTTCGTTGCCTAGTGCCACCCAACCCTTATGAAAAGTCCAGGCTATATTCGCAGGCTGCCCGCCAGCTCGGCGGTGGACACTCCTTGCTCGGCGCAATATTCGGCCAACTCGGCGGCGATGCGCCCGGCGGCGGTGGGGTCGGTGAAGGACGCGGTGCCCACCTGCACCGCCTTGGCCCCGGCGATGAGATACTCCGCCGCGTCAATGCCGCTCATAATGCCCCCCAGGCCCACCACGTCCACGCCGGGGTGCTCGGCCTTGAGGGCACCTGCCACCTGCCACGTCATGCGCAGGCCCACCGGCTTAATGGCCGGGCCGCTCAGCCCGCCCACCACATTGGCCAGCTTGGGCCGCCTGGTTTTCGCGTCGATGGCCATGGCCAAAAGAGTGTTGATCAGGCTTACCGCTTGGGCCCCGGCTTGGGCCGCGGCCAGGGCCATGGGTACCGGGTCGGTGACGTTGGGGGTGAGCTTCACCCACACCGGCTTGCCCTGGGCCTCGGCCACCGCCGCGGCGGTCACCTCGCCCACCGATCCGGTGTAGCAGCCAAAGGCCATGCCGCCTTCCTTCACGTTGGGGCAGCTAACGTTCAGCTCCAGGGCGTCCACCCCCGGCTCGGCCCCCAGGCGCTGGGCCAGCTCGGCGAACTCGTCGATGCTCTCGCCGTAGAGGTTGACCACCACCGCGCCCGGCTGCCCGGCCAGCCAGGGCAGCTTGTGGGCCAAAAATTCGTCGAGGCCCACGTTGGCCAGGCCGATGGCGTTGAGCATGCCGCAGGCGGTCTCCACGATGCGCGGCGGAGGATTGCCCTCCCTGGGCTCCAGGCTCACTCCCTTGGTGACCAGGCCGCCGATGGCGCCCGGCTCCAAGTAGGGGCTGTATTCGCGGCCATAGCCAAAGGTGCCGCTGGCGGCCAGCACCGGGTTGGCCAGGGCCACCCCGCCCACGCTGACGGCCATATCCGCGGCCTGGCTCATGAGGCGCCCTCTGCCGCCTGCCGCCAGGCGTCCAGGTGGTCGGCTCCCACGTCCTCGGTCCAAAAGGCCAGCATCTCCTCCAGAGGCACCCCCAGCCGCCAGCCCCTCTGCTGGACATAGCGGATGTGAGGCCGCCCCTTCAGATCGGTGGCCGGAAGCAGCAAATCCTGGCCGGGCACGAACTCCACCACGCGCCAACCCCGCTCTTCACTCAGGGTCTTGTCAAAGCTGGGAGTGGCCTTGTGCCAGGCCCCGCCGATGAACCACTCCACAAAGCAATGATAGGTGAGCACCTTGCCGCCGGTGATGTCGTAAAGCTCCTCGGGCAGCAGGCTGTTCTCGATGTCCGCGAAACCAAGGCGCGAGGGGATGCCCACCGCCCGGGCCAGGGCGCATAGCAGGGCCGCTTTTTGCACGCAGTAGCCCCGGCCCCGGGCCAGGGTGTTCAGGGCCAGGTAGTCGTCCAGGGAGTCAAAGGGAACCCGCACGCTGTAGCGCACCGTGTCGCGCACGAACTCGAACAGGCGCTGGGCCGCTTCCACGTCGTCCACGCTGCCTCGGGCAGTGCGCCGGGCCAGCTCGAATACCTCGCCGGGCTCGCACTGCACGCCCGGGGCGGGGACCAGAAAATCCTCCAGGGGTCGCTCGTCGTTCATACTTTCTCCCAGTCCACCAAAGAGGCGTCCATTACCGGACCTTCCTGACAGGCCCGCAGATACCCACCGCCCGCGGCGGGGATGGCGCAGCCCAGGCAGGCTCCCACCCCGCAGGCCATGGGCGCTTCCAGGGACGTTTGGCAGGCTACATCAAACTCAGCGCATAGCTTGGCTACCGCTCTCAGCATGGGCAGGGGACCGCAGGCCAGCACCGCGCCGGTGCGGCTGGTTTGCTCCAGGTGGGTCCGCAGGGGCTCGGTGACCAGTCCGTGATGGCCTACGCTGCCGTCCTCGCTGGCCCCGCTCCAGCCCCAGCCCTCCAGGTAAAAGGCCTCTTCGCCGCTCACCGAGTCCCAGGCCAACAGGGCCTCCTTGGAGGCCAGGCCGTAAAAGGCCTCAAATGACGCGCCCCGTTCTTCCAGGCGCTCGGCCGCAAAGGCCATCGGCGCGATGCCCATGCCCCCGGCCACCAGCACCGGACGCTCCGCCGAAAGATCAAAGCCGCGCCCCAGGGGACCCCAGGTCAGCAGCTTGGCTCCGGGGCGGGCCTGGCTCAAGAGTTTGGTGCCCTTGCCCTTGACCTGAAAGAGGATCAAGAGCTTGCCGTCCTCCACTCCGTGGATGGAAAAGGGCCGGGCAAGCAGGGGCTCTGGGCCGGGGCTCACCCGGAGCATGACGAACTGGCCGGGCCGGGCCTTTTCCGCGATGGCCGGGGCCTTAAGGGTGAGCAGATAAATCTCCGGCCCCACCGGCTGGT
>JAHLLJ010000250.1 GCA_020444205.1 Deltaproteobacteria bacterium | reverse complement strand
GGCCGCCGATGCGGGGCAGCGGGCGGCCGGAGTCGGTGACCACCAGGGCCACCAGGATCTCGTCGGGTAGGGGCGCGTCTTCCAGGCTCACGGTCATGCCGTCAAAGTGGGAGCGGATGAAGGCGGCGTCCTTGTGGTTCAGGGGCACATCGATGGTGCATCCGGCCGGGCCGCGCTTTTTAACCGAGGGGATAAGGGCCAGGCCGCGTCCCAAGGCCTTGCGGAAGGGGGCGCCCAGCTTGGGGTGCAAAATGGCCGCGCCGTGCTCCAGCTCACCCCTGAGGCCCACGATTGCCGCCTTGCCGTAGCTCTCGCACTGCTCGGGTTCGATGCCCAGGGCCTCGCGGGCCTTGTTGCCCAAAAGGTCGCCCAGCTCCTCGCCGATGTTCATCAGCTCACTGAGATCCTCTTTGTACTCGTGCGCAAAGGGATTTGGGATCACCGCGATGGCAGCGGCTTTGCGGGTGGCGGGCTGGATGTCCTTGCCCGCCTCCTGCAGGGTCTCCTCCACTATGTTTACCAGCTTGCGAATCTGCATGGTTCGTTCTCCTCAATAAATAAACTAAAAACTAAGCAACCACCTGGGCCTTGCGCACCGCGGGCGGAGTGTTGCGGCTGACCTTTACCTTCACTTCGCCGTCGATGAGGATCATGCTCACGCCCGGGGTGTCGCCCTGAGCCAGGGCTTGCAGCACGTCGGCGCCCGGTGAGCCGATGGGGGTGTCCATGAACACCAAGTCCGCTTCCAGACCAGCGGCGATGCGGCCCCGGTTGAGGTTGTAGAGCTTGGCGGTGTTGCCGGTGGCCATGGCCACGGTCAACTCCGGAGCCACCCCGCCCAGGCTGGCCACCATGGCCATGTTGCGCAGGATGCCCAGGGTGACCACCCCGGTGCCCGAGGGGGCGTCGTTGCCAAAGATCACCCGGTCCCACTGCTTGGTCTCGTCCATGTAGCGGGCCACCTCGGAGGCGCGCTTGACGTTGCCGCACTGCACTATCTCAATGGCCACGTCGGTCTGGTCGATGATGCGCTTGGCCTCTTCCAGGCTCACCGCGGTGGGGCCGCCGTTGATGTGGCTGGCCACCGAGGGCGCGGTGGCGATGATCTGCTCGGCGCCCACCGGGGCGGAGCCGGGGATGGAGGTGCCGCCGGTGTGCATCATCACCACCATGCCCCGCTTCTTGGCCCAGGCCACCATCTCGGTGGACTCGGGTGGATTCTTCACCGAACCCAGGCCAACCTCGCCCACGACCTTGACCCCGGCCTGGGCGCATTCTTCAATGTCCGCCTCGGTGAGGCCTTTTTCCAGGATCAGCGAGCCGCCTAAGACTTTCATGCCGCCGGGGCGCACCGCGCTCCAGCTCTTGGCAGCCACGATGGCCAGGCTCTTGGTGCCCAGGGCGTCCTTGGGGCGGCCGGGCAGGTGAACTTCGCCCGCGCTGATGGAGGTGGTCACCCCGCCGTGCAGGGAGGAGTCCAGGAAATTGACCATGGACTGGCGCGGGGTCCAGTCGCCCAAGACCACATGGCAGTGAGAGTCGATAAGGCCGGGAGTAAGGGCGCAGCCCTGGGCGTCGATCATCGTGGCGCCTTGGGGAGCGCTGAGGCCTGAGCCGACCTCCTGGATCAGTCCGTCAGCGATGACCAAACTGTCCGCTTCCAGAATAGGATTGTCCACATCGCCGCTAAGCATAAGGCCGACGTTTTTAATCAGTACCGAACTCATTTTTTATGCTCCCTTGTTGAAGTGGCCCCTACCAACTGGGCGGAGTAACCACCCACACCACCCGGCAGGGCTCCTTGCCGTCGTTGGTCCAGGCGTGGGGCTGATTGGAGGAGTAGTAGAAAGAAGAACCGGCGGGCACCTGATGGATAACATCGCCCAAACGCAAGGTGAGTTGGCCCTCCAGTACCAAGCCAAACTCTTCGCCCACGTGATGGTAATCTTCCCTGGTGCCGCCGCCCGGTTGAATTACGGTGTAAAATGGCTGCATATGGCGGTGTTTGACCATGCGCACCATCTGTTTGATGTCCGCTTTCCAGCGGGGCAGGCTTACCCGCACCCACTGGGAGGGGTCCAGCACCACGGGGTCGTCTTCGGTTTCATCGTCAAAGAAATCAACGATCCTGGCTTCCAGGACCGCGGCGATTTTTTTGAGGGTAGCGATGGAGGGAGAGGCTTTATCGTTCTCTATTTGGGAAAGGTGCGCCGCCGTGCACTGGGCCTGCTTGGCCACCTGCTGGAGGGTCAGGTTTTTGGCCAGCCTCAGCGCCTTGAGTTTATTGCCTAGAGTTTCCAAGCTAAAGTCCCGCCTCCCCGGAATTTAAAAACTGCTTGACGGAGCCACCCAATTAAATATATTTTAAAAAATATACTATCTATTAAATTAGGTTCGGTCAAGAACAAAAGGGAAGAAGATGGCAGGTCATAACAAAATTGAAAGGTTGCCTCAACTTCCTCGATGGGCTGATTTCCGTGCCGCAATTCCAAACAACCAAAGAATGCCTGTCAATCCACTGGGATTGAAAAGTCTCTTAATTCAGCAACATCAAACGGTACGAACCTGCCGGACCAGTTCATTTTCCAAGTAACTGCCTACAATTAACTTGACGGCATGATGATTTTAACTATATTTTAACAAATAAAGCAAATATTAATTTTTAAGTGCGGTTTAGGAGCCTTCATGGCTGTAGCGGGAAGGATTGAGCGCTAGATGGTAAATAAACAATTGAATAGCTCCCATTCGGCTATTTTATTGCGCTTACACATACGCGCCCTCCAGGGTGCGGGAGTTGGCGCTTCATCCCTGTCACTCAGTTAAGGAGGGCAATTCAGATGAGAAAATCCGCTTGGTTGTTTAGCCTGTTCGCGGCTTTGTTGATTTGCTTCAGCGGAGCCGTGGGCGCTAAGGCTGAAGAGAAGAAAAGCATCCACCTGAAATTCTCCACCTGGCATCCCCCGGTAAGCCGCGAGGTCAAGACGGTGTGGATCCCCATGCTGGAGGAGCTCAAAAAGCGCAGCAACGGCCGCATCACCTACACCCTGTATGCCGGCGGCGCCTTGGGCAAGGGCCCTGAACACTTTGACATCGTCAAGAACGGCCTGTCGGATATGGGCTACTTTACCGCCACCTGGACCCCGGGCCGCTTTCCGCTTACCGACGTACTGTCCATGGCTGCATGGGTGGACGGCAAGGACCTGGCCGCCAACATCGGAAACCAGGTTTATGCCAAGGCCCTGGAAGAAGAGTTCAAAGACGTAAAGGTTTTGGAGCTCAACGGCTGCATCCAGGCCTTCCTGTGGACCACCAAGCCGGTGCATACCCTGGAAGACTTGAAGGGCCTGAAGATCCGCACCCCCGGCGGCATGCAGACCAGCTACATCAAGTCCCTGGGCGCCCAGCCCGTGTTCATGCCCCTGGGCGACGTTTACCTGGCCATGGAAACCGGTACCATCGATGGTCTGGTCACTTGCCCCCCGCTGGTGCTGGCTTTCAAGCTTTATGAAGTGGCCAAGTACGGCGTGCAGGCCACCTTCGGCTGCGTATCCGAGGGCGTGGTCATGAACAAGAAGTCCTGGGAGCGCACTCCGGACGACCTCAAGGTCATCATCGAGGAAGTGGTGGGCAACCCCTTCGCCACCACCCACGGTCTGGACAAGAAGACTTACGCCGAGATGATGAAAGAGATCAAGGCCAAGGGCGTGAAGGTGTTCCAGCTGCCTCCCAAGGAAGAAGAACGCTGGTTCGCCCGCTTCCAGAACGTTACCCGCGAGTGGGTGGCCAAGCTGGAAAAGCAGGGCAAGCCCGCCAAGGAAGCGGTCATGATGTACACCCAGATCGTGGAGCAGGCCGGGTCCAAGTGCGTGGCCACGCCCCCCGAGTGGCACACCGACACCAAGAAGTAACAACCTCATAAGCAGGCTCATGCCCCGGACTCGGGAGGCCCCATGGAAGCTTACGAGAACATCAAGGCCCTAATTCAGAAGGTCACCCGGATTTTGACCTATGTGGGCATGTTTCTGCTCATCCCCATGATGCTACTGACGGCAGCCGAGGTGGTGGGCCGGGGCGTTTGGTCCCGGCCCATCCCCGGCAC
>JAHLLJ010000249.1 GCA_020444205.1 Deltaproteobacteria bacterium | reverse complement strand
TCAAGATCATCGCCTGCCAGATGACCATGGACGTCATGGGCATCAAGCGCGAGGAACTCATCGACGATATCGAGCTGGGCGGCGCGGCCACCTTCTTGAACTACGCCACCGGCTGCAACATCACTCTTTTCGTCTAAGACAAAACGGGCCCCCGGGCTAGCGGGGGCCCGACAAAAAACACAACAGCAGGAGACGGCGGCAGGCAGGCCGCCTGGACAAAAGGAACCGGAGGGGTGTCGTTTGTCGGTTCCAAAAACATAGTTAAACCATGGGAAAGAGAGAAGAAAGGGATCCGCCATGAAAAGGATGCTGGGAGTATTTCTGACTGCCTTGCTGGTGCTTAGCGCACCAGTAGGGGCTTGGGCTACCAATGGCATGAACATGATCGGCACCGGGGCAGTGTCCTCGGGCATGGGCGGGGCCGACGTGGCCGTGCCCGCCGGTTGCACCGCCATCGCGGGCAACCCGGCCCAGTTGGCCACCACCTGTAACCGGGTGGTGAGCGTGGGCGGCGCGCTGCTCTTCCCCCTGCCTTTCGCGGGCTATGCCCAGCGCATCGGCACCAGCCGCTGGTCCGTGGGCGTGGGCATCTTCGCCCAGGGCGGCATGGGCGTGGACTTTGACAACGTCAAGAACTTCATGGGGCAAAACGACAGCCTGTATTCCCAGGTGGCTTTCATGCGCCTGGCCCCCACCGTGGCCTACAACGTCACCGACAAGCTGACCCTAGGGCTGACCGCCTTTGCGGGCTACGCCACCATTGACTACGACTTCTTCCCCCGCGGGGTGCAGGGGCAGCATGTAACCGGTCTGTCCTCCTACACCATCGCCGGACGTTTTGGGGTCAACTACCAGATCAACGACCAGTGGGCCGTGGGCGCCACCTACACCAGCGAGAGCTCCCTGGACTTTGAAGACGGCGAGATGCGCTTCAACTTCGGTCCGGGCCTGGGCCAGGTGACCTACCGCGACGCCAAGATGGACAACTTTACCTGGCCCCGCCAAGCGGAGTTCGGTGTGTCCTTCAGGCCCGCCCCCAAGTGGCTGCTGGCCTTTGACGTTAGCTGGGTGAACTGGTCCTCGGCCATCCAGACGGTGACCGTGACCGCCTCCAACCCCAACGTCCCGGTGCCCGCCGGCTTCGACACCTTGAAGGTGCCCTTTATCATGGACTGGAAAGACCAATGGGTCTTCGCTCTGGGCGCCCAGTATGAGATCAACGACATGTGGACCGTGCGCGCGGGCTATAACTACGGCCAGAATCCGGTGCCCGACGATACCCTGAACCCGCTGTTCCCGGCCAACGTGGAGCACCACCTCACCGCGGGCTTCACCTTCAGCTATCAGGACTGGGACTTCGACTTCGCCCTGGAGCACGGGTTCACCAACGACCAGACCAACACCGGCGCGCCTTCGCCCACCAACCCCTTTGCGGGCACCGAGGTGAGCCACTACCAGGACACCGTGCATGTTATGGTGAGCTATCGCTTCTAAAAACCGAGGGGAGACAAGAGCCATGCCACGCCTCAGCGTCCTGGTTGGTCTTGTCCTGCTGGCGGTGATGGCCTGGGCCCTGGCCCCGGCCAAGGCCGCCGCTGGCGGCATCCATTGGCTGAACTACCAGGCAGCCGTGGCCGCCCAGAAAAATCAGGGCAAGCCCATGCTGGTCTATTTTCATCTGCCTTACTGCTATCGCTGCAAGGAGATGAAGTGGAAAGTCTACAGCCAGGCGGCGGTGATTAGTGAGCTCAACCGTGATTTCATAGCCGCCAAGGTAAACGCGGACAAGGATAAAGCCACCGTGAAGCTCTACGACGCCGAGTACACCCCGACCTACGTCTTTCTCAACAAAGACGGCAAACAGGTGTTTCGCACTAAGGGTGTGATGAGCGTGGAGCGTTTCCTGGGAGTATTGGACTACGTAAAAACCCGGGCCTACACCAACCGTAGCCTGGAACAGTTCATGGAAGGCCGTTAGCCCGCATATTTCATGAGGGTTGAGTGGCATTAAACAACGAACCTGTATTCATGGGGCTGTTATGAAACAAGCGCCAGCATTGCCAAGGTACAGTTGGTGCCCTGGCCCGGCACAGCCAGCCGGCGGCAGACAAGGCGTCCGGCAAGCGAGGGCCGCTGGCGCAGCCGCACGCATGGCCCTCATGAGATATACGGGCTAAGCCCTTGCCTGCCCCCCCAAGCATCGCAGCCGCCCCGGCTTCTCCCGGCCCACCACCCCTCGCGGCCGGGAGGGGCCGGCGGGCGGCATTTTTGTTGCTTCTGGCCCTGCTGCTGCTTTTGCCGGCCCCGGCCGGGGCCGCCGAAGGCATCACCTGGCTGGATTACGGGAAGGCCGCCGATCTGGCCAAGCAAGCTCCGCGGCCCATCATGCTGTTTTTTTCCGCCCCCTGGTGCTACCTGTGCAAGAAGATGCAGCGTCAGGTCTTCAGCGACCCCAAGCTGTCCGGGCGCATGCAAAAGGGAACCTACCCGGTGCTGGTGGATGTGACCAAACAGCCGCGCCTGGCCGAGATATACGAGATCAAGCAGGTGCCCACCACCATCTTCTTGGACCTTAACGGCAAGCCGGTGCTGCGCCTCACCGGCTACCAAAACCGCGCCGCCCTGCACCGGGCGGTGATGTTCGTGACCATGGGGCACCACCACCGCATGAACTGGGAGTCTTTTTCCTCCCGCCCCTAACCCCGCCACCCGGCGGATGCTATCATTAAATAATCTTGCGGTTGTTTAAGCTGGGTTGCTTATGGACCAGATACGTTTTCGCTTGCGCATATTCCTGGCGGTGATGCTGGCGGTGCTGGTGACCGGCACGGTTGGCTTCACCTTGGCCGAGGGCCTGCCCCTGTACGACGCGGTGTACTTCAGCATCGTCACCGTGACCACGGTGGGCTACGGCGACATCAGCCCCCACACTCCCTTGGGCAAGGTTCTGGCCATTTTCCTGATCTTGGGCGGGGTGGGCACCTTCATGGGGGTGGTGGCCAACTTCACCGAGATGCTCATCAGCCGCCGGGAAAAGGCGGCCCGGGAGCTGAAGCTCTACATGGTGGAGGGCATCTTCTTTTCCGAGCTGGGCACCGAGCTGTTGCACCTGCTCACCGCGGGCGACCCCCGGCGGGAGGACCTGTCCGAGGAGCTCATGGTCAAGGCCGACTGGAGCCCCGAGGATTTCAGCCGCCTGGAAGAACGTCTGGTGGCCTATGAATATGAGGTGGAGCCCGGGGTGGTGGACCTGGCGGGCATACGGAGGCTTTTAGCCGCCAAGACGGTGCTGCTGCTGCGCCTGTTGGAAAACCCGGTGATCAGCGAGGACGACGGCTTCACCGAGTGCCTGCGCGCGGTGTTTCACCTCAAGGACGAGCTCTACCATCGCCGGGCCCTGGCCGAGCTGCCCGAAAGCGACACCGTCCATCTGGCCGGGGACCTCAGGCGGGTGTATCGCCAGTTGGTGATGCGCTGGCTCACCTATGCCGGGCACCTCAGCCGCCGCCATCCCTACCTCTTTTCCCTGGCCGTGCGGCTCAATCCATTTGACCCGCAACGGGATGCCGTAGTCCGTTCCTAGGCGGCACAGCCAGAAAGCGGCATGCTGCGTTGGCGGCATCGCTTAGACCTCGGCGTATATAAGAATACGCCTGTGGTCTGCGCTCACCGCCGCCTTGCCTGCCACTCCCTGGCTGTGCCGCTGGCCATTTGGTAGTGGCGCGAAAAGTCCCTTGTCGTTGCGAGCGAAGCGAAGCGATCTCTGACCCCAAGCCGGTGGTTTTCTCCCGGGACAACGGGCAGTCTTCGCCGGATGCCTTGCCCGCCGCCGCCTGGCTGTGCCGCTTGGCTGCCGGAGTAATGCGTTGGGCCGGGGAAGCCGGTTGAAACGGGTTTCGCAACCATGCCTGACTCACAGACAACCATGCGCTAAAATAGGGGAAAACCACCCCAATCCGGCAGCGAGGAACAAGTGCGTTATCACGTAGACATGGGCGGCGAGGGCAAGAAACGCCCCGGCATAACCGTGCGCACCATGGAAATAGACGACCTGGCCCCGGTGTTCCACCTGGGCGAAGAGCTATTCACCGCCGAGGAGGTGCCCAACCTCTACCGCACCTGGGACGAGTTCGAGGTGG
>JAHLLJ010000248.1 GCA_020444205.1 Deltaproteobacteria bacterium | reverse complement strand
CATCGGCTCCATGATCGGCCCGCGCACCTCCAAGTACATCCCCGAGAAGGGCCTTAAGTGGATATTCATCATCCTGGCTTTCTATGTGGGCCTGCGCTACACCACCAAGGGCTTTTTGGGCTACAGCATTGTGCCTCCCTTCTAGGGCGCGAGTTCCTAGCATCCTCCGGGGCGGCCCTCGCGGCCGCCCCGTTTTTTTGGTTATACTCTTAGGCCAACCCCACCGCGCGAGGAAGCATGGACCCGGTCTACTGGCTGCTTGAGCATGCCGACCCCTTTTTGATCGCCCCCTACCGCTGGCTAAGCAATCCAGAGGCGGGGTGGTGGCTGGGCACGGCGGTTCTTTGCCTTTGGTGCACCATCCTGGGCGAAGCCACTTATGCGGTGGTAAAGCGCCTGAACCGGGTATACATGCAACGCCAATTGGATGAGATGAGCGAGGGGCAGACCAAGTCCTGGGAAGCCCTGCAAGCCGGGGACAAGCTGGCCTACAAGGGTTTTAACGACCAGGCCAACGAATCCTTTGGCAAGAGCTTTTTCATGGGCGTGGCCATGGGCAGCTGCTCGCTGTGGCCCGCCTTCGTGGCCATGGCCTGGCTGCAGTGGCGCTTCGGCGGGGTCAGCATCCCCTTCCCGGGCACCGGCTGGGGCATGAATTTCTCCGCCGGATTCATCCCCATGTACATAATCATGCGGGTGCTTTGGTCACTAGCTCACAAACGGCTTGGCCGCCCCGCCGAAAAAGCCGGTTCTCCCTGTAAGTGGCATCTTCCCTAGGCCCTCGAAAAACAATACTAATCGCTTGACAAAACACCGATGGCCTTGCTATTTTTTCCTACAAGGTCGAGCAGAGGCCTAGGGTTCCGGCTTCGGCTAGGAAGGCGGCGCCTCATTATGCCACTGCTTTAGACCGCTTAGGCTGGACCCTTTGCCAGGTGAGGTCAGGGGTGAACCTGCGCCGGTAAAGGGCAACTGGAGTGTCAGGCATGGGCAAAAAGCCCGAATGCCGTAAGACGCCTCCGGTGTTCCTTTAGGAAAGGAGAAAAGGATCTCATGAAAAAACTGCTCATTATTGCCGTGGCGGCGATGGCTATCTTTGCCATGTCCGTACCGGCGATGGCGGTCAGCCCCTCGACTTATACCTTCGAGATGGCCGCCCGTATGCTGACCGACATCGGTTGGAATCAGAGGAGCAAGGAAGTCGCTGGCGTTAAAAACGGCAGTGAGGATGTCGGCAGCTGGTTTGTCAACATGCCCGGCCACAGCTACCTGCGGGCCCGCTTCTACAGCGTGGACAAAAACGTGGGTGGCCGTATCGAGCTGGGCCTCAAGAGCCTGCAGCCCGAAGCCTCCGTGAGCCTGCGTTATGCTTACGGCTATTGGCGCGTAGGCCGCTGCCGCATCCTGGCCGGTCAGACCGACAACTGGTTCGGTTCTCTGGCCTACCACGTGCGTCAGTACGTCGGCCTGAACGAGAACGCCCACCTGTTGATGTTCGGCTGGGGCTTCCTCTGGCCGCACCGTGTGCCGCAGGTGCAGTTCACTTACAACACCGACAAGTGGGGCATCCAGTTCGCCGTGGAGGAGCCTCGCTCGAGCAGTAGCACTTACTATGGTGCCGCTAATACTGGTACTGACTATTATTACAACGTTCCCCGCCTGAGCCTGACCGCGATGTTCAAGTTCGGCGGCTTCATGACTCACCCTGGTATCAGTTATGTGAATCACCAATATGAGGCTGGCAACACCGGCCAGCCCGACCACGACTGGGCCACTTGGGCCATCGTGCTGCCCATCAAGTTCACCACTGGTCCCTTCACCGTGAAGTTCCAGGGTCACTGGGGCCAGAACTTTGGTACTGAGTATCCCTTCTACCCCAGCTATACGAGGGCGACTCTTAATGCTGCCGGTACCGACGTTAGTGACACCGACATTTATGGTGGCGTGATTGCCGGTGAGTACAAGATCGGCAAGATCATGATCACGGCCGGCTTCGGTTACGAGAACTTCCAGAACGATCAGTGGTCAACCGGTGGCGGTGATGACACCATCGAGCGTTGGGGCGCCTTCATCGCGGTGCCTTACCAGTTCACCAAGAACTTCGGTATCCACCCCGAGTTCAGCTACTACGACTACGACAAGAACCCCAGCGGCACCGACGGCGGCAACGAGTGGTTGCTGGGTGTCCAGTTCCGCTTCGTCTTCTAAGACGAATCTGAACGCCTAAAAAATCACCCCAAGGAGGCCGGGGCCCAGCGCCCCGGCCTCCTTTCTTTTGGTGGCAAGCCGCTGTTGGCGGTGGTAGCTTAATGACTTTGGATACAATAATCTTGACAGCCCGAGGTTTTTGGGCTTAATAAATTGCATCCGGAACAACAGCCGGTCCCGCTTGCGCCGTCAGGCGGGCGGTAGTTTCACCTGATTTCTTGGGGCGTTGCGTTCCCGGAAAAGGTGAACTAGTTTTTGTGGCCGGCGGAAATGATATACCGGAAAACCGTAGGACATCGGTCTTGCCCGCCAAACGGCGCGTGGCGGCCCGAAGTCAATTCACCTGAGGAAGGAGCTCGCTGATGAAAAAAGTCTCCCTTTTGGCACCGGGACCCACGCCGGTTCCTCCTCGCACCTTGCTGGCCATGGCCCAGCCCCTGATCCACCATCGCTCCAGCGATTTCCTGGAGATATTCGGACGGGTGCGAGAAGGACTGAAGAAGATTTTCAAGACCGACAACGACGTGCTGGTCTTCTGCAGCAGCGGTACCGGAGCCATGGAGAGCTCGGTAGCCAACCTGCTCTCTCCCGGCGACAAGGCCATTGCCATTCGTGGTGGTAAATTCGGTGAGCGTTGGACTGAGATTTTAGAGGCTTACGGTTGTCAGGCCGTGAACTTGGACGTGGAATGGGGCCATGCGGTAAAGCCCGAGGACGTGGCCGCCATGCTCAAGGAGGACCCCTCCATCAAGGCGGTGTACGTACAGGCCTTGGAGACCTCAACCGGCGTGAACCATCCCATCAAGGAACTGGCCCAGGTGACCAAAGACACCGGCGCGGTGCTGGTGGTCGACGCGGTCAGCGCCTTGGGCGTCTATGACATCCCCACCGACGAGTGGGGCCTGGACGTGGTTATCTCCGGTTCGCAAAAAGCCCTGATGATGCCTCCGGGCCTGGCCTTCGCCAGCATCGGCCCCAAGGCCTTGGAGATGATGAAGTCCTCCAAGTGCCCCAAGTTCTACTTCTCTTGGGCCAAGGAGCTCAAGAGCCAGGGGATCAACAAGGGCGCCTTCACCTCTCCGGTGCCTCTGTTCCTGGGCCTGCTGGACATTTTCGATCTCATCGACGAGATGGGCCTGGACAACATCTATAGGGAAACCGAGATCAAGTCCAAGGCCTTCAAGGCCGCGGTGGCCGCCTGGGGCCTGGAGCTATACTCCAAGGAAAACGCCTCCACCGGCCTTAGCGCGGTGGAAGCGCCGGCGGGCATCGACGCCCAGGACGTGGTGGGCTGGCTCAAAAACAAGTACGCCATCTTCATCGCCGGTGGCCAGGCTCAGGCCAAGGGCAAGATCTTCCGGGTGGCGCATATGGGCTATATAAGCGAGTTCGACACCCTGCAGGCCATCAGCGCCATAGAGATGGCCCTGGCCGGCTTGGGTTATGATTTTGAAATGGGCTCCGGTGTGGCCGCGGCCCAAAAGATATTCGGGGAGGCCTGATCATGAAGATACTCGTCTCCGACCCCCTGCACGAAATGGGTGTGCAGATTTTTAAGGATCAGGGCTTTGAGGTGGAGGTCAAAACCGGCCTTTCCCCCGAAGAGCTGCATCAGGCCATCAAGGGCGTGGACGGGTTGGTCATCCGCTCGGCCACCAAGGTGGACAAGGACCTGCTGGACGCCTCCGACCAACTCAAGGTGGTGGGCCGGGCCGGCACCGGCCTGGACAACGTTGACATCCCCGAGGCCACGGCCCACGGCGTGGTGGTGATGAACACTCCCGGCCAGAACTCCAACGCCGCCGCTGAGCTGGCCATGGGCCACATTTTCGCGCTCAGCCGCCACATCGCCCGGGGCAACCGGGGCATCAAGGACGGCAAGTGGGAGAAAAAGCAGCTCAGGGGCCGCGAGCTCAAGGGCAAGACCCTGGGCATCGTGGGCATGGGCAACATCGGG
>JAHLLJ010000247.1 GCA_020444205.1 Deltaproteobacteria bacterium | reverse complement strand
TTTTTCAGAATCTTGCCGCCGGTGCGGGCGTGGGCCACGTCCTGCACCATGATGAACAGCTTATCCAGTTTGAACTGCTTGCCGATGTCCTCCAGGCAGGGCACCAGCTCGCCCAGCACCATCCACTTGGCTTCGCCGGAGATGCGGAACAGGTACTTGAACTTCTCGGGGTTCTTACCCACCATGGCGTGATACTTGGGGGTCAGGGCCCCGGTGGTGAGGATGGAGATCATCTTGTGCTTGGAAAGCAGGGCCATGGCCGCCAGGGCCGCCTCGGAGCGCACCGGGCCGCCCACGATGAAGTTGGCGTGCTTTTCCAGAATGAGCTTTTCCACCCCCATGAGGGCCTCGCTCACCGGCACGCCGGGCTCCAGGTCGCGGGTGTCGATCACCTCCACTTTGAGGGGACGCATCTCCTTACCCACCTTGACCCCACCGGCGGCGTTGATCTCCTCCACCGCCAGGTTGATGGCCCGCTCGGCGTCCCAGCCATAGAGGAAGGCCGTGGACAGCGGGCACCCCAGCACGATGGGTTCGGCCGCCAGGGCCGCGCTGGCCGGCAGCAACAAAGCCAGCATCGCTGCCAGCGCCATAAACAACCTAAGTTTCTTTTTCATGCTCCCACCCTTGTTTGGGTTCAGACAAAGACCGCTTCTCTTCCCCGGACGGCGAGGCCTCTTGTTGACGCAACAAGTTGGTCAAGGCCGCCGGAGTTATTCCCAGGATGCGGCTGGCTTGTTCTATGTCGCCCTTGGTGTGGGCCAGCACTTTGCGGATGTATCTTTGGCGTGCGTCTTGTAGGGTTCGGGTACTATTCATGCCCGTTTACCGGATAGTGTGAGTTCTTCACACCGGTTGGGGCTGCAAGGTGCGTGCCGCAACCGGCCTCTTGAGGGCCCGGCCCAGCCAACCTTCCGGCATCACGTCAAAAGCCGCTCAGAGGCATGTCAAGGCGGAAGAACGCGAGACCCAGCGGGAGTAAAGCCTTTTGCTAGTTGCCTGGAAAAGGGCTTTCCAGTTGGAACGGCCGCGGGGCTCAGACCGGGCGCTTGAGCCCGTAGCGGGCCATGCGTTTGCGCAGGGTGGGACGCGACACCCCCAGGGAGCGGGCGGCGGCGGAGATGTTCCACTCGGTCTGGTCCAGGGTGGTGGCGATGTGCTCCTGCTCCATCTCGTCCAGGCTGCGCAGCTCGGCCTCGCCGGGGGCTCCAGTTCCGGCGGCGTCCAGGGCCGCGTCCACCGCATCGGCCAAAAGCACCGCACCGCGAGACTCCAGGGCCGCCTTGGTGAGCACGTTGCGCAGTTCGCGCACATTGCCCGGCCAGGGATGCTCCCTGAGCCGGTCCAAGGCCGCTTGCTCCACCCTGGTGACCCTGGTGTTGAGCTCCTGGTTTATCTGGAACAAGAAAAAGTGCACCAGCTCGGTGAGGTCGGCCAGGCGCCGCCTGAGGGGCGGCACCTTGATGCTCACCACCTTGAGGCGGAACATCAAATCCTGGCGGAAGCTCTTGGCCTGGACCATGGCTTCCAGGTCCTGGTTGGTGGCCGCGATGATGCGGGCCTGGGAGCGGTGCACCCGGTTACTACCCACCGGGGTGAACTCGCGGTACTCCAGGAACCGGAGCAGCTTGGCCTGCAAAGGCAGGGGCAGATCGCCCACTTCGTCAAAGAAGATGGTGCCTTGCCCGGCCATTTCCAGGCGGCCCTTCTTAGCCTCCACCGCGCCGGTGAAAGCCCCCCGCGCGTGGCCAAACAGCTCCGACTCCAACAGGTTGTCCAGCAGGGTGGTGCAGTCCACGGTTACAAAGGGCTCCTCTCGGTTGGGCGAGGAGTCGTGGATCACCCGGGCAATGAGCTCCTTGCCGCAGCCGGTCTCGCCCATGATCAGCACCGAGGCCTGGTTGCGCGATAACAGGCCTATGGTCTTGTAGATGGAGTGCATGGCCGGGGTGTCGCCTATGATGCGGTTGCGCGGGTCGGGCGGTTGGTCGTGGCCCACCACTGGGCGGCTGTCCCGGGTGGCCACCGCGATGTGCATGGCCTTGTCTATGGCCCGGTCCAGCTCGTGCACCTTGATGGGCTTGCGCAAGTAGTCATAAGCCCCCAGGCGCATGGCCTCGATGGTGGTTTCCATGTCGTGAAAGGCGGTGATGACGATCACTTTGACTTCCGGGTCCTGGCGGGTGATGCGCGGCAGCATCTCCAGGCCGGAAATGTCCGGCAAGCGCACGTCCAGGATAATCACCTGGGGCGATATTTCCCGCCAAAGGCGCAGGCCTTCCTCGCCGGTGGCCGCGCTGGCCACCCGGCAGCCCTTTTCCTGCAGAAACATCTCCAGGGATTCGCGCAGAGCGTGATCGTCCTCGATAAGCAGGATTTCGTTCAGCTTGTCCACGGCAGCCTCAACATAAAAGTAGCCCCCAGCCCGGGGCGGCTCTTGACCAGAACCTTGCCGCCGTGGGCCTCCACCACCCTCTTCACGTTACTCAGGCCCAGGCCGGTGCCGTAGATTTTGTTGGTGGCAAAGGGGGCGAAAAGATTTTCCTTGAGCTTGGGGTCGATGCCCGGCCCGTTGTCGTGCACCCCCAGCTCGGCCCACCTTTCTTGGGCCTCGCTCACCTGCCGGGTCCACACGGTTATGCGCCCACCGGAATCCACCGACTCTATGGCGTTGAGCAAAAGGTTGAGCAGGGCCTGCTCTATTTTGTCCGGGTCCACTTCCAAAGGGGGCATGCCCTTGGCGTGGCGCTGGTAGAGTTTTATGCCCTGGGCGTGCATCTTGCTGGCCAACAGGTCCAGGCAATCCTTGGCCACCTGGGGTAGATGGGACGGGCGCCGGTTAAGGCTCAGCGGCCGGGCCAGGTCCAATAGCTGGCGCAGGATGTCTTCCAAACGGGTGAGCTCGCGCACCGTTAGCTCCAGGCGGCGGCGGTCGAAGCCGCCCAGATCCAGCTTTTGGTTGAGAATGAGCATGTTGAGGGTGCAGGTGGACAAGGGATTTCTAATTTCATGGGAAAGGGAGGCAGCCACGTTGCCCACATAGGCCATGCGCTCATGCTCGCGGATGGTGGCTTCCATGGCCACCCGCTGGCTTATATCCCGGCACACTCCTATGGTCACCGGCCCCTGACCCAGGTCCACCACCCTGAACTTGATCTCCGTGGCTGCGTTGTCCTCGGGGCACCCGGCACGGTCGTACTCCACCTGCCCGCCACCGGAACGCTTGGCCATGGCCTCCCACACCGCGCCCATGACCAGGGCCCGATCCTCGGAGATCACGAAATCGGAAAAACGCTGGCCCAAAACCCCCTCGATTTCAGCGCCATGCATTTGGCAAAAGGTTTGATTGGCAAACATGATGCGTTCGCCCTGCACGATGAAGTAGCCATCGTTTATCTCGTCCACCAGCGCCTTGTAGCGTCTTTCGCTCTCAGCCAGCTCGGCGGTGCGGGCGCTCACCTGTCGCTCCAGTTGGTGGGCGTGCTGACGCAGATAGCGTTCGTGCATGCCCTGGAAGCAATCGGAAAAACGGTGGATGGTGTAAGCCAAACAGGAGTTTATGCGGGGCAAACACCGGGGGAGCATAGGAGCCAACTCCTCGCGGCACAAGCGGGTGACCACCAGCTCCCTAAACAGCTCAAAGGCCTTTTGCACGTCCGACAGGGGAAAGCCCGCGTGCAGACGCTTTTCAGTGATGAAATCGATGAAGCGGTCGATGCGCTCCAGGTTGCCGCTTTCCAAGGCCTCCAGATTGGCCCGGAAGGCCTCGGTAACCGTTTGAAAAAGCTCGGCTGTGGGCCGGCGACGGTAGGAGGGCGACATCAGGGTGAGGCGTTCCACCCACTGGTCGATGATCTCATCCTGATGGGCCACCAGCCACTGGAGGAAGCGGGCGTAGGTGTCCCCGGAGCTGGGGAGGGGGGCCACAATCTGTGGTTGGCTGGACGCTGGCATAGGCTCCCAGGCAAGAAAGACACGGCCAAGGCTTTCCTCACGGCGTCAACACGCCGAGAAGAAAGCTAATTTTCCTATAGTCCGTCACGCGACGCCGTACGCCCTTGGCAGGGCCAGACCACGGCTCGCGGTTCATTATGCCTTGGGAGCGGCGGTGCGGTAGTTACAGGATGGATCGGCCGGCTGGTGCGAGAGGCACCGCCGCCGCTTGTACTTTTGTAGCATATCCC
>JAHLLJ010000246.1 GCA_020444205.1 Deltaproteobacteria bacterium | reverse complement strand
CCTCATCGAGCAGATGGAGCGCGACGGAATCGTGGGGCCCAGCGAGGGCTCCAAACCCCGCCAAGTGTTGATGCGGGATTAAGGCGAATGGTGCGAGCTATCAGCATAAGGATTTTAGCGGCACTGGCCGTGTTGCTGCTGTTGGGGCAGGGCGTGGCCTTGGCCACCACCAGCCAGCAACCCGAGTCTCCCTCCCTGCTGGCCCAGCGGGTGCAGGAGCGCTACCGGAAGGTACAGAGCCTGGCCGCGGATTATAAGCGGGCCAGCAACTTCGTGTCCCTGGGGGCCCAGAGCGGCGGGCGCAAGGTTACCGGCTCAGGCCGTCTGGTCTGGGCCCGGCCCCTGAAGCTGCGCCTGGAGCAGGCGGCCCCGCGCCAGGAAATGATAATCACCGGTGGCGACGCCGCCTGGTGGGTGCGCCCCCAGCGCAAGCAAGCCGACCTCTACCCTCTCAGCCAGTTCACCAGCGGGCTCACCTCGCTATTGGACGCCTTGGGCGGGTTGGCCAGCCTGGAGATGGACTACAAGGTGGGGCAGGCCTCGGTCAAGGAGGCAAAGGCCGCGCCGGAGGGTAGCCTGCTGCTATCCTTGGAGCCCCGCCACCGCCGGGCCGACCTCAAGGAGCTGGTGTTGATCTTTGCCAAGGACGACTTGGCCCTGCGCGGCTTTGTCATCTACAATCTGGTGGGTGACCGCACCGCCTACAGCTTCAGCAATCTGCAAATAAATCCCGTCACCACGCCACAGATGTTCGCTTATGAACCTCCAGTGGACTATAGGGTGGTGGACCATAGGCCCATCAAGGGCAGCAAGGACCCTCAGAGTAAATGAGCCCCGCAACCCATAGCGTTCTCATCCTGGGCGGGGCCAAGAGCGGCAAGAGCTCCTATGCCCAAGCCTTGGCCGAGGGCTGGGGCGGACGGTTGGTTTACGTGGCCACGGCTCAGGCCCATGACCAGGAGATGACCAAGCGCATTGCCCGGCACCAGGCCGACCGGGGAGATGCCTGGTCCACCCTGGAGGAACCCCTGGGACTGGAGGCGGCCCTCAAGGACGCCGACGGCCCGGACACCGTTTTCTTGGTGGATTGCCTCACCCTGTGGCTGAGCAACCTGGTGCTGGGGGCTGAGCTGGACGACGAGCAAGTGAGCGCTCGGGGTGAGGCCTTGACCGGGCTATTGCCCAGTCTTGAGGCCCGGATTATTCTGGTGGCCAATGAGGTCGGTTTGGGCATTGTGCCCGAGAACGCCCTGGCCCGCCGCTGGCGCGACCTGGCCGGTTCTCTGAACCAGCGTCTGGCCCGCGCCTGCGATGCAGTGTTATTGATTACCGCCGGTCTGCCTTTGGCCCTCAAGGGCGGACCGTTGCCACTTTAATGATTTTGGAGAAGCAATGAGCACCTTGGAAGACATCACCCTGCGCATAAAACCCCTGGACCCCAGCGCGGGCGAGGCGGCCCAGGCCCACCTGGATGACCTGACCAAGCCCCTGGGTGCCTTGGGAGACCTGGAAAAGCTGGCTCGGCGCCTGGCCGAGATTCGCGGCACCGCCCAACTGGCCCAGCCACTGGCAGCGGTGGCCGTGTTTGCGGCTGACCATGGCGTGGCCCAGGCCGGGGTTAGCCCCTATCCCGCCGAGGTGACCCCTCAGATGGTGTTCAATTTTTTGGAGGGAGGCGCGGGAATCAATGTGCTGGCGCGTCACTCCGGAGCCCAGGTGAGGGTGGTGGACGTGGGAGTCAACTATGACTTTGACGACACCCCCGGCCTGATCAAGGCCAAGGTGATCAAGGGCACGGCCAACCTCATGGAAGAGCCGGCCATGACCCTGGAGCAGGCCCGCCAGGCCATCGAGGTGGGGGCCCAGACGGCGGCCGGGCTCATTTCCGAGGGACACGACTTGCTTATCCCCGGCGACATGGGCATCGGCAACACCACCCCTTGCGCGGCGCTCACTTCGGTGTTTTGCGGCCAGCCGGTGGCCGCGGTCACCGGCCGGGGGGCCGGGCTGGACGAGACCGGCCTGGTGCAGAAAATCAAGATTATCGAGCAGGCCTTGGCTCTGCATAAGCCTTCGGCCGACCAACCCCTGGAGGCCTTGGCCGCGGTTGGCGGTTTGGAGATCGCGGCCATCTGCGGCTACATCCTGGAGGCCGCGGCTCAGGGCGTGCCGGTGATCCTGGATGGCTTTATAGCGGGGTCTGGAGCTTTGGTAGCTTCGCGCCTGGCCCCGGCGGTCAAAGACTATCTTATCGCGGGCCACAGCTCGGTGGAGATCGGCCACCAGGTGCAGCTCGAAACCCTGGGCCTCACCCCCATCCTAAGCCTGAACCTGCGCCTTGGCGAAGGCACCGGCGCGGCCCTGGCCCTGAACGTGCTCCGGGCGGCGGTGGCCATTTACAACGAGATGGCCACCTTTGCCGACGCCGGGGTCACCGGGCATCAAGAATAAATTATGAAGAGCTTCCTGCTGGCTTTGCAGTTCCTCACCGTGGCCACGGTGAACTCCGGGCTACGGGCCGATTCCCTGGATCTGGCCCGTTCCCGGGCCTGGTATTCGGTGGTGGGCGGGCTGTTGGGCCTGGTTTTGGCTGGTACGGCCTGGCTGTTGGGCTTCAAGGTGCCGCCTTTGGCATTGGCCGCTGTGCTGGTGGTTATGTGGGGGGCTCTCACCCGTTTCCTGCACTACGACGGCGTGGCCGACACTGCCGACGCCCTGGTGCACACTACCAGCCGGGAACGCGCCCTTGAGATCATGAAGGACACCCGCCTCGGTTCCTTTGGAGTGGCTGCTTTGGCCGGGGTGATGCTCATGAAGTTCGGGGCCCTGGCCTCCCTGTCCGGAGCCTCACTATGGGGCGCTCTGGTGGCGGCCCCAGCTCTGGGCAGGGCCCTGGCCGGTATCCTGGCCGGCCTCATGCCCCCGGCCCGGCCCGGGCAAGGCCTGGGCGGGGCCATGGCCCAGGAGAGCACCATGTGGCCCGACATGATGTGCGGGGCTTGCGCCCTGGCCATAGCCCTGTTGGCCGGCGGCTTGGCCGGCGCGGTGGCTTCCCTGGCCGTGCTGCTTTTGGGCCTGGTCTTGGCCCTGTGGTTTTGGCGGCGCATCGGCGGGGTCACCGGCGACACCCTGGGCGCGGCCATCGAGCTGGGAGAGGTGGCCGCCCTACTGGCCTGGGGTGTGATGGGATAAAATTCTTGCCTGCTCCTATGGCCTGTGCTATTCAAACTAATGCCCGGCAGAAAGCCGGTAGTAAGCCGTATCCTGCTGTCTTTATATAGCTTTCACATATGCCCAAGGAGTCGGCCATGAGTCTGGCCTATGATTTGACCCCGGTTAGCATGCCCGAGGACGTCACCCCGGAGATGCTTACCAGGATCGATGAGATTTGCGCAGCCCACCGGGGCAAGCCCGGCGCCCTGATCCCGGTTTTGCAAAAATGCCAAGAGGTGGTGGGCTACCTGCCGGTGCCGGTGCAAGAGCACATCGCCGACAAGCTGGGGGTGCCCGGCCAAGAGGTCTTCGGGGTAACCACCTTTTACTCCTTCTTCTCCATGGAGCCCCGCGGCCGCCACACCATCCGGGTGTGCATGGGCACCGCTTGCTACGTGCGCGGCGGCAAGGAGGTCTTGGAGCGCCTGGAACGCCACCTGAACATTCCGGTGGACTCCACCACCGAAGACCGCCGCTTTACCCTGGAGCAGGTGCGTTGTTTGGGGGCCTGCGGCGTGGCCCCGGTGGTGGTGGCCGACATGGACACCCACCGCAAGGTCATGGCCGACAAAATCGTGGATTTGGTGGAAAGCTACGAATAAATCGCTTCAGCCGCTTCGGGGGAGGCATGCATGTCCCAGATCAGCATTAGTGATCTAGCTGAAATACAGCAGAAATCGCAACAAGCCCAGGCCCTGCGCCACGGCAGCCCCGGGGTGGGCACCGAGCGGATGCACCTGCTTATCTGCGGGGGCACCGGGTGCCAGGCCGCGGGAAGCATCGCGGTGATGGACGCCCTGAGGGCCGAGATAGCCAAACAGGGCCTGGAAAGTGAAATAGCGGTCATCGAGACCGGGTGCAACGGTTTCTGCGCCCTGGGCCCGGTGATGGTGACCTATCCCGAGGGCATCTTCTACGTGAACCTGGAGGAGACCGACGTCGCCGAGCTGGTGGAGTCCCACTGCAAAAACGGCG
>JAHLLJ010000245.1 GCA_020444205.1 Deltaproteobacteria bacterium | reverse complement strand
GTGTGGGGTTAAAAGCTCCACCGAGGGTTCGAATCCCTCTCTCTCCGCCACTTTATAAACGCTAAGGCGAGGTCCGGGCATATGAAGTCCGGGCCTCGCTTTTTTTTCTATCTGCCCAGAGGCGCCATGCTTTTCGCCCAGATCATAGCCTTCATCCTGGTCATGGCCGTGTTCGAGGCCTACCAACCCGGCCCGCCCCAGCTCAGCGCGTTGGAGAGCTATCTGGCTTCGGCCGCCCTGGCCGCCTTGCTGTGGTTGGTGGTCCACCTGTCGGTGCGCATGTTCCAGAGCCGCCTTAGCGGCCCCCGCCCCCCGGCGGACCCGGCCAAGGCGGGCCGCCGCTTGGTAACCAAGCTCCACCTGGCGGCCATCGCCTGCCTCATCGCCATCATCACCTTGGCCGAGCTAAAGGCCCACCTGCTCTCCTGGCCGGGCATGGCTGACTGGGAGAGCCTCAGGGGAGTGGCTGCCCTGGGCCTGTACCTGCTTTTGTTGGCAGTGGTGTGGAGCGCCGCCCACCGCGTGGAGCGCATGGCCAGCCTGGAGGGCCTGGGCAGGCGCGACTACCTCGGCGGCCAGCTTCGCCTGGTGGCCCCGGTGATCTTCCCCTGGTTCGCGGTCAGCCTGGTGCAGGACCTCATCAGCCACGCCTGGCCCGCGGCCGGGGCCTGGCTGAACACCGGGCCGGGCAACCTGGTCTACTTGCTGGTGTTTGTGGCCTGTCTGGCCCTGTTCTTCCCGGTGCTGGTCAAATACTGGTGGGGCTGCTCGCCCCTGGGGCCCGGCCGGGTGCGCCAGGTGTCGGAGATGGTGCTGGAGCACACCGGGGTGTCGGTAGGCGGCATCCTCTCCTGGCCGCTCATGGGCGGGCGGCTGCTCACCGCGGGCATCCTGGGCCTGCTGCCCCGGCTGCGCTATCTGCTCATCACCCCGGCCCTGGCCGAGTCCCTGGACAACCGGGAGCTGGCCGCGGTGGTGGCCCACGAGGCGGGCCACGTGACGCACCGGCATTTGTGGTTTTACCTCATGTTTTTCGCGGGCCTGTTCCTGGCCGCCTATGCCCTGGCCGAGCCCATGGCCCTGATGATGAGCGGCCTGGTGTGGTGGCTGGCGGGCAGCTCTTGGGGCCTGGATATCCTGGGCTCCGACGGCGCGGGCGGAGCCCTCAGCATCCTGCCCGCCCTGCCCCTGGTGGCCCTGCTCATCGTGTACCTGCGCCTGGTCATGGGCTTTTTCATGCGCCACTTCGAGCGCCAGGCCGACTTTTTCGCTCTGAGGGTCATGGGCGAGGCCGAGCCCCTGGCCGCCTCCCTGGAAAAGATCGCCATGATGTCGGGCAACACCCGCGACGTGCCTTCCTGGCATCACTTTTCCATCGCCCAGCGGGTGCGAGCCCTTCAGGCGGCCCAGGCCGACCCCAGGCGCATCGCGGCCCAGGCCGGGCTTATCCGCCGGGGCCTGATGGTGTTTTTCCTGGGCCTGTGCCTGGTTATCGCCGGAGGCTTCGCGGTGCAGGGGTTGGGCCTGGACAAGCAAATCAAGCAGGCCACCCTGGAACGCATCCTGATCAGCGAGCTGCAGCGGCGGCCCCATGACCCGCGCCTGAGCATGCAGATGGGCATCCTGCTCTTTGAGCGGGGCGACGAACACCGGGCCCTGACCCTGCTCCAGGGCGCGGCGGCCCTGGCCCCCAGGGATCCCGAGGTGCTCAACAGCCTGGCCTGGTTCTGGGCCACGGCCCGCGACGAGTCTTTGCGCCGCCCGCGTCAGGCGGTGAATCTGGCCCAAAAGGCGGTGGCCCTGGCCCCGATGCCCCACATCTGGGACACCCTGGCCGAGGCCTACTATGCCGCCGGAGACCCGGGCAAGGCGGTGGCCGCCGCCCGCGCCGCCTTGGCTGCCAAGCCCAGCGAGCGCCTGGGCTATTACCAGGCCCAGCTCGAGCGCTTCCTGGCCGCCAACCAACAGGAGCGCCCATGAGCCGCCCCAAGGTGGCGGTGATCGGACTGGACTGCCTGGAGCCCTCCCTGGCCTTTGACCGGTTCGCGGGCAGCCTGCCCAATCTTGCAGGGCTCATGTCCCGGGGCCGCTGGGGGAGGCTCACCAGCACCATCCCGCCCATTACCGTGCCCGCCTGGATGTGCATGGCCACCGGCCAAGACCCCGGCCAACTGGGCATCTACGGCTTCCGCAACCGCCGCGAGCCCACCTACGGCCCCCTGCAAACCGCTGCCGCTGATTGGGTTCAGGCGCCGCGCTTGTGGGACCTGGCCACCAATGCCGGGCTCACCTCGGTGGTGCTGGGCTGGCCCCTGACCTATCCCGCCGCGCAAATAAAGGGGGCCATGGTCAGTGGCCCCCTCACCCCGCCGGAAGCCACAGAAGGGGTGTGGCCCCCCACCCTGCTTCCCCGCTTGGAGCGCTGGGCCGGGGGCGAGTACCTCTTTGACGTGAAAAACTTCCGCACCGCCCCCCGGGAAAAGTTGTACGGCCAACTGGAGACCATGGCCCGGCGGCGCTTTGCCGTGGCCCAAGGGCTCTACCGCCTGTACCAGCCGAACCTGTTCATGATGGTGGAGATGTCCCCGGACCGCTTGCAGCATGCCTTTTGGGAGGAAACGGAGAAGGTGGCCGCCCACTATCGCCTGTTGGATTCCCTGGTGGGCGAGCTCTTGGCCTGCCTGGAGCCCCACACCCTGGTGCTGGTGGTCAGCGACCATGGGGCCCGGCCCCTGGAGGGCGGCCTGGCCATCAATCAATGGCTGCGCGACAAGGGCTATCTCACTCTCAAGCAGCCGCCCGCCGAGCCGAAGCCCCTTAGTCCAGAGATGGTGGACTGGCCCCGCACCCGGGTCTGGGCCGATGGCGGGTATTACGGCCGCATCTACCTGAACCTGGCCGGACGCGAGCCCCAGGGCGCGGTGCCGCCATCCAAGGCCCCGGCCCTACTCGCCCGCCTGAGCGCCGAGCTTGAGGCCATGGCCGGGCCGGACGGGCGGCCCCTGGGCAACCGGGTGTTTCGCCCCCCAGATACCTACCGCGAAACCAAGGGTCTGCCCCCAGAGCTCATTCTCTATCCCGGTGGCTTGGGCTGGCGGGCCTTGGCCACGGTTTGGCCCGATGAGAAGACCATCTTCACCCAGGGCAACGACTCCGGCCCGGACGGGGCCAACCACGCCCAAGAGGGGGTGCTCATCGCCGCCCCGGCCGCGGGCGGCCGCCTGGGCCAGGCTGGACGGGAAATCCACGGCGCCCGCCTTTACGACATCTTCCCCTCCTTGTGCGCCCTGTTAAGCCTGCCCACGGACGCATCCGGCCCGGGTTCTCCCTGGGAATGGCTGAAATAACACCTAATTTTTAGTCATATTTTTTTTGCTTTCCACCGCTCAAGACGCGTATCGTAAATTACATAGGACGAAGAACCTAAACAAACCGCACCTGTGGGGGCTCCACGGGGGCAATCCAAAAACGACAATGGAGGATTTAGAGATGCGCAAGCACACCAGTGCCCTTACCTGCCTGTTGGCCAGCCTCGCCTTGCTGGTCGCGGTGGCGGTTGTCCCGGCTCTAGCTGGGGAAAAAGACGATGCGGTTTTGAAGGTCGATGAAGCCTCGGTGGTGGTCCAGAAAATGATGGGTGCCGAGGACAAGGGCGTGGCCCGCGACCTTTTGAAAAAGGCCAAAGCCGTGGCCATATTCCCGGGGGTGTTTAAAGCCGGCTTTATCATCGGCGGCCAAGGCGGCACCGGCGTAATCCTGTCCCGCACCAAGAACGGCTCCTGGACCGGACCGGCCTTCTACACCATGGCCGGGGCCAGCGTGGGCCTGCAGATCGGTGCGTCCTCCACCGACTTCATGATGATGATCATGACCCAGAACGGTCTTGACGGCATCCTCAAGGGCCACGCCAAGCTGGGCGGCGACGCCACCGTGGCCGCCGGCCCCGTGGGCCGCTCCGCCACCGGCGGCAGCACCTTCGCCGGCAAGGACAGCGACATCTACTCCTACTCCATGAGCGCGGGCGCCTTTGCCGGGGTTTCCCTGGACGGCGCCGGCCTGGAGTTCGACAAGGCGCGCACCAAGGCTTTCTACGGCAAGGATTACACTGCCAAGCAGATCCTGGTGGAGCAAAAGGCCTCGATCCCTGCCTCGGCCAAGAAGCTCATACAAATGCTGGACAAGTACGACAAGTAAGA
>JAHLLJ010000013.1 GCA_020444205.1 Deltaproteobacteria bacterium | reverse complement strand
ACCTCAGCCGGGCCCACCTCCATTACCTTGCCCAAATACATAACCGCCACCCGGGTGGACACGTGGCGCACCACGGACAAATCGTGGGCCACAAAGATGTAGGTCAGGCCGAAGTTCTCTTTGAGCTCCATGAGCAAGTTGAGCACCTGGGCCTGGATGGACACGTCCAGGGCGCTCACCGGCTCGTCGGCCACCACCAGCTTGGGCCGAAGGGCCAATGCCCGGGCAATGCCGATGCGCTGGCGCTGGCCTCCGCTGAACTGGTGGGGATAGCGCCGGGCGTGCTCGGGCCTTAGCCCCACCTCGCTGAGCAACTCGCCAACTTTCTGCTTGGCCTCTTGGCGGGTGGCCAAGCCGTGAATCAGCAGAGGTTCGGCCAGGATGGAACCCACGTTGAGGCGCGGGTTCAGAGAGGTGGCCGGGTCTTGGAAGATCACCTGCATCTGACGGCGAAGCGCCTTCCAGCCCGCCCGGTCCAGAGAGGTAACGTCCTGGCCTTCGAAGAGCACTCTGCCGGTGGTAGGTTTGAGCAGGCCCAAGGCCAGGCGGCCCAAGGTGGATTTGCCACACCCGCTTTCCCCCACCAGGCCCAAGACCTCGTGGGGCTCTACGGCCAGGTCCACTCCGTCCACCGCATGCACCGTCTGGCGCTCAATGCCCATGAAGCCCGCGCCCACCTTGAAGAACTTGCTCAGGCCTTCCAGGGCCATAAGGGGAGCTGCCTGGCTCATGCCGCCAGCCTCCGGGGTTTCCTGGCCTGGTCGTGGTGCAGATAGCAGCGCACCGAATGGCCAGGCGCCACCTCTTTGAGGGCCGGCTCGGCTTGGCGGCACGGTTCAAAGGCCTCGGGACAGCGGTCGCTGAAAGCGCAGCCCTGGGGCAGGTTGCCCAAAGGCGGCACGATGCCTCCGATGGTGGGCAGCTTTTGCCCCGGCCGGGGGGAGCGGGCGGGCAGACAGGCCAACAGCCCCCTGGTGTAGGGGTGCAGGGGGTGGTCAAACAGCTCATCTACCGGCGCGTCTTCCACCAGGCGGCCGGTGTACATCACCATAACCCGGGAGCAGGTCTGAGCCACCACGGCCAGGTTGTGGGTAATCAGTAGCACCGCCGCCCCGGTCTCGCCCTGCAGATGGCGCATCAGAGTGAGTATCTGGGCCTGGATGGTCACGTCCAAGGCGGTGGTGGGCTCGTCGGCGATGAGTAGCCGTGGGTCCAGGGCCAGGGCCATGGCGATCATTACCCGCTGACGCATGCCTCCGCTGAGCTGGTGGGGGTATGCCCTGGCTCGGGTGGCGGGCTCGGGGATGCCCACCTTTTTGAGCATCTCAACCGCTCGCTGCCAGGCGGCCCGCTTGGAGATGTCCTCGTGCACCGTGATTTCTTCGGCGATCTGGCGGCCCACGGTGAACACCGGGTTCAAGGAGGTCATGGGCTCCTGGAAGATCATGGATATCTGTTCGCCCCTGAGGCGGCGCATCTGGGCCTGGCTCATGTTGAGCAGGTCGTGCTCTTGGAACAGGATACGCCCCCCGGCTACCCGCCCCGGCGGGGGCAACAGGCCCATGACGCTCAGGGCGGTGAGCGACTTGCCGCAGCCGCTTTCGCCCACCAGGCCTGCGATCTCGCCTGGGGCCACGGTCAGGCTGAGGCCGTCCACGGCCACGATGGGCTCGGCCTCGGAGTCGAACACCGTGGTCAGGTCGTCAATGCTCAGCAGGGGGGGGCTCAAGCAGTTTCCTCCCCAGCGCCGGTCACCAGCATGAGCCTCAGGTCCATGACGTTGGTGCGCGTAGGTCCGGTGATGATCAAATCGTCCAAAGGCTTGAAGTAGTTATACGCATCATGGCGCTCCAGAAAACGCCGCGCCTTGAGGCCCTGCCCGGCGCCACGGGCCACACTGTGGCCGTCGGCCCAGGCCCCGGCCGCGTCGGTGGGGCCGTCAGTACCGTCAGTGCCCACGGATACCGCCAGCACGCCGGGCAAACCATCCAGGTCCAGGGCCGCGGCCAGAGCGAACTCCATGTTGCGCCCACCGGTGCCGGGCTCCTCGCCCAGGGTGACCGTGGTCTCCCCGCCGCTGAGCAGGCAGCAGGGGGCGGGCAAGGGATTGCCGCTGGCGATGACCTCTCTGGCCATGGCCGCGTGCATGCGGGCCACGTCCTTGGTTTCGCCCTCAATGGTGGTGCTTAGGAGTAGAGGCGCGTAGCCCAGCTTCTCGGCTTGGCCCAAGGCCTGGTCCACGGCCATGCGATTGCTGCTGACTATGAGGTTGGTCACTCCCGCCAGGGCGCTGTCGCCAGGCTTGGGGGTGTCTGCAATCTCTCCGGCCAGGCCTTGCTCGATGCGTTGGCGCACCGGCGTGGGCACCTGGTCCCAGATGCCGTAGCGCACCAGGATGTCCCGGCATTCTTCCCATGTGGATAGGTCGGCCACCGTGGGGCCGGAAGCAATGACGTCCAGGCGGTCGGCCACCACGTCGCTGATGATCAGGCTCACCAGCCTTCCCGGCGCGGCCAGGCGGGCCAGGTTGCCGCCCTTGAGCTGGCTCAGGTGTTTACGGATGGCGTTGATCTCGGCGATGTCCGCCCCGCTGGCCAGAAGCAGGCGGGTGGTCTGCTGCTTGTCGGCCAGGGAGACCTCGTCAGCCGGGGCCACCAGCAGGGCGCTGCCTCCACCGGAAAGCAGGCACAGGAACAAGGTGTCGGGCGCGGCCTCCTCGCGCACCAGGTTGGCGATGCTGCGCCCGGCCTCCACCCCCCGGTCGTCGGGCACCGGGTGGCTGGCCTCCATGATCTGGATAACCTCGGTGGGCGAGCCGTGGCCGTCTTTTACCACCACCCGGCCCGTGCCGATACGATCTCCCAAAACCTGCTCCACCGCCTGGGCCATGGGTGCCCCGGCCTTGCCCGCGCCCACCACGACGATGCGTTTAAAGCCGCCCAAGTCCAGGGACTGTTCGCCGATGGTTAGTTGGTCGCCATCGAGCTTAAGTGTTTGGGTGACCGCGCCAAAGGGATCGACCGAGGCGAGGGCCGCCTTGATTATCAAGTCCGCGTCCGCTCTGAGATCTTTTATAGCCATGTTGCTGCTCCTGCTGCTTTTAGGCAAGGCTACCACAATAGGGCCGCTTTGGGATTGTAGAGTTGTAACACAAAAGGGGAGCCGCTTTTGCGCGGCTCCCCTTGGGGACTGTGCTCAGCCGATAGCTACTTCAGGGTCTTCAGACCGCACTTTTCGCCGCGCTGGTTGCTGAACTCACGAATGTAGTTGCCGCAGTTGCGCTCGGACCAGGAACCCTGCTTCATGTACTGGAGGATCTGCATCTGGCCGTAGAAGTAGTTCACAAAGGGATAACCCAGGGCGGCCCAACCGACCACGCCACCAGGAATCTTGCCTTCCTTGGTCACGTAGTAGACGTTCTTGTAGCCGTACTTGTACAGGATGCCCGCAATGTAGCCGGCCCTATGCTGGGTGCGGCAATAGACATAGATCTCAGCGTTGGGATCTTTGATCTTCTTGGGGATGGTGTACATATGGCCGGCGTGGATGTGGCTGGAGCCCTCAATGTGGAAGGCGTCGAACTCGGGATGGGTGCGCACGTCCAGCAGGATGGCCTTGGACTTGCCCGCCAGGACCTCCATCCACTTGGCATGCAGCTGCTTGGTGGTCACGAGTTTGTCCTTGGGAATCCAGCTGGTGACCTCTTTGTGGAAAGCCTTTTCGTTGGCTTTCAGGGGGTTGCCGGCCAGAGCCGCCGTGGCGCAAGTCGCCACAAAGGCCACGGCCATCAAAATCACCACAAACTTCTTCATCTCGCCTACCTCCGTGATAGATGATGCGGTTAAGTTATGACCTTGGGGCGTGGGGAAGCTTTTCTTCCCCCGCCTCGAAAATCCTTTAGTTTGGGCCGCCCTGGGACATACCTTTAGCAGCCTTCATCGTCTATGATGATGGCCGGCTTGGGAGAAGACTGAGGTGCGGGCGGAGGCGGAGCTGCAGTAGAGCTGGCGGTTCCGGGGGTTGTCTGGGGGGCGGCGCCCGGCACGGGTGCGCCGGAAACCTTGACCTGACCCGCTTTTTGCACTTGCATGGCCACGTCGTACATGATGGACAGATCGTAGAAAGCCCAGGCCGTGGCCGAAGAGGGGTCCGCCACTACCGCCTGCTTGAAGTAGGCCTTGGCCGTGCTGTAGGCACCGCGGGCAAAGGCTTGCTTGCCGTAACGCATTTGTTCGGCGCAGAGGTTTTTGTCCAGACACTCTTCGGGTTTGGTCACTTCGGCCGGTACCGCCAGGGCCAGACCCAGGGCCAAGGCGGCCACCAAACCAAAAACCATCACCAGGCGTTTGCTTTTCATGGTTGGTATCTCCCACCCTCCACGCAACCCTATAACCCATAGGGCACCGTGGTACGGGAATGTATTGCTCTGCTGTTGGCTACACAGTATAACAAGTCAGTTTTACAAACTCAAGGGTAGGGCATGTGCCCGAAAGCAAAACAAATCCTGACTTTATGCTGTTTTCTGGACAAATATTAGGAGCGCTTAAAACTTACCGGCTGCCGGGCTTGACAGGCTGGACGCGGGCAATCACTATTATCCTAGAACTTAGGCCTTTCGCAGCCGGACGGGATGAGGATAATGATCTTTTTTCTTAAGATACTTCAGTTTATTAGCTGGATTCTAGGCGCTTATATGTGGGTTATAGTGGCTGCCGCGGTGATCACCTGGGTGCGGCCCGACCCCAGCAACCCCATCGTGCGTTTTTTGTTCGCGGTCACCGAACCGGTGCTGTGGCGGGTAAGGCGTATAATTCCCACTAATTTCGGTGGGTTCGACATTGCCCCGGTTATCCTGATTCTGGCTATTATTTTTGTGCAAAGGGTGGTTATCTCCGGCCTGATGAGCCTGATAGTGGGCTCGTCGATGGGAATTCAATAACTCGGCCCGCCGCCCGGCCGCGTCCGGCGCCGTGAAAGGCAGGCATCATCTTGTCCGGCTGGAAAATCCTTGAAAGCGAAAACGTGCTTGAGCACATGGTGCTCAGCGTCACCCGCAGCCGGCGCCGTCTGGGCAGCCACACCGCTACCTTCATTACCCTACATTCCAGTGATTGGGTGAACATCGTTCCGCTCACCCCGGAAGGCGAGGTGGTGCTCATAAAGCAGTGGCGCCACGGCTCCGAGGACTGGGCCGTGGAGATTCCCGGCGGTTTGGTAGACCCAGGCGAGAAGCCCATTGAGGCTGCGGTGCGCGAGTTGGAAGAGGAAACCGGCTACCGGGCCAAGGAGATATCCTTCTTGGGCAAGGTGAACCCCAACCCGGCCCTTTTTGACAACACCTGCCATACCTACTTGGCCCAGGTGGATTCGGTGCCCGGCGAACCCCGCTTGGAAGACGGCGAGAGCATCGAGGTTTTTCGGGTGAAAATAGATGACTTACCCGCCATGGTGGCCTCAGGGGAGATCGATCACTGCATCGTCATCGCCGCGTTGAGCTTTTTCTGGCTGCACCGGGGGCAGGACCTTGCCTCTGGCCGCGATTTGTAATAGTAGTAAAAGACCTTTAGGCTAGGTTAACTAGGGAGGGCCCATGGCGGATCAAAAGCAGTTGGCGCGGTTGCCCAAGGTGGACCACCTGTTGGAGCACCCGGCTCTGCTGGATCTGCGTGATGAGGTGGATCGCTCCCTGATCGTGCAAGGCGCCCGCCAAGCCCTGGATGAGCTGCGCGCCCGCCTGCTGGCTGATGAACAGATCCCCGCAGAGGATCTGACCACCGAGGCGGTGGCCCTTGCCGCTGCTGAAGCAGCCCGGCGCTTGGCCGCGCCCAGCCTCAGGCGGGTGATAAACGCCACCGGGGTGGTGGTGCACACCAATCTGGGGCGTTCGCTTCTGGCCCGCCGCGCCTTGGAGCGCCTACTGGATATCAACCGCACTTACAGCAACCTGGAGTACGACCTGGACGCCGGGGCCCGGGGCAGCCGTTACGTGCACGTGGACCGTATCCTGTGCGAGCTCACCGGGGCCGAGGCCTCGCTGGTGGTTAACAACAACGCCGCCGCGGTGCTGCTCAGCCTCCAGACCTTGGCCGCGGGCCGTGAGGTGGTAGTCAGCCGGGGGCAGTTGGTGGAGATAGGCGGCTCCTTCCGCATCCCCGACGTCATGGCCCGCTCCGGGGCCATCCTGCGCGAGGTGGGGGCCACCAACAAAACCCATCTACATGACTACGAGGGAGCCATCACCTCCAATACCGCCCTGCTGCTCAAGGTGCACACCAGCAACTTCGCGGTGGTGGGTTTCCACAAAGAGGTGCCGCTCAAGGAGCTGCGCGAGCTGGGCGACCGCTACCATCTTCCAGTCATGGAGGACCTTGGCTCGGGCAGTTTGGTGGACTTTTCCCGCTATGGTCTGCCCAAGGAGCCCACGGTGCAGGAGGCCCTGGCCGAAGGGGCCGACCTGGTCACCTTCTCCGGGGACAAGCTTTTGGGCGGCCCCCAGGCGGGGGTCATCCTGGGCAAGGCCGAGTACGTGGAGCGCTGCCGCAAGAACCCCACCAACCGGGCGCTCAGGGTGGACAAGCTGACCTTGGGCGCCTTGGAAGCCACCTTGGAGCTGTACCGCGATCCGGAAAAGGCCATGGCCGAGATTCCCACCCTGGCCATGATTACCACGCCCTATGAGCGCCTGCGCGAGCGGGCCAATCGTTTGGCCGCCCGGCTGAAAAAGTTGGGCTTGGAGCGCTTGGAGGTGACCACCGTGCCGGGGGTGAGCCGGGTGGGCGGCGGAGCCATGCCCCTGTCCGCGCCCCGCACCCGTTTGCTGCAGGTGTCCATAAAGGGCATGAGCCCCACCCGCCTGGAACAGGCGCTCAGGGCGGGTGATCCTCCGGTGATTTGCCGCCTGGAGGACGGGCACCTGCTCATGGACGTGCGCACCCTGGTGGCTGATGACATCGCGGTTATCGTCAAAGCCCTGGCCGGCTTGGCTGCCTGAGGCCGTGCCCTTGCCGACCACCGCCCGCCACCAGCTCAGCTACCACGACCTGACCCGTTGCCAGGAAATCCTCAAGCCGCCTTTTCGCAAGGCCCTGGGTTGCGCCCGCATAGATCTGCTGCCTCCGCCCGCCCTTGGCGAGCCCAACCAGGAGCTGTTGCAAGGCGCCCTCAACAAGGGCCGCGCCGTGCTGGACCGCACCGGCGGCCGCCTACTCATACCGTTGCTGGACGGCCTCAAGCCCCTGGGCCTGTTGGCGGCCCATGGGGTGAGTGAACAGCAGCTTCCCGACCAGGTAAGGCCTTTTCTGTCCGCCCTGGTGGAGACCAGCCTGACCCTGGTACGCTCCCGGCTGACTGCCCGGACCGATGCCTTGACCGGCCTGGGTAACGAGTCCGCCCTGGACGAGGCCCTTATCTCCGCCGCCGCCCGGCTTACCGAGGCGCCGCCCACCGGCAAGTTGGCCCTGGACGAGGAAAATCACGGCAAGGGCCTTACCTTGGTGGCCATCAGGGCCAAAGGGCTGGCCGGCTGGCAAGAGCGCCACGGCCGCAACCTGAGCGACCAAGTGTTGCGGGAGTTGGCCCGCCTTATCGGCGAGGCCGCACCCCAAGCCACGGTGTTGGCCAGGGTGGGCCAGACCTTTTTCATGCTGCTGTCCGGCTCGGCCGACCAGGCCCGCCGGGCGGCGGAAACCCTGCAAAAATCCGCCTCCCAGCTACGCCTCAAAGGAGCGGAACGCGACCCCTGGCCAGTCAGCCTCAGCCTGGGCGCGGCCCACCTGGGGCACCGGGGCGCCGGTCCGGCCGGCGACACCGCGGCCTTGTTGAAGTTGCGCGCCGGCAGGGCCTTGCTGGCCGCAGAGCGGGTAGGCCTCGACGATCTGCTTTTCTTCCAGGATATAGCCGACAGGGCCGGGCGGGTGCAGGAGGTTATGCCCCTGGACCGGGTGCTGATCAACCTGGGGCGCATGCATGGGCTCACCGAGGGCGACCGCCTGGCGGTGCGCGAACCCGGCCAAGCCCAGGGAGAGATAAAGGCCGAGGTGGCGGTGAGCAAGCTGGGGGCCGAGGAATCCCTTGCCGAGGTGGTCAGCCTGGCCCGCCCGGCCAGCCCTTTGCGGCCTGGTGATGTGCTGCGCCGCCTGCCCGCCCAAGAGGCCTCGGCCCAGGAACCGGGCCGGCGACAAAGCCTGAGCCTGCCCGGCGGCGAGGTGGCGGTGACCCTGGAGCAGGCCACCGGGGCCTTGGAGCGTCGCTCGCTAATGGCCGCCTATAGCGCTCTGTGCGCTGCCGAGGAGCCCCTGGCTACGGTGGTGCTGGGGGTGGAGGATCTGGAGAACGTGGCCGAGGTAACCGGCCGTTTGGGGGCCGAGGCCCTGTTGGCCGGGCTTACCGATGCGGCCCGGGAGGCCTTTGGCCCAAAGGCCCTGTTGGGGCGCTACTCTCCCGAAGCCCTGGCCGTGCTGCTGCCCGGAGCGGACACCGCCCAGGCTGGTGAGGCGGCCCAGGCCACCCTGGAAAAAATGCGCGAGCAAGGGGGGCGTCCGGTGCGCGCCGGGGTGGCTGCACATCCCCGAGAGGGCTTCACCATTGTGGAGGCCCTGAATGACGCGGGCAAGGCCCTGGTGCACGCGGGCTTCCTGGACCCTTACAGTGTGGTGATCTGCGATGCGGTGAGCCTGAATATCAGCGGTGACGCTGCTTACGGCCAGGGGCGGCTGGCCGAGGCGGTGGCTGAGTATGAAAAGGCGCTTTTACTCCAGGCTGAGGAGAGCAACGTGCTCAACTCCTTGGGTGTGTGTCATGGCCGCTTGGGCCAGATGGATGAGGCGGCCGAGTGCTTCCGCCGCGCCCGGGAAGTAACTCCCGAGGATTACATGACCCACTACAACCTGGGCTTGGCTTTGCTGCGCTCGGGGGAGCGCCAGGAGGGCCAGGTCTGCTTGCAGCGCAGCCTGGAGCTGGAGCCCGAGCACGCGGACACCTTGTTCCAGCTTGGCTGCCTGGCCCAGAACCGGGGACAGACCAACCGGGCCCTGGATTATCTGCAGCGGGCCGCTGCCCAAGAGGATTGTAAAAAGGAAGTGCATTCCCGCCTGGGCCAGGTGTTGGCCACCGCAGGGCAGAGAGGCCAGGCAGAGGCCGCCTTTAAACAAGCCATAAAATACAATCCCCGTGATGCCGCTGCCATGAGCGGTTTGGCCGGGCTTTACCTGGAGCGAGGGGCCAACACCGAGATCGCCTTGTCCCTGGCCCGGCGTGCCTTGCAGCAGGAGCCGGGAGCAGCCCAGCACATGCTCGCCGCCGCGCGGGCCCTGCTCAAGCTGGACCGCGCTCACGAGGCTCTGGACCTGCTGAAGGATGCCCTGGCCCGCCATCCCCAGGATCAGCGCCTACAAAAACTGGCTGCCCAGGCTCGAGAGATGGCCCAGACCTAGGCAGTCTCTTTAGAACATTCTGATGAAAAAGTTATCGTTGGGTAAGCCTGGTCACTCGTCCAGCACTGCCTGAAAGCGTTCCGCCACCTCTTGCACCGAGTAGGAGGCGCGCAGCGTCTGGTCTAGCTGAACCGGCTGGGACGGGGCTTCGGCTATCTGTATGAGCATCTCGGCAATGGCCTGGGGCTCCTGATAGGGGGCGCTCCAGGCTCCCAGCTCGGCCAAAAGGCGCTGGGTGTGGCCCTGGGTGCACACCCCGCACAGGGGGCGGTTGGCCCCCAGATAGTCCACCAGCTTGGAGAGCAGCAGGGGACAGGTGGGTATCTCCGGGTCGATGAGCAAAAGGGAGTGGGAGGCGGCCATGAGGTCCAGGCTTTCCTGGTAAGGCACCGGCGGTAAAAATGAAACCAAGCCCTGGGGCAGGTCGCTCAACTCGGGCGCATTCTGAAAATAATCGGAGTCCGGGCCAATGAACTGGAAGCGCACCTGCTTAAAGGCGGCGGGAGATGCTTCCAGAGCCAGCCTGAGGCCCCGCAACAAGGGCAGGGGGGTGAGCTTCTGGTAGAAGCTGCCTAAAAAGCGCACGTACTTGATCCCTTGCGAGTCAGGCGCAAAGTCCGGGTAGCGGCTAGGGTCAAAGCTGTGGGGGATGATGCGCATCTTGGCCCACTGCTCCGGGGGATACTTGGCCATAACCAACTCAGCCAAGTCCTGACAGGGGAAGAGCAGCTTTGCCGCCTGTTCCACCACTTGAGCCTCCCAGCGTCGGTGCAGTGCTTGGCTAAGAGAATCGACGGGGCGATTCAGGCCCAGGCTGTCGTACCAGGGGTCGCTGAAATAGGCCAGTAGAGGCAGACCGGTATTTTGGCTTACACGGGTAGCGGCCAGCAGACTGCTCCAGGGCTGGCCCACTCCCAATATGGCCCGTGGCGGATTGGGTTGGGTGGTCAGCCAAGAGGTGATGGCCTGGGAGGCGGGCTTTATCCAGGCCCGGTAACGGTCCGGGCTTTGCTGCACAAAGGGAAGCCCCTTCTTGGCCAGGCGCGCGGCCACCGGGGCGAGGCCGGGAGCGGGAAGGGGCAAAAATTCCCTGGGGCCTGCCTGCGCTCCGGGAGCGGCGCTGGGGTCTTGCCTGAAAAACGGCGACGCGCCGTGGGCAATGAGCCAGCGTTGGGGCAGGGCGGCTAGCAAACGGCTCACCATCACCGCCCTGGTCTCGGCCGATGGCGGGTAAAACATGGAGATCGCCAAGTAGCTGTCGCTATGGGCCCTAAGCGGCATGGCGCTCCAATATCTCCGCCAGATAAGCGCTTTGGGCGCGGCGGCTGAAACGGCGCATGCTGCCGGGGCTGGGCGCGGGGGGGCGGTCGATCCACCTCCGCAGTACCTGGGCGATGCCTTTGTGGTTCTGGGGGAGTACCACGGTGCCTGCCTGATTTTGCTCTACGATCATGGCCGCCTCGCCCGGCGGCACCAAGGCCAGGATATGGCTGCGGGCGGCCAGGTATTCATACAGCTTGCTGGGGATCACCTGCTGGCTGTTGGGCATGGGCTCCAAGGTCAAGAGCAGCACCTGGGCCTGGCGCATTTCGCGCACCACCTGGGCGTGAGGCTGGTAGCCTTGCACCTGTACCTCCAAACCGGACAACTCGGGGTCCAGCACCTCGCCGCTGGCCGCTTTCCCTATTAGCTTGACCCGAAAGCGGGCGCGCTCCTGCTCAGTCAAAAGGGCCATGGCCGCCCAAAGGTGGCTCAGAGTGGTCATCTCAAAAACGGTGCCCGTATAGAGTAAGGTGATTTTCTGGTCAGCAACCGGTTTGGGGGCAGGAGCGTCAGCGAAGTCAGATTCTTCAAATCCGTTGGGCAACCAGTAATATTTGTGGCCAGGATCGCCGTGCAGCCGGGCCAGGTCCTTGCCGTGCAGAAAGCTGGCCGTGGTCACCGCGCCGGCCCGCTTTACTATAATTCCCTCCAAATCCAGCACCACCCGCTTGCGGAAAAAGTTGACCTGGGCCGGGTCGTAACCGCTGGCATAAAGGCCGCTCCAAACATCGCGAAAATCCAGTAGCAGGGGCAGGCCGGTGAGTTGGGCCAGCACATAGCCCATCATAAAGGTGGTATAGGGAGGGGCGCTGGCCATGATGATGCGGGCCTTGGTACGCGCGGCCACGGCCATAAGCTGAGGCAGGGCGGTGGCCAGCCACAGGACATGGCGGTCGGGCACCATGAGCTTGGCCAGCAAGTGGCGCAGCTTCTTGCCCGAAATACGGGAAGAGGCCATCTGGGTCAGACGGGGCTCGATATTTAGCAGGCGGGTCACCAAGGCTTCAGAGGGGATGAGCCGGTTCAGAGCCTGGTCAAAGGCGATGGCCGATGGCCGCCAGGCGGTAAGCACTTGGGGCTGCCAACCGAAAGATGGAAGATGGCGCACAAAGCTCAGCGGCCGGTGCACCCCAGCCCCGGCCGCCGGGGGAAAGAGATAGGTTAGAAAAAGGACCTGCTTCATGGGTTGAGCTTGTTCCCGCCGGCCCCGGCCAGCACCTTGAGTATCTTGCGCGCCCCGCCCGCCCAACTGCGCCCGGCCACGCTTTGGCGCAGCATTTCCGGGTCCCAGGAGCGGTCCAGGGCCTCGCCCAGGTATTTCACAAAAAGCTCCTGGTCGCCAGCCGGAAAAAGCAGGCCCTGACGTCCGTGCTCCACCATGCCCGCGATATTGCCCACCAGGGAAGCCACTACCGGCCTACTGCAGCTCAGGGCTTCCAGAATCACGTTGGGCTCTCCTTCGGACATGCTGGGAAGCACCAAGACATCGGCGGCGGCAAGGTATGCGGGGATGTCCGCGTGGGGCTGGGCCCTGGCCCAGATCACCCGTTGGCCCAGGTTCAAACGCTGCGCCTGGGCTTCCAAGTCGCTGCGGAGTGGGCCATTGCCCACCACCACCAGACGTGCCTGGGGCAGGGCGGCAAGGGCCTCCAGGCACATCTCCAAGCCCTTGCCAGGCACCAGACGACCCACGAACAGGGCCAAGGGGCCTTGGCCGCTCAAGCCCAGGCGCTTACGGGCGGCCTCGCGGTCCTGCGGAGCGAAAAGATCTTGGTCCACCCCATTGGGCACCAGGAATATCTTGCCCGGATCCGCGCCCTGGGTTTCGGCTTCCTGGGCCAAGTTGGGGCTCACCGCAATCACCGCCGCCGCTTCGCCCAGCACCTGACGCAGGATGGGCAGGATGGCGGGCTTGTTTTTGTGCACCAGCAAATCACTGCCGTGCATCTTGATAACCATGGGCAGATTCAGACGCCGGGCGGCCAAGAGGGCGGCCTGCCCCAGAGGATAGAGCCAAGTGGCAAACAACACCTCGGGGTGGTGCTCCCGGGCAGCGGAGCGGATGGCGGGCCAGCAGGAATAAAAAAGACTACGGCCATGGGTAGAGAAAGCCATGCGGGGGGTGAACCAAAATATCGGCCAGCGCACCGGGAAGGGATCTTTTTGAGGTGGCAGGCTTAGACGGCGGGCTCTGAGCATCTCCGGCCAAGGCACCGGAGCAACCAGGTTCAAAGGGCAAAGTTTGGCCAGTTCGGCTAACTGTTGCCTGTTAAAGGGAGCCCAATCGGGATACAATGGGTTGGGAAATTGATTGGTGACCGCCAATACGCGCGGAGATGAAAAGGGGGGTGATTCTGGCGCGTCACGCATTAGTTCATCCTTATGCCAATTTGCGGAAGTCCCGTGGGGGGAGCATTTCTTTGCTGATATTAGCAGGTCGAAAAAGGGCTATGTAAAGAGTTGATCGCTCAATTATTAAACAAAAAAGATAATACGTCATGCGATTGTTCCACGCAGCCTCAGGCCGGGGCTAATTTGGACATAAGTTTCGTCATTATCACTTATAACGACGCTGCCCGTCTTCCCGCCGCCCTCAATTCCGCTGCCTTTCGGGCAGAGGAGGCGGGCATGAACTGGGAAATCCGGGTGGTGAACAACGGTTCGCGCGATCACACCGCTCAGTTGCTCGCCGCCTATAGCCAGGCGATGGGGCCGCGCCTTATTGTAGATACCCTTGAGCACAATCACGGCACCACTATCGCGCGCAACATAGCCTTGGAGCAAGCCAGGGGCAGGATCATTTGCGTCATGGATTCCGACGCCGAGCTGTTGCATGACGGCCTGGGCGGAATGGTGAGTTTCCTGGACGCCTTTCCCGAGGTGGGTATCGCCGCGCCGCGCATCCTTACTCCCCAGGGGAGCATTTACAACTCGGTGAAGATGTTGCCCACCCTCAGCGACAAGCTGCGCAAACTGCCGGGCATCATGAACCGCGGCGCCAAGCGCAACACCGACTGGTATCCCAACTTTCCCTTTGAACGGCCCCGCCCGGTGCACACGGCCATAAGCTGCTGCTGGTTTTTCCGTAAGGAGCTGTTCGATCTGGTGGGGCCTTTGGACGAGCGCATCTTCTACTCGCCAGAGGACGTGGACTGGTGCCTGCGCTGCTGGAAGGCGGGTAGGGCGGTAGTTTACTACCCATATATAAAGGTGATGCACCACACTCGCCAGATAACCCACAAGCGCCCGTTCTCGCGCCTATCCATGAGCCACCTGCGGGGCATCCTCTACTACCTGTGCAAGCACCGCTATTGCTTTGACCGGGACCGCCTGGCCTCTCGCCATATAGACTCCCTGGCCGGAGAACTGGCCCCCCGCCTGGCCGCCTGGGAGGAACAGGCATGAAATGGCTGGCCAAGGCCGGTCTGCAAAAAGTTTTTTCCTGCCTACCCATGGGGCAGCGCCTCAATTACCTCTTCCAGCGCTACGTCACCCACGGCTTGCCGCGTTCGGCGGAGCTTATGAAGGAGTATTTCAGCAACGCGGTGCAGTACCTACACGCGGCCGGTCTGTGGGGCGACTTGCCGGACGGCCCGCGCCGGGCCTACGAGTTTGGGGCTGGCCAGGATCTGGCCACGGCGTTGTCCCTCTACGCCCTTGGGATAGAGCGCCAGGTGCTGGTGGATCTGCGGCCCTTGGCCCAATGGAACCTGCTGGCCCAGGCCATGGCCGAATTGAAGGCCCAGACGCCCAGGCTGGCCGCCCTGGCCGGGCGGGAGCTGCGTCCCTGGCCGGAGTTGGCCCCATCCGACACGGCGCGGCTGGAGCGGGAGTTGGGCATCACTTACCGCGCCCCGGGCGACGCCCGGGCCACCGGCCTGGAGAGTGGAAGCTTCGATCTGGTCAGCTCCAGCCACGTGCTTGAGCACATACCGGCTCGCGATCTACCGGCGGTTATGGCCGAGTGCCGCCGCCTGGTGAGCCCCCAGGGGGTGGTGTGCCATTTGTGGAACATGCAGGATCACTACGCCGACTTTGATCCCAGCATCAGCGTGTACAATTTCCTCACCCTGGGCAAGGCCAGCTGGGTCCTGGCCAACAGCAGGCTGCACTATCAAAACCGTTTGCGCCTTCCCGACTACCTGGACATGTTTGAAGGTGCCGGGCTGCGGCTGGTGTACCAACAGGTATGGTGGCCCAGCCATGAGGATATGGATCGGCTGGCCCGCTTGCCTTTGGCAAAGGATTTCGCGGGGCGCTACAGCCTTCGCGATTTGGGGGCGCGCATGGCCCTGGCGGTGTTCAAGGCTGATTGAGCAGCCAGGGGATGTCGGTGGTGGTGCGGAACCACCAGGAAAACTTGCGCGGCGGGAACAGGGTGTATGAGGTGATGCGGCCCGTCCGGTGCTTGGGCAGCATTTCTTTGGCCGCGACCACCAACTCGTCATAAACCTTGCGGTACTGCTGCCAAGGTAGGTTTTGCTTGCGGGCAAAGTATATGGCCAGGGCCAAGAGCTTGCCCGTGTCCAGGCAGTGCTGCCAATCCATGCTGGATATCTCCGCCTTTTCCACTGAACTGGCCATGTAGTAGGGGTAGGTGAACACCTTTTTGGAGTTTTTGGGCTTGCGGCGGTAGATGCCGTGGGTGATGAAGTAGTCGGCCATGTTCAGCACCAGCCGAGGCACCCTGGGGTCGGCGGTGACCAGGTAGTAGCGCATGGCCGCGTCCTCGAAGAGCACCGACATCCACGGGCTGCAGGTCCATCCCTTGACCGGGGAGGAGTGCTGCACCCCGGTGTGAATAAGGCAGCCGTCCTTGGGCGCTCCGGGTGGCGGTGAAGTCTGCATGCCAAAGGCAATGTCCATCGCATGGCGGGCCCGCTTTAACAGGGCCGGGTCGCCGGTCATCTCATAGGCCGCGGTGGCGATCATCAAGTGATAGGCCAGATGGCGCTCGGTCCAAAAGGTGCGCTGTGGGCTGTACTCGGGATTCCAACGGTCCAGGAGCTTCACCACTCGCTTGGAGGCGTTCTTCAGGCTGGTAAGGCCGGTGAAGAACCAGGCGATGGTAAGGGCCTCCTGGTTTCCATAGATCACGTTGGGGGGCCTGCCCGGTTTCAGCAGGGCGAAGTTGCCGTCCTCCTGTACGTTGCGGGCGTAGAACTGCACGTCGCGCAGGGCGTATTTGAACGGCTTGAGGTCGCCGGTGGTCAGATAGCGTAAAAAGATAGTTGTGGTTCGGTCGAAAAGCCAGGGTTCGTATTTTTTTAGATAGTCAATGCCAAAGCGTTTTTGGCGTTCGGGATGCTTTTGTTGGCGTTTGTTCAGCACCGGCTGGTTGATGGCCTGTTGGTAAAAGCCGCCCAGGGCTTCCTCTTGCCAATGAAAAGCCGGGTGGGTGCCGGCCGGGGCCAGGCGGCCTTTGATGAGAGCTTTACCCAGCCAAGAGGCGGGCAGCAGGGCCCACACCGTGGGGTCCTTGACGCTGAGAGCGGGGTAGGACCCGTCGGTGACCGAAAGCCAGGCCCGGGAGGCGGGCCAGCCCTTGGGCATGGTCTGTTGGCGGGGCTTGCCCCAGCGCAAGGTGTAGGTGCGGGGCGCCGGTGAAGCCATGTAATCGCGGTATTGGATAAGGATCGCGCGAATGCAGGGCGCGCCGGGCACCGGGGGCAGCCAGCGGGCCAACACCTCAACGTGAATGGGGATCTCTTGGCCGGTGTTGTCCACCAGGGAAATCAGCTTGGGATCGCTGACGCAGCCGGGAGGAAAGGGAATCCCGAAGCTCACCGGCACCACATGGGACAGGGCCCTGGGGTGGGGCACCAATTTGACCGGCAAATGGCCTTGGGGCTGGGGTGTGGGGAAAAAACTCCGGTAGGCCGGGGCGCCGGGGTCTGCCGGGGGGGAGGCTGCGTTGGCCGGAGCCCAGCAGGCAAGGGCCGTTATCAGTAACCCCACAAATATGGCGCGCTTTGGTAGCATTTTGAGCATATAAATACCTTTCAGCCATTGTCCCTGGGTCTTAGAATAGGCAACTATGACGGCACAAGCAACCACACCCCATAGGCGGCACACCAACGGGCGGGAGCCGGGCATGGACCTGGATGGGTTTTCAGCCAAGGAGCAAGAACGCATAGCCGACCTTATGCGGCTGATGCCCAGAGGGCGCCGTAGCGTGTTGGAGATCGGGGCTAGGGGAGGTTATTTCACCGAGCTGCTCCTGGAGCGCTTCGAGCATGTGACCGCCCTGGATCTGGACAAGCCTGATATCTCCCACCCGGACATCACTCCGGTGCAAGGCGACGTTACCGGCCTGCGGTTTGCGGACAACAGCTTTGACGTGGTGGTGTGCACCGAGGTGCTGGAACACATACCCCCGGAGCGCCTGGAAGCCGCCTGCGGCGAGATACAGCGGGTGGCCCGATACGAGCTGGTGGTGGGAGTGCCTTACCGCCAAGACATTCGCATCGGCCGCACCCGGTGCCCCCACTGCGGGCGGCGCAACCCTCCCTGGGGGCATTTCAACTCATTCGACCGGAGCAAACTATCCGGGCTCATGAGCGGCTGCCAGGTGCGCGAGCAAAACTTCATGGGCAGCGAGACCGAACGCACCAATGCCTTGAGCGGTTGGCTAATGGACGCGGCGGGTAACCCCTGGGGAGCCTACGGCCCTGAGGAGCGCTGCGGATATTGCGGCACCCCCCTGAACGCGCCCCCTAGGGTGGCGGCCTGGCAGAAGGCCTTGGCCAAGGCGGGTTTGCTTATAAGCCAAATGCAGACTCGCTTGGCTTCGCCCAGACCCATCTGGCTGCATACGATGTTTAAAAAAACAGACTCACCGGCAGGCTAAAACGACTGACGCGTCCGGACCGCAAAAAAGCGCCGCCCCAAAGGGCGGCGCTTGGTTTGTTTTGCCTCTACGACGGGTTTAGCTTGCGCCCTCTATGCGTTTGAGTAGGCGCTCGGTGTCCGCCTTTTCCTTGAAATCAACGTCCAAGGACAGGGCCTTTTTCAAATTCTGCCTGGCCTCGTTCAGCTTGTTCATGGCCACGTAGGTGGCTCCCAGGTGGTAGTAGATGGTGGGGTTGTTTGGAGTCAGCTTTTTGGCGTCGTTAAACTCGGCCAGGGCGCTGGAGTGGGCGCCGCGCTGACTGAGCACCCATCCCAGGGTGTCCAAGACCCGCGGGTCGTTGGGCGCCAGGCGCTTGGCCCGCTGCACCAAGGGCAAGGCCTCGTTCAGGTTCTTGTCTCCGCCAGCCTGGGACAGCAGGTATGACAGGTTGTTCAGGGCGGGCACGAAATCCCGGTTCTGGGACAGGGCCTGGCGATAGTCATCCATGGCCGCCTGGAGCTTGCCCATCATTTCATACACATCGCCCCTGGCCACCAGAGCGGTGGGGTTGTTGGGGTTGATCTTCAAGGCGCGGGTCAGATATGCCTCGCTCTCGTTTAGCTCATTCTGGGCGCGGGAGGCGGAAGCCAAGCCCATGAGGGCGGTTACCAAGCGGGGATTGAGATCCAGGGCCTTTTTAAACTGGGGCGCCGCCTCTTTGGGCTGGCCCTGGATCATGTACATATCGCCCATGAGGTTATAGAGCAGGTCCTTGCGTTCGACCTTGGCCATCTGATCCTGCACCCGCTTGATGGCCTGATCAGGCTTCTTTTCGGCAATATACAAAAAGGCGATGCGCATAAGGGCATCGATGTTGGCTGGATTACGCTTGAGCGCCTCCTCGTAGTAGCGCTTGGCTTCGGCGTTCTGCTTTTGGGCTTGGGCCAACATGCCCATGCGGTAGTAGCCGGCCGCCGCCTTGGGGGCCAGCTCGATCAGCTTGTCGAAGTCCTGGCGGGCTTTGTTGTAGGTACCCTGGGCCAGGTATAGGCGCCCGCGCATCTCGATAGCCGCCAGGTTGCGGGGCTCCAGGGCCAAGACCTGATTCATCTGGCCGATGGCCTGGAGCAACTCCCCGGTGCGGGCAAAGAGGGCGGCCAGCAGGAAGCGGGCCCTGGTATCGGTGGCATCGGCCTGAACCGCCTTGAGCAAATCGGCCCGCGCCAGCTGAGATTTGTCCTGCGCGGCAAAGGCCTGAGCCCGGCGGAACAGGGCCTCGGGATCGTTGGGGCGCTGACGGATCACCGAGGTCAACACGGCGATGGCCTTGTCCAGGTTGCCCCTGGCGATGAGCAGCCGTGCCTGCAGAATATCGGTGGCGGTGTTGCCGGGGAACTTTTTCTTGATCGTTTCGATGCGCTTTTCCGCTTCGTCCAAAAGGCCGCGCTCCAGCTCCAGCTCGGCCTGGGCGTTCATGGGCACCGGCGATTCCGGGGCTACCTTGGCGGCCTGCTCCAGATAGGCCAGAGCCTCGCGCATACGGCGTTGGGAGGCATAAAAGCGGGCGGTCATCAGGGCCGGCCACATGGAGTTGGGGAACTGGCGAACCGTGGCCAGGTAGGTCTGCTCGGCCTTTTCTAACTGTCCATTGACCGCGTAGAGACGGGCCAGGGCCAGGCGGGGGCGTTCTTGGCTTGGGTTGGCGGCCACCAGCTTTTGCAGGGCATCTTCGGCCTCGCCCGGCTTCTGCATGCGCATTAAAAGCTCCACCAGCATCAGTTGCAGGCGTCCCTCGTTGGGGTGGGTCTTAACTGCGTCACGCAGGGCGTCCAGGGCCGGTGGGTATTGCTTGTTGCCTAAAAACAGGCGGACCAGGAGTAGGCGGGGCGTTAGCAGCTTGGGGGCCATTTTAATAGCCTGGCGGAACTCTTTTTCCGCCAGGTCGGGACGGCCTTCCTCCACATGGAGCTGGCCCAAAAGCACGTGGATGTCGGCTCGCTTGGGCGCCAGCTTTTGGGCTTTCTCCAAAGCAATTACCGCTTTGGCGGTTTCCTGGAGCTGGGCGTAGGCTTGGCCCTTGAGCACCAAGGCGTCCACGTCTTCGGGCTTCTGCTTGAGCACGATTTCCGCGCGCTCCATGGCTTCGTTGACCCGCCCGCCCAACAGGGCGATCTGACCTAGGCGCACCTGGGCGTCCAAATTATCCGGGTCAAGGGTAACCACGTTGAAAAACAAGCGGTAGGCCTGACCAAGGTCGCCCAACTTGAGGTAGGTCAGGGCCAAGCGATAGTGGGCCTCGGCAAACTGGGGGTCCTTTTGCACTGCGTTGCGGAACTCCAGGGCTGCTTCCCTAAACTTGCCCGCGTCGTAGTACTCCAGGCCCTTCTTAAGAAAATCGTCCTTGGTTTGGGCCAAGGCCACAGCCCCCCCTAAGCTGATAGTGGCGATTAAAAATAGCGCCAGTCCCAGTCTGACCAATGCATTCGCCATGGATAGCATCATCCTCTCCGCGTTACTTTCGTCGCCTGTCAGGCGGCTTTTATCCTTTTGATCGGCAGGTGCGTCATGGGACCTATTGCCCCCCAATAAATTAGCCATATGCTGAATTTGTCAGCACATCGTACTAAATAATTAGCATACCTCAACGCCAAAAGGGAAACCCAGCCATTATGGTTTGGCCTCTGATTGTGCCGTTTTCCCGGTAGTGGCACGCGCGGGAGGGGAGTCCACGGCGGGTGCAACTCTAAAGGCCAGCAGGCCGGAATCCGAGGCCTTGAGGCCCTGCCCCGGCTTGATGGTTATATTAAAAGGGCTCACGGTGACCGAATAGCGCTCTCCCGGTTTCAGGCCCGCTACCAAGTGGCGGCTGTTGCCTCTGGGGCAACGGTAGGAAATGGGTGGCTCGGCTCCCGGATCCCCCAGGCGCAGGGCCAATACCCGCGGCCAGGTGGGGTCGTGCAAGATTACCCCGATGGTACGGCTGTCTTTGGTGGACAGGGCCTTGATGGCAGGTCTGGCCGCGTTGTTTTGGTCGGCTGGCAGCAGAACGTGCAACATGGGTTGGGCCAGCAGGGCGGCATCGGCCCGCACGTACTCAGCCCTCCAGGGCCAGGGGTTGATCACCGGCGGGCGCGGAGGGTAGTTGCGCGAACCCACCCAACTGGCCGCCTCCCCGGCGCCGCCAAGAATATCCAAATGTGAATCCGGCGGCCATACCGGCACCACCTCCAGGCGGCTTTTACCGGCCTTGGCCACCACAGAGGTGGCCGGTCCCCGCCAACGCCCCGGCCCCAGGCTCTTTAGCTCCGCCGCCGGCTTGGGCTCTTCCGGGAAGTGCATCACGAAATGCACGCTGAGGCCTTTGCGGGCCAACTTCACGTCGTCGGCCACCACCACCGCTTCCACGGATTCGGCGTCGTCGGGGCCGTTGGCGCGCAGCAGGAAAAGGTGGCGCACAAAGCGGGCAACCTTGTGGGTGCTGCCGTCGTAGGCCTGGGTGGCGCGTCCCCGCATATAGCCGTAGCGAGGCTTGTCTTCCATGGTTTCGATGGCCGCCACCTGGTATACGTCGCTCAGCTTGCTCCAGGGTGCCTTGCCCTGGTCATAGCCGCTGGCGGTCCAGGGAGCGCTTTTGACGATCTTACCCTTGTCGTTGAACAAGGCCCAGGCACGCTGCCCGCCGTCGTTGCTGTAGGTCCCCTTGGGCTGATTGCCGGCGCGCATGTTGTACCAGGAGTATTCCTGGGGATCGAAAACCCTGAGGGTGTTGTGGGCCACGCTGCGCACGCCATAATTCAGAGAGTGGGTGCTGGTGGGGCCGTCGTAACCGCCTCCCTGGGGCAGCAGGAAACCCTGGCGGAAAATCATGAAGCTGGCCGCGGCCAAATGCTGGCGCAGGGCAAAGTGAGGCCCACAATCAAAACCCAGCCAGGTGGAGCGCGAGGACCAGTCGGAACGCATCACTCCCCGTCCGGTGTCCTGGGCAAGGTGGCTAAGGGGCACCGTGGCCAAGGCGGCGGTAGGCGCCTCCGGGTCCAGCCACAGGAAATCGAAAACTTGGCGGTAGCTGGCCAACAGGGTGGGGGTGCGGGTGTCCAGCAAAACGGCGCGGGCCGCATAGGCCGCCGAGTCGCCGGGTCTTAGCGATAATAAGGCCATCATCTGCATGCGGGTCAACTCACCCGCTTGCAGCTGGTCCATCATTTGGTCTCCGCTGGGAGCGATTTGGCGATACTCTCCGGACGGGGCCTTGGCCAGGCCGGGGAGTAGATGGAACATGAGGTAGGCCAAGCGGTCGGCGAACCAGGTCGACCCGGCCGGTTCGCTACGCCCCGCCGCGGTCTTCATGGCCAGGGCGAATATCACCAGGTCCAAGCCGGCCCTGGCCCCCGGGGTGTCGCCCTCGAACCAGCCTCCGCCCGAACCCAAGTTGTTCAGGCAGGGCTGCATGTGCTTTTTAAAGCGTATCTCCCAGCACCTGGTGAGCATCTCCTGGGCAACCGGCTCCAGGCCGTGGGCGCCGAGCGCGGCCAGGGTGCTCAGGGCCAAGGCGGCGGCGGACTCACTGTCAAAGCAGCCCAGGCCGTCTTGGTCAAAGTACTGGGCCTGGGACAAGAGCCAGCGGGCCACGCCTTGCCTCTGCCGGGGGCTGAAGTAGCTCCAGGCCCAGTCCAAGGTCAAGGCCACATTGCGCGCCAGGGTGACGGCGTGGAACAACTGGCCTTGCAGCAAACAATAGGTGTCTCCCTGGGAGGCGCGGATTACGCCTTTGTTACCCTGTCCGTCCACCGCCACCTCGCTGGCGGTGTATCGGGAGATGGGTAGAAATTGCAGGGCGGAAAAACTGGGACGGAGGATGGTGTAACCTTGGCGCAAAAGGCTGAGGGGATCGCGGTTGCCATCTTTGCTGTGCAGGGTGCTGCCGCTGAATGACTCCACTGTGCCGTAACGGGCGCCGTGCAAGGCGCAACGCACCGCCAACTGGCCCAAACGCTTACTGAGCCCGGCATCGCTGGTGGCCAACACCAAAGAGGCCAGGGCCAGACCGGGGCCGTCGTGGGGCAGGGCTCCCTCGCGGGCGGGCTCCAGGGCCCAGGCCAGCAGGCGGCGCCAGCGGAAGGCCCGACCCTCGGCCATTTCGCGCAAACGGGGCAAGTCTTGGGAGGTCAGCAACAGCCGGGGGTGCTGCTCGCTTACCTGCAAACCCGCCGGGGCCGCGGGGGACATCTTGGCCGCTGCTTGAGGCGCGGCGGGTGCTGCTGGGGCGGCCTGTTGCTGGGCCATGGCCGGTGCCGTCCAAAGCAGTGCGTTAAGGGCTAATATGGCAAAAAATTTCAGCACTCCAGGCTCTTTCCCCGTTCCAGGTCATGTACTGACTGGATCATTTCGCGGCAGGTCATAAACATCAAGCGATAATTTGTCCCGTCATTATAGCGTGAGCAGAGCTGTTCAAAAAAGCGGCGCATGGGTTTGCCCAGCAGAGCATCGCGATGTTCCTCGGGCGCGCCGTGGCAGCAGAGCTTTATGAAGCGCACCTGCTCCGCCCCCTCCACCACTGGAGCATAGCGCAGCCAAAGGGGTAAACGGCGGATGTCCGGCGGGTTGTGCCAGGCCAGCTCCGACACCTCCAGACGGGGCAGCAGCCCCCATTTGCGGCGCCCCCAGTCCAAGGCCAATACTCCCTGCAAAAGCAGGAGATCGCCCGAGGGGGCTCGGCCCACCACGGCGGGCACGCCCTGGTCGTGGCTTTTGGGCTTCTGCGGATCATCGGTGGCGTAATAGATGGAGTTGATGATGCGAGTCTGGGTGGGGCTGGGGGCCGAGGGCAGGGTGAAGTCGCCATAGCAGCCGGTGCGCCCCAACAGCGAGATCTCCTGGTTGCAGCCGCACCACCGGCCGTCGGGCCGGGAGTTGTCCAGGGACCAGTTGCCGTGAATGAAGCCATAGGTGATTTGGCCGGTATCCGGGTCGCGCCCCAGAAGGCCGTGCTCCTGGTGCAGGGTTTGGGCAAAATTGGTAAGCATCCGCTCCAGGTCATCCGGGCTTTCACCATGGTGATGCAGATGCACCTCCACCGCTCCCAAGCCCCTGCGGCAGATCCCGGCCAGGCGCTCCAGCACATGCGGTTGATATTGCTCCACTGGGTAGAAGAAGTCGTGCTGGGGCGGGCGGCCCCGGCAATCGCTGAGCCCTTGGGCCAGGGCGGGTAGCCCTTTCTCCCAGGCGGCTACGCGCTCCAGGGCTTCATTATCCGAGGCTCCGGCCCAATAGGGCTCGAAATGGTCGGCCACGGCCAGGCAGATGGTCATCGGCCCAGGCGCCTTGGGGCGGGGGCGAAGCGCCTGGCGCAGATAGGCCGGCAACCATATTTCCATGGCCTTGGTGCCCAAAGCCGCTTATCCCCCCACCACGAATAAAGTCTTGGCCAAAAGGTGAATAAAGACAATCATGCCCACGGTTATTAAAAAGACGTTGCGGGTGTCGCGCCCTCTCCAGGTTACGCTTATGTCAATGCCCAGCTTTGCCAAAATGTTAACCACGGACACCACTATTCCCATAAGTATGTACAACAAAAAGCCGTAACTCTGGCTGAGGAAGAACCCTCCCACCATCCAGCCTCCCAGGGCGCCCTCCAGGGCCTTGGACATGGGCTGGACCCATGGCGGGCCGCGGGTTATGCGCTGCATGCGGAAGATGTGCTTGCCCGCCAGGTAGAACATCGCCACCCACAACATGGTGCCGATCAGGCCGGTTTCAGCCATCACCAGCACAAAGGAGTTGTGGGCGGTATGGCGATAGCCGTCGGCCCTGAACATGTCGAAACCTACGCCCCAGATGGGGCTGGATCGGAAAAGTTGGATCCCATATGCCCAGTGGTCCAGGCGTGACTGGGCCGAACCCGCGCTGGCGCTGGTGTCTCCAAAGCGGGGTATGGCCGCCAGCAGGCCGAAGAGCAATACCAGGCCCACTACGGAAAAAGTAAGGCCCACCCGGTGACGCAGGTATATCCAGGCCACAAAGGCCATGGCCAGGATCCCGCCGCGTGAACGGGTGTAGACCACGCCGGTTACCAGGGGGATGAGGAAGAGAATCGCCAGGAAAATGTTTTTGCCGATAGAGCGCTTGTAAAAAGGCGGCAGTAAAAAGGCCAGCATGGGCACCACGTGAAGGGCCAAGTCGTTGGGGTCGGCGAAGATGCCGATGCCTTTGGCCTGGGCCACGAACTCGCCTTCGCCCACGTGGCGTTGCAGAGCCACGGTGCCCACCAGGCTCACCCCGGTGTAAAACTGCACGATGGCGTCGATGGACAAAAAGGTGGTCACCAGGATCAGGGTCCACAAGAGAATGCGCAACCTGCTCAGGTTGTTCACCGTGAGCACGATCAAATAGAACAGGATCGCGGTGGGCGAGAACTTTCTCAGGGCATAGGTGATTCCGCCCAGCCAGCCGGTGGGGATCTCGGTGAAGGCGAACCATACCCACAAGATCACCACTATTTTGGCTATGGGGCTGTGGCTGAACTTCTCCTTGTCAAAAGAGCCTTCCAAAAAAACGCAGACCAGCGCGCCTCCGGCCAGGATGTCCATCACCGGGAAATTGAGCAGCACGCTCCAAAATTCCTGGGGACGGACATACAGGAAGACAATAAATAACAGTGTGAAGAAATAGCCCAAGATTTAACTCTCTGCCGCTATCACGCGGCTTCTAAGAGGGGGGTAGAATCTTTTCCAGGGCCGGAATAATCAGGGCGGCCAACTCCTTTTGCTGGGCCAAGGCCTGGGCCATGCCCCGGGTGGTGTCCATGGTCAGGCGCACCAACGAGCCGTCGTTGCGGTTGCGCAGCATGCCGTCCAAAACCAAGTAGGCCCGGTCGCGGTATTCATCGGCCTGAATACGGCCCCTGCCCTGATACCAGTAGAGCACGCTTAGCTTATCCAGATTGCGCCCCATGGTCAGGTGGTTGAGCAACCACGGGCCGTCCGGGCCCTGGAGCCGCACCTTGTCGCGCTTGGTTATCTGCCAGCCGCTGCCCGGCAGGCAATGGCGGGGGGAGTGGATTATCTGCCCCTGCTGCTGCAAGGCGAAAAACGCTATGAATACGGCGCACACCTGTCCCTTGGGGTTTATGTAGTTGCGCAGCACATAGTCGCTTGGGCGGAGCACCTTGAGGGTGCTTTGATCCAGGGGGTTATCCGGCCCCAGCGCCCGCCAGGAGCCCAGGGCCAGGGGAAGTTGATCCAGGGGCCTGGCCAGCTTCTGCGGTGTAACTTCTTGGCCCACGGCGACTAAAAGCAGGGCCACAATTATAAGCCCGGCGGCTATGAACAAGCCCCTTGTCGCGCGCGGTGAACTCATGAGTCTTCCTTTCGCGCTGGGCTGAGCTTTTTGAGCAGCAAGGTGATCAGCAGCAACAGGATGAATCCGGCCATGAAAACCGACCATCCCACAAAGTCGTGCATCACCCCTTCCAGGGTTTGCGGCCCCACCCACTGGCTGAGCACCCCGGCCAGAGTGACCCTGAGTGCGTTGGTGAACACCGCCACCGGAGGCACCAGGATAACCACGATCACCTTGACCCACCGGTTGGGCAGGATGAGGTATGCCAGGATCACCCCCACCGCCAAAAGGGATATGAGGCTGCGGATGCCCGAACAAGCGTCCACGATGTTGAGCACGATCGTGGGCAGGTGGATGATGTTTCCTTCCAGGTACACCGGGATGCCGAACAGCCGGATTCCCCAGGCGGCGATCTGGGCGGCGATCAGGCGCAGAGGGAAGGCCACCGCGTCGTAGAGCAGGTAGGGCAGGGGGACCATGAGGATGAGGTAGGCAAAGGCGAAAAGCACCCGCCGGGCCACATGCCAGCCCCAGGCCAGCAGCACCAGGCCCCACATCACCGGAATCAGGCTTATGCGGCGCAGATAAAACTCATGGGCCAGATGGCCCATCACCAACAGCGCAAGCCCGGCACCCACGATGACCAGGCCCAGGTAGTTTGATTTTTTGGGCTCCGCCGCCAGCTCCGAGCGTTGGCGCCAGACGAGATAAGCGGAAATCAGGGGCACCAGAAATCCGTGGGAGTAGTTGGGGTCCACCCACCAGTTGGCCACCATGCCCGTAACGATGGGGGTGTAGACCCAGGCCAGCAGCCCGAGAACCACCGCCCAGGCCAGCCAAGTTAGCGCGGGAGGTGCGCCACCGGCTTCCTGCGCCTGGCTCATCGGCCGCCCCCGCCGAAGATGATGATCTTAATCGTCTGCAGAAGGATGGTCATGTCCATGCTGATGCTGGAATGCTTGATGTAATACAGATCGTAGTTGAGCTTTTCCAGGGCCGCGTTCACCGATGAGCCGTAGGGGTAGCAAATCTGGGCCCAGCCGGTGATGCCCGGCTTGGCCTTGAGGCGCTCCTGATAATAGGGCAGCTCCTTGGAGAGCTGCCTGACAAAGTTGGGCCGTTCCGGGCGCGGGCCCACGAAGCTCATCTCCCCCTTGAGTACGTTGTACATCTGGGGGATCTCGTCCAGGCGCAGTTTGCGAATGCAGCGTCCCACCCTGGTGATGCGGGGGTCATCTTCTTCGGCCCATACCGGGCCGGATTGTTTTTCCGCGTCGGAAACCATGGAGCGGAACTTGAGCACCTTGAAGGCTTTGCCGTGCTGGCCGGTGCGTTCCTGACTGTAGATAACCGGCCCCTTGCTGTCGATTTTGATGGCCAGGGCCACGAGCAGGCTCAAGGGTAGCGACAATATCAGGCCAAACAGGCTGATGGAAACGTCCATGGCCCGCTTGGTGAAGTTGCGCATGCGGCTGGTGGTGAATCCCGGCGAGAAGATTAACCAACCGGGGCGGATGCGGTCCGCCAGGATGCGCCCGGCGATCTGCTCATAAAAGTCTTCGCCGGTGATGATGGGCACCCCCAGCATGCGGATTTCCAGAAGCTCCTTCATGGGCATGCGGCCGCGCTTTTCGTCCATGGCCGCTACCACCATGTCCACTTCCAAATAACGAACCAGCCCCACCAACTCCTCGGGGTCGTGGCGCAACTCGGCCCTGAGCAGGGAGGCCCACTGTTCGCTCAGGTTCACTTCCGGCTCTGGCTGTTTGTCGCCCGCGCGGCGGTTGAAACCGCGACCGGACAAATCCATGATGCCCACTACGTTGTAGATGTTGTCCGAGCGGCTGATCAGCTCCTCAATTATGGAGTCCGACAAAGAGCCGCCGCCCAAGATCAGCAGGCGGGCCGCCAAAAATCGCTGCTGCAGGGCCCAGCGGTACATGCCCCGCCAGATAAGCACCAGCAGGGTGGTGATGATGAAGCTCAAGAACAGAATACCCCGGCCCAGGAGAAGGCGGGGGAGGAAGTAGTAAATCACCGCCAGGACCAACGTGCCCACCGCCATGGACTGGGTCACCCGGGCTACGGTCCAAATGAATGGCCGGCTTATGCGAAAGTTGTGCAGGTCAGAGTAGTAAAAGGTGACCTGCAGCACCACCGGCACCAACAGCAACCTGTACCAGGAGTAGCGAAAGGTGAGGATCTCCGCGGTGGTGCCCAGGCGGAAATAAACCGCCAGCACGGCTCCTACTATCATCAGTAAGGATTCACCCAGTACAAAGGCGATAATGTAGGGCGAAGGCCGGCCGGACGAAATCAGCATGACTATTCAGCTTCGCCCATGAGGGAGCCCAGGGCCGGGGCGTCCATGACCGCTGCTTTCATGTCGTTAAGGACCAGGCCCAGGATTTTTTCTTCGGGCAGGGTGCGGATGCTTCTGAGCACCAGGTCGCGGTCGGTGACCCCTCCCAACACCACCACCACGATGGCCTCGACCATGCGGGCCAGCACTGCCGGGTCGTCAAAAGCCTGTACCGGCGGGGTGTCCAGGATAATGTAGCGGTCATCGTAGCGCGAGCGCAGCTCCTTGATAAGCCCGGCCATCTTGTCGGTGGCCAAGATTTCGGCGGAGCGGTTGGAGGGGCTGCCCGCCGGGATGATCGAAAGTTTGTCTACATCTGTCCAATGGATGATGTCCGGCACTTCGGCGTCATAGAGCAAAAAATCGGTGAGCCCGGGGGTGCGGTCCACCTTTAACAGCCGGTGCTGGTCAGGCTCGGTGAGGTGGCAGTCCATGACCATGACGTATTGTTGCAAGCCACGGGCAAAGGATAGAGCCAGGTTGGCGGCAAGCAGGCTGCGTCCCTCCCGGGGAGCCGCGCTGGTGATCATTATGGTGTGGGGCGGCTCGCCATGGAACGGATAGAGCAACTGGGAGCGCAGCATGTCGATGCGCTTGGCCTCGGGGCTGCCCGGCTGATAGCGGCTCACCAGGCGCGAGGACTCCTCCTGGCTAAGGGGCCGCTCTTCCCTCACGGGAGCCGGGGCCTCTGGCGTCTGAGATATTTGCGGCCTATGGCTGGTGGCGGCCTGCTGCTGGGGCGCAGCCGCGTCCACCTTGGGCTGCTGGGCCGGGGTGGTTTCGCCGTAAGCCGGGTCCAACTCTGCCTCGTGCAGGTCGCGGCCCTTTTTCTCCAATACGTCGCTAAGTTTGACCATTACAATCCGCCTCCGCCTAATGAACCGGCGCGGGTGGCCGCGGGTTGGCCGGGCCGTAACAAGGGGCCCCAATCAGGGGGGCCTTGCTGACGTGGATCGGCTTGGTTCCTGGGCAGGGGAGAGCTGATTTCACCAGGCATCATGATGGCGGGCGATATAAGCCCCATGCGCACCGCCAGGGTGCGGCCGCCGTGCTGCCACGCTTGGTATAAAAGAAATACCACCAACAAAATCCCCACCAACACGGCCAGACGCATCCAAAAGCTGTGCGGAGCCTCGCGGGACAAGCGGCCGATCATGCGTGAAAATAGGCCGGGGCCCTGGAGTTCGCGCAGGGCCGCGGCCCTGGCTTTTCTCTCGGCCTTGAGGGCTTCCTCCTGGGCCTGCTGCTGGGCTTTTATGGCCTGGCGCTGGGCCTTGAGCTCGGCCTTGTGTTGGGCTTTGTTGGGTAATGGCGGCTGCGGCGCCTGTGGCAAAGCCTCTTGGGCCTGGGGCGGCGCCTGGGGTTGCTGCGCGGGTGGCGGCTGGTACGCCGGCTGCTGCTGCGGCGCCTGATAAGGCTGGGCCTGAGCCACCGGGGCGGGCGGGACCTGAGGCTGGGCAGCTTGCTCGGGAGCGGCCTGGGGCTGCTGTGCCGGTGGGGCCTGTTGCTGAGGCGGCTCTGGCACTGGCTGTTCCGGCGCGGCCTGCTCCTCGGATTGGGTTTCATCTGGTAAATCCAGGGAGCCGAAGGTCCAGCGCAGGCTGGGGTCCTCCTTGGCCGCGGCCACCACCTGGGGCAGGTCCACCTTGGCCAAGTCCTGGGTGTAGGCCAGCAATAAGGCGTCATCGCAAAGGGAGTTGATGAGCCTGGGTACCCCGCGGGTAAGGCGGTGAATGGCCGAAGAAGCCTGAAGGGTGAAAATGTCGGGGTTGCCTCCGGCTATCTTGAGGCGGTGCTCGATATAGCGTTTGGTTTCATCCTCACCCATGGGCCGAAGCAGGAAGTAGCGCCGCAGCCGCTGCAACAGGGAGGTGCCGCCGCTCTGCTTTATCAGCTTGAGCAGCTCCGGCTGGCCCACCAGGAAGATATTGAGCACCCTGGGGGTGGAGTCATCCAAATTGCCCAGCAGCCTGAGCTCTTCCACCATTTCCGGCAATAGGCTATGGGCTTCGTCGACCACCAAAAGAATGGCCTTGCCCTCGCGCCGGCATTGCTTGAGCAGGTCGGCCAAGGCAACCAGGAATTGGCCCTTGCTGCGGAAGGGGCCGGGCAGGCCCAGTTCCAGGGCCATCATGTTCATGAAGTCCAGCGGCTCGACCCGTGGGTTGGTTATCACCGCGGGGATCACCCGCTCGCCCAGGTCCTTGAGCAGGGCGATCACCAGGGTGGTTTTGCCCACCCCGGGTTGGCCCAAGAGCATGGCCCAGCCTTCCTGTTCGTCGATGGCGTAGACCAGGGTGGCCAAGGCTTCGCGGTGGTCGCGGCTCAGTACAATGAAGCGCGCGCTGGGCTCCAGGGCAAATGGCTTTTCGCGTAAGTGGAAAAATTCTTCGTACATGGACTCAGGACACCATTCCCATAAACAAACGCTTCAGGGCCGGCCCCCGGCCGGTTACCAATATGCCAACCAGTCCCATCAGCAACATGAAGATAATGCCGAATAAGGCACCGAATATTATGTTGCGCCTCAGCGACGCCGCCCGCTCCTCGGAGGTGGTGAGAGGGGGCAGGACCATAAGCACCGGCAGACCGGACTGGCGCTCCAATTGATTGGTGGAGGTGAAGGAGACGTCTATGTAGCTGAGCCCGAAGGCCAGGCCCACGGACAAAGCCAGAGCCAGGCCCAAGGTCACCGGGATGGCCCGCTTCACCTGGGGGCGGAAGGGGGCGTCGGGCACCTGGGCCGGGTCCACCACCTCGAACTGTTCACCACGCTGGGTGCGCTCCATGTTGGCGGACATGCGCGCCTCCAGCCACTTGGCGTGCAGCTTCTGGTAGGCGGTGTTGAGCTCTTCGTAGCCACGAGTGAGCGCGGCGAGCTTTTCGGCCACCGCAGGCGCGTTGTCCACGCGCTTGCGGATTATCTCCGCCTGCTCCAGGTACTGGTTCTTGCGCATCTCGGTTTCGCGGATTTCACTGTTAACCTGCTCGATGCGCTGCAGCTGCTTCTGGATGCTCATCTTGCTTTTGGCCATCTCTTCGTCGATGGCGTTGCGTTGGGCCTGTTGGCCCTTGAGTCCGGCTGCTTCTGCGGCCGCCTTGGCGGCCTTTTTCTTGGCCTCCTTGGACGCCTCCAAGGCTTCGGCTTTCTTCAGGTGCCTTAGTAGCCGCTGGATATCGGGATGGTCATCGGTGTAAAAAACCCTCAGCTCTTCGATGCGCTTTTTGATGCCCTCGGGGCTGGACTCGCTCTGGCCGCTGGAATTGCTGGTGCCGCCACCCTGCAGCCCCCGTGCCCTCGCCTCGGCCCGCCGCTGCTCCAAACCTTCGATCCAGCGCTGCCATTCGGCGATATCCTGTTCATAGCCATGGATACGCACCCTGAGCTGCTGCACCTTACCGTCCATGATGTTGGCATCCTGGCGCATCTGGTCCATGAGCTTGAGGTTGAACTGACGCGATTCAGGAAGCTCCTGCAGGTGCTCCTGTTTGAACTTGGCGATCCGCTTTTCCCAATCAGACAACTGGCCGCGCATGCGCGAGAGCTCCCGCTCCAGGAAGCGGGCGGTGCCCACCGCGTCCTGCTCTCTGAGCCGCAGGTTGCTGTCCACGTAAAAAGCGGCCAAGGCGTTGGTCACCGCGGCCACCGTGGATGGGCTGGTGTAGAGGAAGGTTATGGTGAAGTAATTTTTGCGGCTGATTTTGATGGTGATGTCCCGGCGCATGGTTTCAGCCAGCTCGTCGGGAGTGACCTTGTTGCGCTTATCCGGGTACAGGTCGAAACGTTCGATGATTTCGGTAAGCCTAGTCCGGCTGAGAACCTGCTGAGTGATAATCTGCAGGCGTTCCTCGATTTTACTGGTCACCGTGGGGCGGATGATGTCGCCAGGCACCTTTTGAGGCTGCACCACCACCAGGCAGGATGCCTCGTAGATAGGCGGCCAAAACAGGCAATAGGCAACCCCGCCGGCCAGCACCAGCAAAAAAATGGGTACCACCAATATCCATCGGCGTTTGAGCAGGAAAAGATAGTTTTTTATGTTTATGCCGGTGCCTTCCAAATGCTCACCACCTAAAAGGGTAATCTGTGTACAAAATCAACAATACCTGATTTTGCTCTCTATCGTCATCATCCACTTCCGCGTCCCGGTTTAAATATGAATATTCCAGAGAAAGACGCCAATGTCTATGCACTTGCCAGGTATAACGGGCTAAAAAACGATAGGAGTCCACTACGCCTTGTTGGCTGTTGATATTATAGATAGGGTCTTCCTGATAATCGTTGCGCACGTATTCCCCGGTGAGGGTCAGGCTTTGAAGCTTGGTAACCCGGTAGGTGTAGGTTAATCCCGCGCGGTGACTCACCGTAAGTCCGGAGTTGTCGCCCAGGTAGTCGAACTGCCCCAGGTCGGCGCTGGCATAACCGGTGAGGTTCCATCTGGGCCCCCGGTAGGTCACCGAGGCGTTGAGCAAGGGAAAGCCCTGGTCCGCCGCGTTGTTAAACTCGTCGTTGCCGCTGACCATGGACCAACCGGCCCCAAAGGACCAGGACAGGCGGGGGCTCACATCCTGGCTTATGCCCGCTTCAAAGGACACGGTTTCATAATTGCGGCTCTCGTCGGTCACTACGTCGTTACTGGTAGCCCGGTTTATGGTGTAGGAAAGCTGACCATAAGCGCGCATGCTGGGGCCCATCAGGCGGGTGAGGCGGGTGTAGGCCCGGCCGCGCTCCTCATCGGGCGATATCTCATAATTGGTGCGAGTGCCGGCAACCCCCACCCCCAACTCCCATTGGTGATTGAGGCGATGCACCCAGTTCACGGCCAACTGGTTGTAGTCGGTGTCCTCCTGGTCCTCGTTTTCTCCCTTGGTGAAGGTGTTGGTGTAGAGCATGTCTATGCTGTTATAGGCCGAATATCTATGCAGCACCTTGAAGGTAAAGGTGTTGCGGTCCACCCGTCCGGTGGTGTCGCGCACCGCCACCAACTCGCCGGTGTCGGATAGTTCGGGTTTGTCAAAAGTGGAGATGTAGGTGTCGGCCACGGTGAACTGCCAGCGGGGCGAGGGCGAGTATTGGTAATTAAAGCCCAGGTTGGCGCTGTCAAAGCCATCCAGGTCTTCCAGGTCCAGGTATTGGGCATATACCGCCCCGGTGCGCACCAGCAGGATATGGCCGGGCCATTTCCATTCTCCGTTCACGCCGATACCCGCCTTCAGGAAAAAGTCAGAACGCGGCACCCGGGTGAGGCGTACGTTGTCGCTCCAGCCGCCGGTCAAGGTGGCGTAGGGAGTGATGATGGCCGCCTGGGCCGCGGCGGCCAGGCAACAGGCCAGCGAAAGCGAAGCCGCCAGGCAAAGCGCGAGCTTGAACAATACCGTCACCCCTGGACGGAACTGGGGGGGGAAGTATGCTTTGTATTGCATCAAGCGGGCCTTGCCATGGGCAGTGGATTGACGTCCACCTTAGGGGACTACGATAATGTCTCCAGGCTTAAGTATGATATTTTGCTCTCTTTTTTCGCCGGTAATCACTTCGGAATATTCAAAGAGAAATCGCTGTTGGCGCGGGCCGATGCCCCGCAAGATAAACACCTCGTCTTTGTCGGCCCATTCGTTGAACCCGCCGGCCATGGCCAGGGCCTGCATAACGTCAGTGGGCTTTAACATCTGGAATTTGCCTTCGCTTTTGACATTTCCCAGTACACTGATCTCCCAGTGGCGGGGGTTGGTGAGCACCACATAGACCTGGGGGGCTTCCAGGTAGTGGCTCAAGGCCTTGGTTATGCGGTACTTGAGCTGCATCAGAGTGAGGCCGGCGGCCATTATATCGTCGGTCAGGGGCAAGGAAATGCGGCCGTCCGGGCGCACCAGCACATCCTTGCGGGTCAGCTGTTCCTCGCGCCAGGTAATGATTTCCAGCAGATCGCTGGGTCCGATGCGGTAGATGGGCTCTTGCTGCACCAGGGGCTTTTTGCGCACTACCGGCGGTTCCGCGGCGGCGGGGCAAGCGGCCGCGAGGCAAATTAGGCTCGCCATCAGCAAGGCGATGGCGGCCCAAGAGAGGTTTTGGGAGAAATGCCGGTTCATGGACAATGATCTCCATAGGGCCCCCACAGGCCCCTGTTAGGGGTGTTTTCTCTCTAAAATTTATACATGGTTTTGTTCGTTTAATTCAAGATTTAAATACAGTTAGCCTATTGGTTGACTGCCGGGGGCAAGCCTCGTATAGTCTTAGGCAACCATCAAGGCAACAAGGAGGCTCCCCATGCTAAGAGCCCGGGTTTGGCTCACCTGCGCGGCCATGCTTGACCCCGTGAGCCCGGTTCTCACCCAGCCCTGCCGCATAGGCTGGGAGGCCAAGAAACGCCAAGTGGACCTGGAGATAGAACGCCCCCTCAAGGGTGCCGAGCTTTTGGCTCGCATGAAGGGCTGGGTAACGGTGGATGTGTCTAAGGCCATTGAAATATTCGCTAAACACGGCCGCCTCAAGCTTTTGGACGAGAGGGAGCTGGTGGTCGAGTGTGAGGGGCCGGGAGAGTTGGTGGATTTGGAAACCGAGCTGGCCGAAGCATTTGGCGACCAGGTAACCCTAGAATATGACAAATAAAGCGCCCTCCCGGTGGGAGGGCGCTTCTAATGTTGTTCAGGTGGCCTAGAGGCTCTCGCGGGCCTTTTTAACTTCACCCTCTACCAGGGCACGAATTTCATCCAAGCGGGCCTCGCTTTGGGCTTCGAAGCGCAGCACCAAGGCCGGCTGAGTGTTGCTGGCCCTGACCAGGCCCCAGCCGTCCGGGAAGTTCACCCTGACCCCGTCCACGTCTATGACCTCATAGTCCCCGGACATGGCCTTTTTCACCTCATCCACCACTTGGAACTTGATGTCATCGGCGCATTCCACCCGGATCTCCGGGGTGGAAACCACCGGAGGCATGTCGGCCAGCCAGGTGGAAAGCGGCTCGTCGGTGGCCGCCAATAGCTCACAGAAGCGCAGGGCGGCGTAGATGCCGTCGTCAAAGCCGAACCAGCGGTGCTTGAAGAACATGTGCCCGCTCATCTCGCCGGCCAGCAAGGCTCCGGTTTCCGCCATCTTTTGCTTGATAAGGCTGTGCCCGGTGCGCCACATCAGGGCCTTGCCCCCGTGCTTTTCTATGTCGTCGTAGAGGTTCTTGGAGCACTTGACCTCGGCGATGAACAGGGCTCCGGGGTTATCCTTGACTATGCTGCGGGCGAAGATGGCCAGGAGCATGTCGCCGAAGATGATCTGCCCCTTTTCATCAACCACGCCCACCCGGTCGCAGTCTCCGTCAAAGGCCACTCCAGCCTGAAGGCCTTTATCCTTGACCGCGGCGATGAGGTCGGTGAGGTTGGCCGGCACCGTGGGATCGGGCTCGTGGTTGGGGAAGGTGCCGTCCATCTCGCAGTACAGGGGGGTCACCTCGATGCCCAGGCGCTGCATGATGGGCAGCACCACCGGCCCGGCGGTGCCGTTGCCCGAATCCACCGCGATCTTGAGCTTTTTGGGAATATCAATGTGCTCCGCCAGGTAGTCGGAGTAGGGGGTAATGATGTCCACCTCTTCCTTGGAGCCCTGGCCCTGGGTAAATTCACCGGCCTCGGCGATCTGGTAGAGCTTTTGAATCTCAGCGCCGTAGATGGTGCCCTTGCCGATCATCACCTTGAAGCCGTTATAGTCGCCGGGATTGTGGCTGGCGGTGATCATCACCCCCCCGTCGGCCTGGAAATGGAACACCGAGAAATACAGCATGGGGGTGGTCACCACCCCGATGTCTTTTATCTGGCGCCCGGTGGAGAGCAGGCCCTCGGAGAGAAGGTCGCGGTAGCGGTCGGCGCTCAGGCGGCAGTCCCGGCCCAGGGTGATGGTTTCAACCCCCTTATCGGCCATGTAGGTCCCGATGGCCTTACCCAGAGTCACCACGTCGGCGTCGTTGATGTCCTTGTCCACCACGCCTCGGATATCGTATTCCCGAAATATATTGGCGTTCATGCTTATTTCTCTCCTCCGATGCCTGGTCTAGGGCATATCGCCGGGGCCGGGCGCCCAGGCTTGATAAAAAGTCATGTTGTCCCGCGCGGCCACCTGGGCGGGCGCGCAGCCCGCGGGCAGCAGCCAGCACTGACCCGGCCTCAACTCCTCTGCCGGGTGCTCGCCGCCCGGGAACTCCAGGCGGCCTTTGCCTTGCTCCACCCAGAGCAATCCAGGGCCGCCGCCCGGTTTTTCCAAGCCGCCTTTACCCATAATTACATATTTCAGCAGCCCGAATGAATGGGTGCGCACCAGGGAAATCACTTTCCAGGGAGGCGGCGATATAAAACTGGGTGGTAGGGGTTTGCCTGGTCCGCTGGGTTTGAGGGCCTCCATGGCCTGCTCCAGGTGCAAGGGCCGGGGCTTGCCGTCCGGGCCAGGACGCTCCCAGTCGTATAGGCGGTAGGTGAGGTCCGAGGCTTGCTGCACCTCCAGGATGAGCAGGCCCGGCCCGGTGGTGTGCAAGGTGCCGGCGGGCACGTCAAAGGTGTCGCCGGTCTGGGCCGGGACCTTGGCCAGGATATCGGGCAGCCTGCCCTGGGCCGCCGCCTGGGCCACCTGCCCGGTCGTGGTGCCCGGGGTCAGGCCATGCACCAACTGGGCCCCGGTCTGGGCGTGCAGGACATGCCAGGACTCGTTTTTGCCCCAAGGCTCGTTTTCCAGGCGGGCGGCAATGGCGTCGTCCGGGTGCACCTGCACCGATAGCCACTGGCCCACATTGAGAAGCTTGAGCAGAAGGGGGAAGCCGGGCGCCGCGCCAGGGCCCAAGACGTATTCCGGCCATTGGGCCACGACCTGATCAAGGCCCATGCCCACCAGGGGGCCGGCGGCCACCTGGGTCACATGCAAACGGTCCGAGGCCAGCCACACCTCGCCGGTGCCCAGGGGAACCCCCAGGCTGGCGGCCCATGGCTCGGGAAAGCGGGATTCAGCCCATACCTTGGGCAAAAAGATGGGGATCAGCTTGAGCGGTCCGAAAGCAAGGCTCACAGGCTTTCTCCGCTTTTAACCGCCCTCCCGCCCAGGTGCTTGACCACCCAGAAGCCACCCACCAGCAATACGAAAAAGATGACCGCGATCCATCCGAAGTATTCCTTGACCCAAGACTGGATGGCCGGGCCGAAAAACCAGAAGATCACGCCCAGGGCGTAGAAGCGCGCCCCCCGGCTGAGCACCGAGGCCAAAATGAAACGGGGAAAGTTGAGGGCGAAGACCCCGGCGGTGATGGTGAAAATCTTATAAGGGATGGGAGTGAGGCCGGCGGCGCCCACCGCCCACACATCATAGCGTTGGTAATAGCTCTCCACCAGCTTGATCTTGTCGTCGGAGAACCAGCGGTACATCAGGGGACGGCCCCCCTTGATTCCTATGATGTAGCCGAACATGCCCCCCAGCACCGAGGCCACGGTGCAGATGGTGGCGAACCACAGACTGTACTCCGGCTTGACCGCGCACAGGGCCATGAGCAGCACGTCCGGCGGAATGGGAAAAAAGGAGCTTTCGGCAAAGGCCAGGGCGAACAAGGCCCAGCCGCCGTAGGGGGTCTGGGCAAAGTGGGCTACCCACTCGGTTATGTCTTTGAGCCATTCCATGTATTAGCCCGTTACCTTTCGGCTCACAGATATTCTTCCAGGCCCTTGACCTTCAACTCGTCCAGAAGGCGGCCCACGTCTTGACACTTGCTGCGCGGGGCCACCAACACCACGTCGTCGGTGACCACCACCACCAGATCCTTGACTCCCAGCAGGGCGGCCAGGCGCCCATCGGCGGAAACCAGGTTGCCATGAGAATCTACCGCATGAATCTGCTCTTTGCCCTCCCGGCAGGCGTTGCCGTGGTGGTCCAGCTCCCATAGCTCGCTCATGGCCTCCCAGGAGCCCACGTCGGACCAGCCGAAATCGGCCTTGACCACCCTGAGGCAGGAGCTCTTTTCAAGCACCCCGTGGTCCACGCTGATGGAGGGCAGGTCTGGATACACGCACTCCAGCGATTCGTCCTGGCCCGGGCCGCAAAGGGAAGGGGAAAGCTCGGCCAGGCCCCTGGACAACTCGGGCAGATGCTTGTCCAATTCGTTTAGCAGCACCTCGGCCCTCCAGGCGAACATGCCCGAGTTCCAAAGGTGCCGTCCGCTTTCCAGGTACTCTTCGGCCGTGGCCAGGTCTGGTTTTTCGTGGAATGCGGCCACTTGGCTGATAACCGGAGGCTGGGGGTCGGCCACCTCGCCGGTCTCGATGTAACCGAAACCGGTGGCCGGGAAACGGGGGGTAAGCCCCAAGGTGACCAGCACCTTCTGCTCAGCGGCCAGCTCGGCGGCGCGGCCCAGGGTGCTAAGGAACAGGGCTTCGTCTATTATCAGGTGGTCGGCGGGCAGCACCAGGCACACCGCGCCGGGGTCGCGGCGGGCCACCCAGGCCGCGGCCAGGCCGCAGGCCGCGGCGGTGTTGCGCCCCATGGGCTCGGACAGGATGTTTTCCGGCGGCAGTTCCGGGAGTTGTTCCAGCACCTCGTCCGTGTGCATGCTGCCGGTCACCACCAGCACCCGCTCGGGCGGGGCCAGCGGCCCCAAGCGGTCAACCGTCTGTTGCAAGAGGCTGCGCTCACCGGTGAGGGTGAGCAGCTGCTTGGGCCTCTTTTGCCGGCTGGCGGGCCAAAAGCGGGTGCCCGAGCCTCCCGCCATTATCACCGCGTATAAATTCATTCATCTATCCCCAGAAATTCCAGGCCAAGGCGAAAAGCCCCAAGGCAAAGCAATAGGGCGCGAACCAGTGGAAGGCCCCGGCCTGCACGATTTTAAGCAGCGTCCGCAAAGCCCAGTATCCACTGAGGGCGGCGGTAATGAAACCCATAATCATGGGTGCCACCTGGGCGGCGCCCGGCGCGCCCAAATCGTGCACCTGCAACACCAGAGCCCCCAGGATGGCCGGTATGGACATCACAAAGGAGTAATGGGCGGCAACCTTGCGATTTACCCCCAAGAGCAGGGCAATGGAAATGGTGCTGCCCGAGCGGCTGATACCAGGGGTAATGGCCAAGCCCTGGGCCAGGCCGATGATCAGCGCCCGCAACGCCCCCATCTTCTCCAGGGAGCGGCCGGGGCGGCGTACCAGGGCGGTGGACAGCAGTAACCAGCCGGTGACCATAAGGGCCAAGCCCACGGTGAGCAGGGAGGAGAACATGGACTCGAAAATATCCTTGAAAGCCAAACCCACGATGGCGGTGGGTATAGAGCCCAGCACCACCAACCATAGCAAACGGCGTCCTTTAGCGCCTTCTTCATCATCCCAGACGAACAGGCCCCGCAATATGCTCCACAAGTCGCGCCAGAACACCCCAACCACCGCCACCAGGCTGCCTACGTGCACCGCGATGTCGAACATAAGGGCTGGTTCGTTGAATCCCAGCAGGCGCTGCCCCAGGACCAGATGCCCCGAGGAACTGATGGGCAAAAACTCGGTGAGCCCTTGCACCATCCCCAGCACCGCTGCTTGCCAAAGCTCCATGTTTGCTCCCAGTTGCAATTGAAAGGGAATATAGCCCGCTTAAGCAATTGATGCAATCAAGTCCAGGGCTTTTGCCCGCGAAACGCTACACTGCCGAAAGGTGCGGATATTGGCTCATTGTAATGCAAGCCTTGCCGATTTATTATTTGGCTTCCGCTTAATTTGTCCTAAATGTCATAATCCGGGAACACATGGGAACCTTTTTCAGCAACATCAGTAAGCTCACCTTCAGCCGCGGCCTGTCCATCGGGCTGGGCTTGGTGAGCACTCCCATCCTCTCGCGCCTGTACCGCCCCGAGGACTTCGGCGCCTATGGGGTGGTGTTCTCGGTGGCCGCGTGGTTCACTGCCTTTGCCTGTCTGGGCTACAACCAGGCCATACCCCTGGCCGCGGGCAGGCAGGAGGCGCGCACCCTGGTGCGTCTTTGCATGTGGCTCTCGGCCCTGCTGACCCTCGTGGCCACGGCTATTTGCGGTCCGGGAGGCCCCTGGCTGGCCGATCTGTTGGGCGAACCCCAATTAGCGCCATATCTTTGGCTGGTCCCTTTGCTGTTTCTCATCGACAGCATCAAGGGCACCAGCGAAAGCATATTGGCCCGGGAGGGCCGCTTTGGGGTGGTTTCCGTGGCCAGCCTCATCGACCTGAACCTGGCCCGCCTGGTGTCCATCCTCTGGGCCCTGATGCTCACCGCGGGGATCTTGGGCCTGATCGTGGGCAACCTCATCGCCTCCTCCCTCAGCTTAGTCATCGCCTTGACGGTGGGCATCAAGGTGCTCTGGTCCCAGTCCGGTGATGACGGGGGCCCGGCGGTCAGCTACAGACAGGCCATCAAGAACCACATCCAGTTTCCCAAGATCAACCTGTGGAACAACCTGCTCAAGGTAAGCACCGGCCGGATGCCGGTTTTTATTTTGGCCGCCTATTTCGACCCAGCGGTGGTGGGATTTTTCACCTTTGCCACCAACATCATCTCTTTGCCCCTAAGGGTGCTGGGCAATTCGGTGGCCGACGTGTTCTACCCCGAGGCGGCCCGGGAATGGAGCGAAAGCGGCTCGGTGGAGCGCGCCTTGCACTTCGCGGTCAAGTTTCAGGCCACGGTGGGCATCTTTCCCATGGTGGCCCTGGGCCTGCTGGGCCCTCTGTTCTTTGAGGTGGTGTTCAGCTTCCGATGGACCGAGGCTGGAGTCCTGAGCCAGATATTGGCTTTTTGGACTCTGATGAATTTCATAACCGCGCCCATCTCCAGTCTTTTTTTAATCGTAAACCGGGCGGGAACCCGTTTGATGTTTTCCATCATGCAGTTGGCGGTCACCTTGCTCTCTCTGCTGGCGGGAGGCATTATCGGCAACGTGCGCCTGAGCCTGGCCATCATGTCCTTGAGCCTGGGGCTGGTCAGCTTGATGATGTTCATTCGCATCCTCAGGCTCGGCAAGGCCAAGGTGTGGAGCAACATTGGCGTGATCCTCAAGGAAGTCGGATACTCGCTTCTCACCCTTCTGCCGGCTGCGGCGGCATTCTACTTTCTGGAGTTGCGCTGGTCTTCCCTGGGGTTGGTGGTGTTGGGGGCCATGGCCTATTTCGGCATGCTCTACTGGAGGGACCGGGAAATACACGAAAGGGTGCTCAGAGTTATGGGCCGGCGCCCCGACATAGCCTCTCCTTTGGATCATTTCGAAAAAAAGGACAGCAAGTAAGGCCGGCGGCGCGGTGATTACTCGCGGCAGGCATCCTGCCGGTCAAAGCGGGTGGTGATGACCAGGAAGCACTTGTCGCCCAACAACCCCAAGGGTAGCTCGCAGTATTGCTCCAGCTCGTATCCCTCATAAACCAGCGCCTGCCCGCCGGCGCCGCTGACCTTCAAAGTGTAGCTGGGCCGGTCGGCCAAGCCGGCTTGGCCAAGGGCCTGGGGCACCTGGCGGCGCTGGGCCGGGGTGAACAAAAACACCCCTAGGTCCGCTCTGGGCAGCACCGCCAACACTCCCGGATTGCCCATTGTGGCGAACTTGTCCAACTCTTCCGAGGCGCGCAGCACCTCCTTGGTTTTTAGCTGCCTGGCAGGGTTCAGACGAGCCCCGGCCAAGTCCACCAGGATGCCACCGGCCAGGGGGCAGGGCACCTCGGTCAAAAGCAGATCCGGCCGCCCAAGGCTCACCGGCGATCCCGGGGCCACCACTCCGGCCCGGCGCAGGTTGGGGCCCAAGCTGGGCAACACATAGGCCACTGTGGATGCCACCTGTCGGGCATCGGCGGCCTGGGCTCCGGCCGGTCCCCAGGCGGCGCGCGCCAGGTCGTCGCCGAAATGGGCCCGCACGATTTTTTCCCAGCGGGGATGATTGCGGGCGTAGACCCCTTTGGCAAAGGGCACCGGGCTCCAGCCGTACAGGTTGTAGTTGGCGTTCAGGCGGGCGGGCATCTGCCAGGCGGACAAGGCCCCGCTTGTCAGCAGCACCAGGGCTACCAGGCCCAAGGCGCCGCCCCAGGCCCGGCTGGGCCAGGTCTGGCGGGCCAGGGTGAGCAGGCAGATCAGAGTGGTGAGGTTCAGCAGAGGCTCGGCCCACATGAGGTCGCGCAGAATGAAGCGGTCCAATAGCAGCGGATGGGCATAGGCCAGGATGGCCAGGGCCAGGGCCAGCCAGGCGGTGCGGCTCAGAGCCGGATTCAGGCGGCGGCGGGCGCACCAGGCCAGCAGGGCGAGGGAAATCAGGTTGGCCAGAACGGCGGGCCACAGATAGGCCAGCAACCTGAGGTGCTCAGCCAGGGGTACCAGCATGAAGCCCTGGCGCAAAAAGGCCATTTTGAAGTCCAACAGCAGGTACTGCCAGGCCTTGTCCACGGGCAGGCCCACCAGGAAATGGCAGAAAAAACTCAGCCCGAATCCCAGCAGCAGCAGAGCGGCATAGGTAGCCAAGGGGGCAACCGGGGTGGAGCGCTTGGCCGAGCCGAACAATCCCCACAGGTTAATGAGCACCAAAATTAGCAAAAAGGCCAGCAAGGCCAGCAAAGGCAGCGAAAGGTGGATGCTCAGCCGGTGTAAAAAGGTGCCCATGCCCGAGGGGATGGGCTCCTGCCAGGCCAGCGCGGCCAGGACGGCGGTTAAGGCCAGGGCGGCCACGGCGGCAGCTAACCCGGCCAGGGCCTGGCCGCGTCCCAGACGGGGAAGAGCTCGCTCCCAGTCCTCGCCTTTGAGGGCGATGGGCAGCATGAACAACAGCGGCGCGGCCAAGAGGTAGGTGCCCAACTGCACCTTGCTTACAAAGGCCAGGCCCAGCAAGAGGCCCGAAAGCCCCAGCCACCCCAGGCGGGGCCAACCGCGCGACCGACCGGCCAGCATTGCCAGCAACCCGGCGCCCGCCCAGTAGAGCAGGCTGTACTGCTCGGTGCGAATCAGGGCGGCCTGGTAGAAAAGCCCCTGCTCCAGGCCCAGGATCAGGGCCGCGCCCAGGGCCCAGAAAAACCGGGGCCGAAAAACCGTCTGCAAGGCGCTCCACAGCAGGAACACCGTGCCCAAAACAGCCAGGGGGCTCAGCCGCCGCAGCAGCTCCACTGCCTGGGCCAAACAGGCCAGGGGGTTGAGGGAGTGGTCAAGCTGGCTCAGGTTCAGCGCCGAGAGCAGGTCCAGGCCCGAGGCCAGGCGAGAGGCCCACACCGTGACCAAGTAAGTGCCGAAGCCGGGGCTGTGGATATGGTCGGGCAATAGCCCGCTGTTGATGATAAGGGTGTCCAGGGCCACGATGTGGTCCAGGTCCCAGATGAAGTAATAGGGGAAGGAGCGGCTCAGGCTCCAATAGGCCAGGGCCAGAAATACGAACACCGGCACGGCCCATAACAGGGGGGCTTGCCTGGGAGGCGGGGCTAGGGGCGCGGGATCGCCGCCCCGGTCATGGGCCGGTTCGCTCATACGAATTTAAGCTTTTTCAATCCTATCCACAACATCTTGATCAGCAGCCAACCATGGCTCCAACGGGATATGTTGGTGCTGCCATAGAGGCGTTCCCGGTAGCGGATGGGCAGGTCCACCATCTTCATGTTCTGCTTGGCCGCGCCGAAGATGATGTCAAAGTCGCCAAAGGGATCAAAATCGCCAAAGTAGGACCGGTTGGCCGCAATGAACTCGTAGTCGCGGCGGCTCAGCACCTTGGTGCAGCACAGGGTGTCCTTGATGGGCTGCTCCAGGCACCAGGAAAAGGCCAGGCTGAAAAACTTGTTGCCCAGGAAGTTGATGGGCCGCATGGCCTTGTCCTCCATGGGATAGACCAGGCGCACTCCGTTGATGTACTCGCCCTTGCCGCTGTACCAGGCGTCGTAAAAACGGGTCAGGTTCTCGGGCGGGAAGGTGAGGTCCGCGTCCATGATCATGTAAAGATCGCCCTCGGCCTTGTCAAAGCCCAGGCGCACCGCGTCGCCCTTGCCCACTCCGGTCTGCTGATAGGCCTTGGCCCGGCGATGCGGATGGTCCTCAAGGGCCTTTTGGATGGCGCCCCAGGTGTCGTCGGTGCTGTGGCCTTCCACAAAGATAAGCTCGGTGCCCGCGCCCATCTCCGGGGTGCGGCGCATAAGCCCGTCGATGTTGCCCGCCTCGTTGCGCGAGGCGATGATCACCGAGACCACTGGTTCCTTTTCCATGGGCTTGGCCGGGGCGGGACGAGCCATCACAAAGTTGCACAGGGCCAGATACTTGAAGGGCCAGATCCTGGCCAGCACCCGGTTGAACAGCCAGTTGGGCGCGGAACCGGGCATGGGCCAGAGCAGCTCCATCCAGGTGCGGAAGCTCTGGTAGCCGGCCAGGTCCAGCAGGTTGACCGCGTCCGGGGCGGTGAACCAGTTTTGGGTGAGCAAAGGCTGGGCCAGGCCCAAGGCTCTGACCACGGCCAGAGGAGCGGCCCACAAACGGGAGTGGAAGTTGAGAATGATGCGGGTGCGTGGGTGGCAGGCCGGACGCAGCTTTTTCAGCACTTCCTGCACGTCCCACAGGTCGTTGACCAGATCCGAGAGGATGATGTAGTCAAAGGTCAGGCCCTCCAGGTTTAGTTCCTGGGCGTCCGCGCACAGAAAGTTGCACTCCGGATGACGCTCCCTGGCTTGCTCGATCATCTCCGGGCAGAAATCCACCCCCAGCCCCACCGAGGGCTTGAGCGAGGCCAACAGGTCGCCCTGGCCGCAACCCAGCTCCAAGACCTTTTGGCCGGGGCTGATCAGGCGGCTGTAAATGCGTTTGATATGGCTCAGATAAATACGGTGACCCAGGCGGCCTCCCTTGGCGCTTGAAGCAGCTACTTTTTGCCAAAAGCTTTTGCGATTCTGGTTGTAGGCTTGGCGGTAGTTCTCATCGGTGTAGTTAGGGGGAGCCTGATCCATGTTTGTTCCTTAGTAGGGGCCTGTTTTCCGGGCCAAAGCCAAATGGACTGTTAATAGTTTGCCTGCCCTGCTTTTCCAGGGGCTTTCTTCAAGCGCTTGAGCAACTCTTGGCTCAGCCCTTGGTGTTCCTGTTTAGCCCCAGCCGCGGCCTGAGGAGAAATCCCTCTGCTTTTTAACAGCTTTGCCAGCCTCTTGTCCAAGGCCGCTTGTTCGCGTTGGGCGCGCAGACTATTGCGCAGAAGCCTTTGGTCTCTCGAGGCCCTCAGCCGGTTGGCCAAAAGCCAGCCCAGGACCAGGCCCGTCAGCAGCAGCAGGGCCGCCGCCAGGGCCAGGAGTATGCGCCCCGAGCCGCCGGAGGGCAGGGCGCTCCCGGGTGCGGAGGAGCGCTCTTTCAGTTCAGTCGCTTGCACCAGGCGGCGCTGGTTTATCAGGGCCAGTTGGCTAAGCAGGCCCGCCCGGCTGAAGGCTCCCGCGCGTTCTTGTTGGTAAATGCGCACAAAGTCCTTGATCTGCACCATGACTTTGCCCGCCAGCCGGTCCATCTCCTCTTGGAAGGAATCCATGACCGGCTTGAGGGCCGCGGCCAACACTTGGGAGGCGGGGCGAAAGGCCACAGTCACTTCGGCCCCCAGCTCCGGGTCCTGTAGTGAGGCATATTGCAGGTGCAGGCGCACCAGCATCTGCCCATTAACCGACAAACCCAGCTTGTGCATGGCGATCTGGGCGCGGTACGCGATCAGCTTGGGGCCGGGGCGCTCCATGGTCACCTGGGCGTGGTTGCTGTAGGTCCGCAGGGAAAAGGCATGGGCCGTGCCGCCCAACTGCTGCAGCACAAGATTGCCCAAGGCCGGATGGCGGCGCTTGAACTCCGGCTGGCTCACCACAGCCAGCACCCCCACCAGGTTGTCCACCAGGAAGTTGAAATCCTTGGGGGAGATAGCCCAGCGCTGGTCCTTGTACGCCTTGCTGTACACGGCCTGGGCCTGAAAATCCGCCGTCTCCCCAGCCGGGACAGCCGACGGCCAAAGGCAGCAGGCCACTACAGCGGCTATCAAAATTTTGCTCGGCAGGCGCACGGGATGCCCCCCTTCGGTTAAAGTCAGCTTAATTAATAGCATGAGCAGGGGGGCGGGCAAAAGCGGGCACAATTTTTCCTAGCCCCTTGTTGTGGGGCCTTAGGCCGTCATGGCCGGCCCCGGAAGGGGCTCCGAACCGGGATAATTAGGACTAATTTATAGATAAATTTATAAAAAATAGCTTGACAGGCCGGGTATGTCTCAACTAGGCATGATAGACAAACACGCCTAGCCTGGACATCCGGGGGGGCGTTTAAGTTAAGCCGCTTGACAGAAGCAAGCCAACTGCATACAATCGTTAGCTAAAGCCTACAGCCAAATTACCGGCAAGGAGTGCCCGTCCATGAACAAATCTCAGCTAATAGAGGCGCTGGCTAAAGCCGAGGGCCTTACCATCAAAAAAGCGGAGATGGTGATCAACACTATCTTTGGATCTGTCGAGGATGCCCTCATTCTCGGTGATCGGGTGGAGATACGCGGGTTTGGCAGCTTCAAAGTCAAGGACTATGACGGCTACCAAGGTCGCAACCCCAAGACGGGCGAGATAATCGACGTTGGTAAAAAGAAGTTGCCCTTCTTCAAGGTGGGCAAGGAGCTCAAAGAGCGCGTGGACTCAGTGGACTAGGTCCCTTACCGGCCGCAAGGCCGGGGTTGCCGTGCCTCTGACATCAAATAATTTCGCCCCGTCCCTGTTTAGAGGCGGGGTTATTTTTTGCGTTTGCGATAGAATTACACTTCGACCCCGGCCGTGCTAGGCGGGGAGCTAGCGGTGCCCTTTTCCCGAAATCCGCTTTTGCGGGGCTGAAGGCCTGCAGAGGGTTGGCCGCCAAGGTGTTTTTGTGATCACGGGGTTTTGTTCGGACACCGCGCGACGTGCGGTCGTGAACCCCGTCAGGTCCGGAAGGAAGCAGCGGTAAGCGATGCGGTGCGTGTCGCGGAACGCTCTGGATCTAAATCCCGCGTTTCACATGCCCCTTGGTGGAAAATTCGACGCAGGATGCCCGGCTGGGGTCATCTAAAAAGTATTCGTCTTGCCTCTGACCATCCGACAGACCATCGCCCAAATGCTGACCCAGGGGCCTTGGAGCGCCCTGGAGTTGGCTGGTGAGCTTTTGCTCACCCGCCGGGAGGTGGAGGAACACCTGGTCCACTTGCAGCGCTCCCTGGGCAAGGACTTGCTCATAACTCCGGCCCAGTGCCGCGCCTGCGGCTACGAGTTCAACAAGCGCCGCCGCCTGGACGCACCCGGCCGCTGCCCGGTTTGCCGGGGCCAACGCATTGACGGGCCATGGTTTGAAAAGAGGTCTTAAGAACCGGGTGAGGCTAGTGAAGGTTTAGCCGGATGGACCGGGCGCTCTCCATGGTTTCGCGCACCACCTCATCTAGGTGACCCGGTGTGAGCGATGAGGTGAAGCCCACCACGTACAGAGCTGAGGCCAGGCCGCCCGCGCTGCCTACCAGTACCGCAACTCCCCAGATACCGTTGAGATACTCGTCGCGCTCCACGGCATAGCCCTGTTCACGCACCAACTCCAACTGCTTGCGGTATTCTTCAACATCCACCACCGAGTCGGGGGTGTGTCGGGGCAGGCCATGGGACAGGATTTTGTCAACCACCGCGGGGGGCTGTCCGGCTAGAAACACCTTGCCCACCGCTCCGGCCAAAAGGGGCAGGCGGGTGCCCGGCCCGGCTGAGATGCGTATCTGTTCCGGGGGTTGGCGGGCTTCCACCACCATCACCTCGCCCCGGCCCATTACCCCCAGAAAAACGGACTCGTCCAAGCGGCTGCAAAGGCGGGTCATCTCCGGGCCGGCCGCGTCGCGCAGGCTGGCCTGGGCAAAGCCGCGCCGGGCCAGGGTGGCCACCAGGGGACCCAGGCCGTAGCGCTTGGTGGATGGGTCCCTGCTAAGGGCTCCTCCGGCTTCCAGCTGCTTGCACAGGCCAAATACCGTGCCCTTACTTATCTCCAACTGGCGGGAAAGCTCGCTGATGCCAATGCCTTCGCGGCTTTGGGCCACCAGTTCCAATATTTTCAGGGCTCGTCCCACCGAGGGGGCGCGGTAGCCGGTTTGAGCGGGCATGCGTTCTCCTTGCTGAACACGCAGGTTTTCATCATGACCTTTCCTCGCAGGGGTGTCAAGAACGCGCAAGGGTAAATAACGGGTCATCCGGGCCTTGTAAACCAGGGGAGGTGATGTTAGCGTAAATCCAGCTTTGTCAGCTTTTACGGTGTGGTTATGTCAGCTCTGATCCTGTTGGTCTTGCTCATAGGCGGCATGTTGTACCTGGGTGGCGGTTTGTTCTACTTGTACCGCTATCTCCAGGTCAAACGGATGCATTTCCGGGCGCCGCGTTTATGGGATCTCCACAGGCGGCGCTTCTATTTGCTGACCGGGGTGGGAGGGGTATTGATCGCCGGATTTTTCGCCGTGGCTTGGTGGTCCGCCCCAGGAAACGGGAGCATTTGGCTGCCCCAATTTATGAAACCCCACCAGGCCCAAACCGCGGGCGCCACAGCCAAGGGCACCAGCGAAGCCGTGCCCCCGCCCCAGGTCAAGGTAAGTGGTCCCGTGGAGCCGTACGAGCAGCCGGTGGAGACCACCACCAGCAGCACCTCGAGCACCAGCACCACCGAATCCACCAGCACCACCACGACCACCACCACGGCCAGTACCACCGAGAGCACGGTAACCACCAGCACCGCTCCGCCGGATAGGCCGGCGCAAGGGCCCACCGCCAAGGCGGGCCTGGACGCCTGGACTGTTTGCGCCGCCTCTTTCCGGCGCGAGGCCATGGCCCAAAACTACGCCAAGCGCCTGAAAGACCAGGGACTGCCCGCCAGGGTGAGCCAAGTGGACCTGGGTGGGCGCGGCATCTGGCACCGGGTGTGCGTGGGAAGCTTCCCCACCTTGGCCGAGGCCAAGGGCCAATACAAGGCCTGGGAAAAGCAGGGTATTATCAGCGACGCATTCTTGCTTCCTCTGCGCTGAGCCGGATCATGGATGACAAGCGCCTGTGGTTTTTGCTCAATGAGGTGGCCCAGGGGTTGGGAGTGGATGTGCGTCTGGAAAGCCTGGACGGGGGTGATGATCCTTCGGCCAGAAGCGGGCTCTGCCGTCTGCGGGGAAAACCGGTAATATTTATTGAACGGCGGCAAGACACCGCCCAACACTGCCGCCGCCTGGGGCTGGCTTTATTGGCCCTGGACCTGGAGGGGGTGTATCTGCGCCCGGCGGTGCGGGGATATCTGCAAGACTTGGCGGGCTTTGCCGGCCAGGGAGATGAGTGGGATGACTGAGGTGAGGGTCTAGTGAGCGCGGCAAAAAGAGGCAAGGAGCGCCTGGCCGAGCTGGAGCGCGAGGTGCGGGGAAAGGGTGTGCAGCTTGCCTATGAGAAGCTGCATTTCGCTGGGCTGCATCTTAAAAGCGGCTTATGCTGGTTCAAGGGACGCTACTATTTGTTCGTTGACCGGCTCAAGCCGGTGGGCGACAGGGTGGACCTGCTGGAACAGGCTTTGGAAGATTTGGCCACGCTGCCCGATCCCTCCCTGGGCCCGCCAGAGGCCTTTACGCCCGGAGTGAACGAGGCGGCTCAGGCGGGCGAGGCGAATGATGACGGTGAATCTGAGGCCTCCACGGAGAAGGCCGATGCCTGAAACTCCCCTGGCCCAGCGGATTGAAGTGGTCAAGCTGCCCCTGACCGACGAGTTTGCCACGGAAAAGCGCTTTGAGGACTCCCGAGGCCAGGGCCACTTGATCCTCAATGGCCCGACGATTCAGCGGGTGGGGATGTTCACCCTGGAGCCTGGCGCGGGCTTTCGGGGCGGCCACCTGCATAAAAGCAAGCAAGAATATATTTACATTGCCGCGGGACAGGGCACCGCTGAGTTCTTTTGCCCGGACACCGGCGAACGCCTGGAGTTGCGGGTAGAGGCAGGGGACCGGCTGTTCATACCCCCGGGAGTGGCTCATCGCTTCTTTGCCCAAGAGACCATCACCTTTGTGGAGCTGAGCGACCGGCCCTATCAGGCTGATGACGACCTGCCCGCGGAGTTTGCTTCGGAGTAAGCCATGCTGGAAACGATGCTGGCCTTTATCCGCGAAAACGACACCTGCGTGCTGGCCACTTCCACCGGACATCAGCCCCACGCCTCGCTCATGGCCTATCTCCCCGGAGACCAGGGCCGCAAGCTCTATTTGATAACCTCGGCTGAAACCCAAAAGTACCGCAACATCCTGGCCAACCCCCAGGTGAGCCTGCTTATCGACGACCGCCGGTCCGGAGAGCCGGAGGGTCAGGTAAAGGCCCTGACCGTGGGCGGTAGGTGTGCTCCCGTGCCGGAAGCTGAGCAACAGGCGCTCAAGGAGCGCTTTGCCCGGAGCATGCCCCACCTGACCGGAATTACCGCCGATCCGGCGGCCCAGGTGCTGGAGGTCAAGGTGCGCACCTTGCAACTCTTGGCCGGGCCCTTGGAGGCCAGCTACGAGGAGTTGCCCTAAGGCTTGCCCCTGCCTTGACAGCCTTGGCGGGCCCACGGTAAATTTTGCCTCGTTTTTCAGCCAGGCCATGCAGTTAGGTCAACCCTTCACTGCGGCGGCCACATTTAAGGAGCATCTGGTGAATAAGCGCAATCTGCCTCCCGTACCTCCGGAGATTCAGGCCTTGGTGCCTTACAAGCCGGGCAAGCCCATCGAGGAATTGGAGCGGGAGCTGGGCATAAGCGGGGCCATCAAGCTGGCCAGCAATGAAAATCCCCTGGGCACCTCGCCCAAGGCCCAAGAGGCCATGGCCAAGGCCCTGGCCGGCCTGAACCGCTACCCCGACGGCGCGGGCTTTGAGCTGCGCCAGGCCCTGGCCCAGCGCTTCGGCCTGGCCCAGGAGCAGATCGTGTTGGGCAACGGCTCCAACGAGATCATCGA
>JAHLLJ010000244.1 GCA_020444205.1 Deltaproteobacteria bacterium | reverse complement strand
AAAGCTCATGCGCATCATCGTAGCCAGTCTAAACTTTCCCGCCGTGGCCCAGACCCTGGCCCGCAACCTGCCGGACGACCAGGTAATTCCTACCCCCGAGCAGGAGTTGTTCGACGCCTGTCGGAGCGCCCAGGTGGTGGTGCCCACCATGGCCCGCATCCCCGCCGAGGTCATTACCGGCAGCGGGCTAAAGCTCATCCATCAATGGGGCGTGGGCCTGGAGGGGGTGGACATTGCCGCGGCCACCGCCGAGGGCATCCCGGTGTGCAACGTGCCCGCGGACCAGGCGGTGGAAAACGCCGAGAGCACCTCGGAGCACGCGGTGTTTCTGATGATGGCCGTGGCCCGGCGCATCAACCAATTTGCCGACACCTTTCGCAACGGCCCTTGGGGCGTGCCCTTGGGCACCTCTTTGTTTGGGCGCAAGGCGCTGATCGTGGGCCTGGGCCGGGTGGGCCAGGCCTTGGCCCGGCGGCTGGGGGACCTGCACATGGAGGTGAGCGCCATAAAGGCCCACCCGGATCCCCCGTTGGCCGAGCAATTGGGCCTGGCCGAGCTGGCCGGGCCGGATGAGCTACACCGCCTGCTGGGCCAAGCCGATTTCGTGGCCGCCACCCTTACCGCCACCCCCAGCACGGTGGGCATGTTCGACCAGGCCGCCTTCGCGGCCATGCGGCCGGGCGCCTTTTTCGTCAACGTGGGCCGGGGCTCGGTGGTGGACGAGGCCGCCCTGCTGGCGGCCCTGGATTCGGGCCATTTGGGCGGGGCCGGGCTGGACGTGTTCGCCAGCGAACCGCCGGGGCCGGAGCACCCCTTGCTGGTCAACCCCATGGTGGTGGCCACTCCCCACATAGGCGGAGTCACCGAGCAGAGCTTCGAGGCCATCGGCCGCAAGCTGGCCGCCAACATCGAGCGCCTGCGCCGGGGCGAACCCCTGCTGTTCCGGGCAAATTAGTTTGATTATGCTCCGGCGCGCCTGCGTGGCCCTGTTGTGCCTGCTGCTGGTGCCGGCCCTGGGGGGGCGCGCCTGGGCCGCCGTTCCCAGCGACCCGCCGCGCCAGGGGCCTTATCTGGCCTCCATCAGCTATGAAACCTGGAAGGACTCGCGCCGGGCGGGCCGGGAAGTGCCGGTAAAGCTCTACCGGCCCCAGGGCGCCCCCGGGCCCTGGCCGGTGGTGATCATCTCCCACGGCCTGGGCGACAGCCGCGACTCCCTGGGCTACCTGGCCCGGTTCTTGTGCTCCCACGGCTACTACGTCGCGGCCATGCAGCACTACGGTAGCGACATGAGCCTGGGCGAGGACACCAACCGCCTAGTGGCCGCCTGGCGGCTGTGGCGGGCGGCGCGCGAGCCCCGCAACTACCTGCTCAGGGCTGGGGATCTGGCCTTTGTGCTGCAGCAGCTTTCCCAGCGCGAGCACCAGCGCGGCCCCTGTAAAAACAACATCGACCTGAACAACGTGGCAATGATGGGCCACTCCATGGGCGCGCTCACCACCCTGCTGGCCGTGGGCCAGCTATTCGCCACCGACGTGGGGCTGCGCAGCCTGCGCGACCCGGTGCCCAAGGCCTTCATCGTGTTTAGCCCGCCGGTGTCCCAAGACCACCGAGAATTTGCCCGCGCCTACAACAGCATCGGCCTGCCGGGCCTGCACGTGAGCGGCGGCCAAGACGAGGCCCGCCTGGGCCTAACTCCGGCCGAGGAGCGCCGGGTGCCCTTTGATCACATCATCCTGGCGGACCAGTATTTGCTGTGGCTCAACGATGCCGACCACCGCACGCCCCTGGGCTATCCCCCCGGCCCGGACCGGCCGGAGCGCGAAGCCCGCTACCACCAGCTCATCCTCATGGCCTGCCGGGGATTTTTGGACGCCTACCTCAGGGAAGACCCCGCGGCCCTGACCTGGATAAGGGGGCCTAAGATGTTCAGGGCGGTCAACGGCGACGGGGCCTGGGAAACCAAGCGGGGACGCGGGAGCCTACAGCTTAAATAACAGGGCCCCAGGGCTTTGATGAAATACAAAGGGGACGCGCCAATAGGCGCGTCCCCTGATGTTTACGGGACGGGATATGCAGAGCCGTGGGCTAGGCGGGCTTTTCTTCCTCGCCGGTGGCTTCGCCCTCGGGCACTTCCTCGGCCTTTTCCGACTCTTCCATGGCGGCCAGCTTGGCCTTGAGGTCGGCCACTTCCTGTTTGTAGCGCTCAGCCTCTTCCTCGCCGCCGGCCGGGGCCGGGCTAAAGGGCTCCATGGCCGCTTCGCTTTCGGCGCGTTTCTTGTCCTTCATTTCCTCGGCCCCAAGGTAGGTGGCCAAAACGCCGCCAAGGATCAAAATGGGCGGTATGACGCCCTTGAGCAGCCACAGGAACTCATCCCACCAGGCGAAAATGCCGATGATTCCCAACAACAGGGCTATCAGTCCACCCACCAAAGCCACCATGACTCTATCCTCCTTAAACATAGTTTATTTGCGCGGATTGGGCGGGTGGCTTATGGGTGCCTCCCCGCTCTTTTCTAGGTAACACGGGCCTATAGTCCCTGTCAAACCTTTGCAGTCCCAAGGCTTAGGACCTAAAGGCTCCATACACCTGCTGGTCACTGGCCCCCCGGTCCACCAATACTTGCTTGAAACGAACCGGGTTGGGCACTCCGTTGAGGCGCAACTGCACCTCGCCCTCGGGCCCCTTGGCGTATACGTGCACATGGGCCACCCCCAGAAAGCGCTGGCTGATACCCCGGCGCAGGTCCACCAGGGTGATGTCGCTGATCTTCACCTGCCGCTTCACGTGGGAGGGGAAGGTGCGCTCCACCTCCAGGGTGTCGGGGCTAACCCGGTACATGCGGGTAAAGCGGGTGATGACCACATAGGCGGCGATGAGCGTGGCTATGAGTTGGCCCAGGGCCTCGGAGACCCAGGTCTCCGGGTTTATCTGGGGGCCGGCCAGGAAAATGAAAATCCCGAAGTACCACACCCCGAAGGACTGCCAGGCGGGGCGGAACTCCGCGAACTCACCGATAGGTGTCTGCGCCACCCTAATTTTCTCCCTTGCGCATGATCCCAGCCTATAACGCCGCGCGATTTTTGGCAAGACATACCGTGGGCCTATGACGCCGCGCGCCCCGTCTTTTCAGGGCGGGGCGCGCGATGGCCGCAGCTATATTCGAGTATTTACCTTAAGCTGGCGAAGCGCCCGGACCAGCGCTGACGGGCGCTGTCTTGGCGGGCGCAATCGGGGCACACGCATTGCTCCAGGCGCAGAGGCTTGTGGCGCTGGTCCAGACGCCCGGCCACCTGGTTCAGGTAGGCCGCCGGGGCATAGGGCTGGCCGCAGCGCGAGCACTTGACCAGCTCCATCTCCTTGAGCACCGTGCCCGCCAGGGTGGTCTTGCGCTTGCCGTCTTCGTCCACCAGTTGGATGGCCCCGGAGGGGCAGGCGTTGGCGCAGGAACCACAGCCTATGCACTTTTCCGCGGCGCGGTGGAAGTCCAAGACCACTCCCCGGTCGGCCTTGGTGTCGGCCAACACCAGGGCGTTAACCCCCACCTCGGCGCAGGCGGTCTGGCACAGGCCGCAGCCCATGCAAAGGTCGCAACGCAGGCAGCGCTTGGCTTCGTTAAGAGCCATGGCGTCGGTAAGGCCCAGCTCGGCCTGGTCAAAGGTGGCCGCGCGCTCCTGGGGGTCCAGCTTGGGGATATCCGGGCGCCCCAGGCTGATCTTCTCCTCGGCGCTCATGATGATGGGCTCCACCCTGGCCCGGGGATGGGGGAAGTTGAGCGCCAGTTCCAGGGTCTTGCCGCTCAAAAAAGCGTCCATGGCCAAGGCCGCCCGCTTGCCCGCGGCCACCGCCTCCACCACCGTGGCCGGGCCGGTAACCGCGTCGCCCCCGGCGAAGAGCCAGCCCAGGGAGGTCTGACCGGTGGCCGGGTCGGCGTACACCGTCTTGGCGCAGAGGCTGGAGTCCTTGGCCCAGGGGCCCAGGCAGGCCAGGTCGGGACGCTGGCTGATGGCCGCGATCACCGCCCCGGCGGGCATGACGAACTCACTGCCTTCCACCGGCTGGGGACGGCGGCGGCCCGAAGCGTCGGGCGGGCCCAGCTCGGCCCGCAAGCACTTGAGCCCGGTGACCTTGCCCTCCTCGCCCACCACCGCCATGGGGATAGTCAAAAAGGCGATGTCTATGCCCTCGGCCAAAGCGTCGTCGATTTCCTCGTCGTGGGCGGGCATCTCGCCCCGGGTGCGGCGGTAGCTGATGGTCACCTCGCAGCCCAGGCGG
>JAHLLJ010000243.1 GCA_020444205.1 Deltaproteobacteria bacterium | reverse complement strand
GGTGGGCCAAAAGGCGGGCAGGTCCTTGCGGGGGATACTGGTGAGCCCCAGCTTGCAGGCCTCGATGTGGGTGATGAAAAATAGGGTGAGGTAGCTCAGCACCGCCGGAACCAGGGCGGCGCGCACCACCTCCAGATAGGGCAGGTTGCAGTACTCGGCGATGATAAAGGCCGCCGCGCCCATGATGGGCGGCATTAGCTGGCCGTCGGTGGAGGCGGCCACCTCGATGGCTGCCGCTTTTTTGGCCGGGTAGCCGGCTGAGTTCATCAGGGGAATGGTGAAGGTGCCGGTGGTGACCACGTTGGCGATGGAGGAACCCGATACCATGCCGGTGAGCCCCGAAGCCAACACCGCCGCCTTGGCCGGGCCGCCTCGAAAGGAACCCAGCAGACTGAAGGCCAGGCGCACGAAATACTCCCCGCCCCCGGCCCGGTTCATCATGGCCCCGAAGAGCACGAACAAAAACACAATGGTGGCCGACACGTCCAGGGGAATGCCGTATATGCCCTCGGTGGACATAGTCTCCTGGCCCATGAAGCGGCTCAGGCTCACCCCCTTGAAGGCGATCACATCCGGCATGTAGGGGCCGAAAAAGGCGTAGATCATGAAGGCCACGGCCACCACGGACAGGGCGGGCCCCAAGGCCCGGCGCACCGCCTCCAACAACAGCACCACCAGCACGCCCCCGGCCACCAGGTCGCGCACCAGGGGATCGCCTTGGCGCATGGCCAGGCCCCGGTGGTCCAGGGCAATGTACAGGGCGGCCAGCCCGGCAAGCAGGGCCAGGACAAGGTCTAGCCGGGGGATGCGATCCCGGCGGCGCAAAAACTTAAGATGCCCACCCAGGGAGAGCTTTTTCAGCGCCGGGAAGCTGAGAAACACCAGGGCCAGGGCAAAGGCCAGGTGTATGGAGCGGACGTATACCGTCTCCAGCAGGATCACCGAAGGCAAAAGGAGTTGGTAAATGGACCAGGCGGCGGCCACCACCGGGATGAGGTGGCGCTGCCGGCCATCTGGGTGGCGCAGTCCCAGGTCCGCCGTGGCGGCGGCCCTGGCCTGGTCCAGGCCAGGGTGTTCGGGTGCGGCCTCCTGGGCGCTCTGGGAAGGCACTTGCCTGGAAGCCCGGCGGCCTATTTCAGGCCCGCTTCCTTATAGTACTTCAAGGCCCCGGGATGCAGGGGGGCGCTCAGGCCCTTTAGCATGTCCTTGGGGGTCAGGCCGCTGAGCGCCGGGTGCAGCTTTTTTAGTTCATCCAGGTTGGTGAACACCGTCTTGGTGATGGCGTAGACCACCTCGTCGGGCACCCCGGCCCGGGTGATCAGAGTGGCCTTGACCGCGAAGGTGGGCACGTCGGCCTTGTCCAGGCCCATGGGGTAAAAGGACACCGGGATGGCGGTCTTCACGTAGTAAGGGCGGCCCTTGACCAGCTTGTCCAGGGCCGCGTCGCTGGCGGGCACAAAGCGCACCTTGACCCGGCCGCTGGTGGCTTCCTTGATGAGCCCGGCGGGGTTGCCCACGGTGTAGGCAAAGGCGTCAATGCGCCCGTCCTGCAACAGCTTGGCCGACTCCGAGGCCTTGAGCCACTCGGACTTGCCCAGGTCCTCCAGGGTGAGGCCGTAGGCGGCCAGCACGTCCTTGGAGTTTTGCAGGGTGCCGCTGCCCGGGTTGCCCACGGCCACGTCCTTGCCCCCCAGGTCGGCGTAGGTTTTAATGCCGCTGTCCTGGGAGGCCACCATGAAGTAGGTCTCCGAGTGCAGGCTGAACACCGAACGCAATTCCTTTTGCGGCCCCTTTTTCTTCCACTCGCTCAGGCCTTTGACCGCCTCGAACTGACGGTCGGATTGAGCCACCCCCAGGTCCATGTCGCCGTTTAGAACTGCGTTGATATTGAACACCGAGCCGCCGGTGGACTCCACGGTTACCCTGAGGCCGTAGGTCTCGCCCTGGGCGTTGACCAGCTTGGCAATGGCCTTGCCCACCGGGAAGTAGACCCCGGTGACTCCGCCGGTGCCGATGGTTACGAACTTTTGGGCCGCCAAGGCGCTGTGGCCGGTGAACATGAGTAGCGCGGCAAAACAAAGGCTCATAAAAATTAAAAGGGCTTTTTTCATTTTTTCTCCCAACTTCCCGGGCAAGGGACCTCATGATCCCGAATTTCGTCTCTTTATTGGGGCGGCCTCTATAGCAGCCGACCCTGACGGCAGCATAACCCATCTATATGGAGGCAGTCCAGAAATTGGCCCCGCGCTGACCTTGCCCCCCGCGGGGTGCTGTAGCTCAACTATCTATAATAACGGAGCATATACCATTACGGGTAAAAACCTAGATGGATGGGTGAAAAAACACCTAAAAAAATATAACATTTCAAATTGAAAGGTGTAATATTCGTTAAAGCCCTATTTGCTTCCGTTAATTGTCTTGGAGTTCAAAATGCGCGACTCCACCCCCAGAGCCCCTTCGCCGGCCCTGAACCAACTTATTCTCAACTCCATCACCGAGGGGGTGTTCACCGTGGACCCCCAGATGCGCATCGTCAGCTTCAACCGGGCGGCCGAGGAGATAACCGGCATCAGCCCCGAGCAGGCGGTGGGCAGCAAGTGCCACCAGGTGCTCAGGGCGGCCATATGCGGTACCTCCTGCCCCCTGCGCCAATCCATGGCCACCGGCGAGCCGGGCCTGGAGGTGGACGTGGAGATCAGCGGGGCCCAGGGGCAGCGCCTGCCGGTGCGCATCCGCACGGCAGTGCTGCGCGATGACCTGGGCCGGGTGGTAGGGGGAGTGGAAACCTTCCGTGATCTCAGTGAGGTGTACCACCTGCGCAAGAAGCTCACCTCGGGATACACCTTGTGCGACCTCAAGGGCAAGTCCAAGGCCATGCGCCAGCTCTTCGGGGTGTTGCCCGCCGCGGCCCGCAGCGGGGCCACGGTGCTTATCCGGGGGGAATCCGGCACCGGCAAGGAGCTGGTGGCCCGGGCCTGCCACGACCTTTCCAACCTGCACCAGGGCCCATTTGTGGCGGTGAACTGCGCGGCCATTCCAGAGGCGCTTATGGAAAGCGAGTTGTTCGGCCACGTGCGCGGGGCCTTTACCGGAGCGGACCGGGACCGCGAGGGGCGCCTGTCCGCGGCCAAGGGCGGCACCCTGTTTTTGGACGAGGTGGGCGATCTGCAGCCGGGCATCCAGGTCAAGCTGCTCAGGACCTTGGACAGCGGGGAGTACACCATGCTGGGCAGCAACCAGGTCCGGCACGCCGAGGTGCGGGTGGTAGCCGCAACCCATCGGGATCTGGAAAAAGGCATGGCCAAAGGCAACTTCCGCCAGGATCTCTACTACCGCCTCAACGTGGTGGATCTGAGGGTGCCGCCGCTCAGGAAACGCCGCGAGGACATCCCCTTGCTGGCTCATCATTTCCTGGAGAGCCTGGCCGCCGAGCGCGGCGAACCGGTGCGCAAGGTCACACCCGGGGCCATGGCCCGGCTCATGGAGTACTCCTGGCCGGGCAACGTGCGCGAGCTGAAAAACGCCCTGGAGCATGCCTTGGTCCTGGCCCAGGATAAAGCGGTGGATATCAAGCACCTGCCGATAAGCCTTCAAAATGGCTCACATATAGAAGCCGAGGCCAACTACTTGCCGTTGAACTTGGTCCAGCGGGAGCGGGAGGCCATAGTGGAGGCCTTGGCCCGCCAGGGGGGCCACCGGGCCCGCGCCGCGGCCAGCCTGGGCATCTCCACCACCACCCTTTGGCGCAAGATGAAGGCTTACGGCATCCAAACCTAGGGTGCCGGAGACTTCCCATCCGGTCGTCATAATTTCAAAATGAAATAAATCATTTCGTTTTGAAATGATTTTTGGCCCCTCCTCTTGAGGCATGCCTGCCACTAATTTCATTAATAACCACTCCTTATCCTCTTTTGCCTCGCCTGGTACGCAACTTGAAATAGACAATGGATGGTGATGTCTGTTGTCCCGTACAGACCACCGAAAAGCCTCCGTACGTGTATGCGGGAGTAATTTGCCTTAACCCTTAAATTCGCCTGCGCGAGCCCCTGGCCCCGGCGACTTCAGCGCGCCGGGGCCTTTGCCGGGGCTTTGGAGACAGCAGCATGGGCCAATCAGCCACAACCCCGGCCATGGGTGCGGGGATGCAACCTGAGCTGGACCAACTGGACCAGCGCCTTAGCCAAAACCTGGCTGACATAAAACACAAACTGGTGGTGATGAGCGGAAAAGGCGGGGTGGGCAAGTCCACCGTGGCCGCCCAACTGGCCTTGGGCCTGTCCTTTGCAGGGCACCGGGTGGGCCTTTTGGACGTGGACCTGCACGGCCCCTCCATCCCCCGCATGCTGGGCATACCCGGCCACGCGGAGGTGCTGGTGGACGAGCAGCTCATCA
>JAHLLJ010000242.1 GCA_020444205.1 Deltaproteobacteria bacterium | reverse complement strand
CGCGCCGATGGCCGCGCCGGCCCCGGCCTGGCTGCCGCCCAGCACCGCGCCGATAGCCCCGCCCGCGATAGGCCCGCCGAAGCCGGCCAGCTTGGACTTCTCCAAGGCCGATTCATCGGTCAGGCCCACGGAGAGGATGTTGGCTTGCAGCCAGTAGTGGGCCTTGGTGGGGTCGTCGACCACCTTGAATCCCTTGGCCTGCACCGCGGCCACGATATCCGGTTGCAGGTTGAACTGCTTGTCCGTGGTGTTGCGCACCTGGATAAACACGGTACGCTGGGCCGGAGCCACCGGGTCCATGAAGATGGAGGCGCTCATCTTGTTCTCCACCTTCAAATCCTTGTAGCGGATACCGGTGTAGGTGGCGGCGCAACCGGCCAAAAGAGCCACGATCCCCAAACAGGTGGCCAATATTGCCAGTCGTTGCACTTTGCTGAACATTTGCATCCCTCCTTATGGTCTCGGCACGCCGGGAGATTTCCCTCACCGGCCCTCCGTAGCGGACCCAGGTTGGTCAATTTCGGGAACTGGTCCCGAAGGTGTTTCCGTGGCCATAATTATCGCTCTTTTAGCCCTTTCTGAAAAGGGTAAGGTTTTCGCGCCCATTCAGTTTATGAGCGTAGGCCCAAAATAATTCTTGACAGGAGCAGGGCTCCGCCTTAAGTTATGAGCGTAAGCTCATTACTTTTGGCTTATAACTTTTTGGAGGATTCAATGCCCAGACCACGCCGCTGCCGCCGAGTTTACGCCGAACCCCCAGCTCGCCGCTTCGGGCCTTACGACCGCCCCTCCCAAGGGGAGGTGGTTATTCCGGTGGAGGCCCTGGAGGCCTTGCGCCTGGCCGAAGTGGAAGGGTTGGACCAGGAGGAGGCGGCCTCACTCATGGGAGTGAGCCGTCAGACCTTTGGACGGGTTTTGGCGTCGGCCCGCTCCAGCGTGGCCCGCGCCTTGAGCGGTGGCATGGAGCTGGTGGTTGCCGGGGGCGACTACGAGCTGGTGCCGCCCGGGCCGGGACGCGGCCGGGGACGGGGTCGCGGCGGTGGTCGCGGCAGAGGCCGGGGCATGGGACCTGGGCGCGGAGGCCGCCAAGGTGGCGGTCCCGCCCAAGAGTGAAACACATCATACGTAAGGAGAAAAATATGCCTGGATTCAATGGAAGAGGACCTTTGGGACAAGGCCCCATGACCGGCGGAGGCCGGGGGCGTTGCACCGGTTATGCGGGTGTGGGACGAGGCCAAGGCATGGCCTGGGACAACACCATGGCCTACGGCCAGGGCCGGGGGCGCGGCTTAGGCCCCTGCGGCGGCGGTATGGCCAGGGGCCGGGGACGCGGACGCGGCAGAGGCATGGGCTATGGCCAGGATTATGGCCAGGGTTATGGCCAGGGTTATGGCCAAGCCTACGGCCAGGGCTATGGCCCCACCACACCGGACCTGCAAGCCGAGGCCGAAGACCTGCGGCAGCGTTTGGCCCAGGTGGAGGCTCAGCTTAACCGTCAAGAGCCGGACGCCCAGTAATAACCAAGCGCCAGACCTCGAAGGGAGGTGATAGGCATGCCATTTAGAGACGGAACCGGACCACGCGGTCAAGGACGCGGCACCGGCAAGGGCCAGGGCCCCTGCGGCGGCGGCAAGAACCGCAAAGGCGGGCGCGCCAAGGGCCAGGGCAAGGGCCAGGGCGGGCGCGGCGGACGCAGCCAAGGCGGACGCGGCGGCCAGGGTCAAGGCCAGGGCGGGCGCGGCCAAGGCGCCTAGGATACCAGGAGCCGGTCGAGCGATTGTTAATCGCCTGACCTAAGCCCTTCGCAACCCCCGGGCCACCCCGTAAGGGACGGCCTGGGGGCGACCTTTTGCCCGCCTCAACTTCTGGAGCAGCCGTGAGCCAAGAACAACGCCCCACCCCGCGCGGACCCAGCCCGTATATTTCATGAGGGTCGAGTGGCATACAACAACGAATCAGAATTCATAGGCAGTTATGAAAAAAACCTTGGCGATATCATTGTATAGTTTGTACCCATCACCGGCACAGCCAGACGCCGGCAGACAAGGCGTCTGGCAAGCGAGGGCCGTAGGCGTAGCTAAAGCTACGTCGAGGCCCAGGCGCAGCCAGCAACACCGTATGCCGGCGGCTGGTGCAGCCGGACGCACGGCCTTCATGAAATATGGGGGCTAGCTCCTACGCCATGCAGGACCCGGAGCATTTGTGGCGGGTACTGGGGCTGGACTTTGGCACGAGGTTGGCCGACCTGGGCTGCGGTCCGGGGGAATACGCTTTGGAAGCCGCCCGCCGGGTGGGGCCCCAGGGCCATGTCTGGGCCCTGGACAAGGATGGGCATACCCTTGAAGCCCTGGCCAAAGTGGCCCAGGCTCGGGGGCTGAACAACCTCACCACACTCACCGCCGACCTGCGCCAGCCCTTGCCCTTGGACGACGCCGTGGCCGACATCTGCCTGCTGGCCATGATGCTGCACACCATCAAATTCACCCTGGCCGAGGGCGGTCTGTTCCGCGAGGTCCGGCGCATCTTGCGCCGCGGGGGACGTATGGCGGTGATCAACTTCTCCATGGCTGATTTTTCCTTTGGCCCACCACCACACCTGCGCATCACCCCCGAGGAGCTGGACGAGCTGGTGTTGCCCCACGGCTTTTCGCGCAGACACCTGGAGACCGCCAAACTAAACTACCTGGCCCTGTACCATAAAAAATGACCAGTGTAAGGCATGGCCTTCCGCTGGTCCCGAGTACCTTGGAACGGCAGTCAGAGCGCCTAGCCAGGCGGCAGCCCGCCGCAGCCATCAGGCAGGGCCGCCACCCCTTTTGCGCAAGTTTCCGCGGAGGAGCGGGCTTCCAAACCTCAGCTTAAGTGCTCTGTCCGGAGCATTGCCTGCTCGCCCGGCAGAATATCAAAGCCGAGCTCCAGGGCCAACTTCAGCACCTTTTCCAAGGCAAAAAGGCGGTCAGAGTCAACACCCGTAACATGGGCATGACTGATAATGGTAACCAAGCCGTTGCTGCGCGCGGCGTTGCGTATAACCTTACTCCAGTATTCGGCGAGGTCATCAGGATTGCGCAGACCATTCTTGGCCAGCATGTAGTGCACCGCGTCGATCATGAACCATTGCCATGGAATATTGATCAGGCCGCCCGGCAATTGCTTGAGCCCATCGCCTGAGTACTCGCTGATATCGGTCGGTATTTCCGAAGGCATCGCCATGTCCACGCTGCTGTCAAAGGAAAATCCCTTTTCGCTCAGGATCTGGTGCCCATAGGGGCCGATCCTGCCGCCGGGGGCGCGAAACCCGGTGGGCCGCACCCCGCGCAGCTTCATCACCTGCAAGCCGTCACTCACATATTGCAGGGCAGTTCGGCGGGACAGATCCGCATAGATTTCGTGAATCCACCCGTGCAAACCTATTTCATGACCTTCGCGCAGCAGCGAATCCATGACCTCCCCGTAGTGCAGGGCGCTCCAGCCTTCGACAAAAAAGGTTGCGCGCAAATCGTACTTTGCCAGCAAACCAAGGATATTGGGGAAGCCGACCGTGATTCCCGGCGCGGCCGGGTCGGGCACGGCCGATTTTCCGCGGAAGACGTTGAACGCCTCGCCCATGTTATCGAAGGTCAGGCAAAGAACAGGTTTCTCGGATTGGCCCATTACACTCCCCCCTGAAGAAGCTGCCTTAAAAACTGGTTTCATTACTACACCATGCAAATCAAAATAGGTAGCCTTGAGGTCTTTTGAGCAATTTGGGATTCAAAAGGAATTCTTCCGGATTTTTTGACCTCCTTAGGACAAAAAAATGACCGGCGAACGGGGTTGCCGTTCGCCGGTCCCGGGTCCCTTGGAAGGGAGGGGCCGTGAAGCCCCTTGGAGGGATCGTCACGAGCCGGGAAGACCCGGCCGTATCGAGATTATTTAAATTGCACGCCGCTGCCGCGCAGGCGCCAGCGGTTTATGGATTTCTCCACATAAGAGGCGTCGGGTCCGGCCACGCCCTGAGGACGGGGCTCGCCGTATTCCTCTTTGGGCTTCTTGGCGGCTTTAGCTTTCTGCTTTTGCTCACTCATAATTACCCTCTCCCGCGCCATGACCGCCACGCAGGGCCGCCCTAGGCGCTATATATAACGGCCGAGGCCGCCGGAGAATGGGTTCTACAGCCCGTTCTCCTTGGCATAAGCCTCGGCGAACTCCACCATATCTTCCTCGGTGGCTCCGCCTTCGATCTGGAACCAGGAGTCAGAGTAGAGGATGTTACCCAGGATGGCCAGGGCGCCCGCCACGTAGGTGCGGCCAACACCGGGCTCCACCTCGCTGGGATCGCTGATCTCGCCGTCCTGGACCTTATGCACGATATCCACCAGGTTCTGGTGGTGACCCTGGGCGATCTGCATGATCAGCTTGTCCTCGT
>JAHLLJ010000241.1 GCA_020444205.1 Deltaproteobacteria bacterium | reverse complement strand
CCACCTTGCGGTCCTGGCGGGCGTAGCCGTAATAGGGGACCACCGCGGTGATGCGACGGGCGCTGCTGCGCCTAAAGGCGTCGAGCATAATAAGCAGCTCCATCAGGTGGTCGTTCACCGGCGGGCTGGTGGATTGCACCACGAACACATCCGACCCGCGCACATTTTCCCCCACTTCCACGAAGACCTCGCCATCGCTGAAGCGGCGCACCACGGCCTGGGAGAGCGGCAAGTGCAGATAGTGGCAGATCTCCTCCACCAAGTGGGGATTGCTGTTGCCGGTGAACACCTTGAGCTTATTAAACATGGCTCGCCAATAATTCCCCGGGCCCCTGGGCCCTGTAGCCGGCCTCCAAATGGAGGCCGCTAAAACGGCCAAACCTGGAACGCCAAACACCGGACCGCCGAGGTCCGGCTGCGCGCCCAGGACTTTTCCTTATTTAACAGGTTTGAGCCAAAAAGCCAATCCAGTCCACACCACCGCACCGGAGCCTTACGCTCCCTGGTGGCGGAACCGGACCGGCCACACTCTACCCAACGGTGGTCGTACAAGCTTGGCGGCCCTAGCCGCTGGCTTCGTTGACCTCCTGACCCTCGGTCCGCACCCGTTCGTATTCGCCTAGAACCGCGTCTTCGATCAAGCGCCGCGTTTCCCTGTTCAGGGGATGAGCGGTGTCCTGGTAGGTGCCATCCTTGCGCTTCTTACTGGGCATGGCCACGAAAAGACCTTTGTTGCCATGAATGATCTTGAGGTCTCTAACCAGGAAGCAATGATCTAGGGTGATGGTTGCATAGGCCTTAAGTCGCTCTTCCTCTACCGGGAAGACCCTTACCTCGGTCACGTCCATGCTCAGCCCCCTCCTCGTAGCTCAAGCTCTGACGCCTCGGCAAGACCTGACCCACCAGCGGCCCTTGGTCCGTAAACTCCGGGCCGCCTTCCCCGCCTGGGCGGCATCGGCGAACACCCCGAAAACGGTGGGTCCGCTTCCGCTCATCAAACACCCCCTGGCGCCGGCCTTGCGTAGCGTCTGTTTGATCTGGCCCAGGATGGGGTGCTCCCGCAAAGAAACCTCCTCCAAGTCATTGGCCAACAAGTGGTCCATGGAAGGAGCATTCCTTAAGGGGCGTCTTATTTTAATAGGTTGGGGGCGATTTGTCCAATAGAAATCAAATTGTTGATATACTTGCGCCGTGGACAGGGCAAAGCCGGGATTGACCAAAAGCAGGTGAAGCAAAGGAAAGTCCGGCCACGGCTCCACCTGCTCGCCTATGCCGGTGCACCAGGCGGTGCACCCGGCCAGAAAAAACGGCACATCCGCGCCCAATCCGGCGGCCAAGGCGGCTAGGCGCCCCGGCTCCAGGGCGCAGTCGTGCAGGGCGTTGAGGGCCAATAGGGCGGCGGCGGCGTCGGAGCTTCCCCCGCCCAAGCCGGCGGCCACGGGAATGCGCTTTCTCAGCTCAAAGGCGGCGGCGGGCGTGCGCCCCAAGGCGTTGTAATAGGCCTTGGCCGCGGCGATCACCAAGTTGTTTTCGCCTGAAATCTCTGGTTTGTCGCAGACCAGGCTGAGCCCCGGAGCGTCCAGGCGCACGGCGAGGGTGTCGGCCAAATCCAGCGGCTGCATCAGGGTGGCCAACTCGTGATAGCCGTCCGGCCGCCTGCCCAGCACCTTTAAAAAAAGATTCACCTTGGCTGGGGCTTGAATTATCAGCTGCATTGGCTCATGCCGCTCGCAAAAAAAGGGGGGCCCCGAAGGGCCCCCCGGTTGCTTGGGGTTTTACTTTTTCTCCGGCGCTTTGATCACCACGAACAGAGTGGAGTCGCGCCGTTGGATGAGCAGCAGCAGGCCCTCGCCGGGCTTGAGGCTGGAGGCCATGTCCTTGAACTGGCTCACCTTGGTCATCGGCTTTTGGGCCGCTTCCAAGATAACGTCGCCACGCCTCAGACCGGCCTCGGCCGCCGGGCCGCCTTGCTCCACCGAAGTGATGACCAGGCCCTGCTTGCCGGGTATGCCCATCTGCTTGGCCAGCTCGGGGTTAAGCTCCTGCAAGCCCATGCCCAGCTTCACCTCGCTGGGCTGGGCGAGCTTGGGCGTGGTGGGCCCTTTGGCCTTGAGTTCGCCGATGGTCACCTGCAAGGGGCGCTTCTTGCCGTCGCGCATCACCTCCAGACTGACCTCGCTGCCCACCTTGGTTTCGGCAACCAGGCGGGGCAGGGCGTGCATGTCCTTGACCGTCTTGCCTTCGTAGCCCACGATCACGTCGCCGCGCTTGACTCCAGCCTTGTCCGCCGGGCTGCCCGGCACCACGTCGGCCACCAGGGCTCCTATGGGCTCGTCCAGGCCAAACTTCTCAGCCAGCTCCTTGGTCACCGGCTGGATGGTAACTCCCAGCCAGCCGCGGATCACCCGGCCCTTTGCCCTGAGCTGAGACATGATTTTCTTGGTGGTGTTGACCGGAATGGCAAAGCCGATGCCCTGGCCCTGAGGCGCGATGGCGGTGTTGATGCCCACCACTTCGCCTTGCAGGTTGATGAGCGGGCCGCCGGAGTTGCCCGGGTTGATGCTGGCATCGGTCTGCAGGAAGTTGTCATAGGGACCGGCGCCGATGATGCGGCCCTTGGCGCTGATGATGCCCGCGGTCACGGTGTGCTCCAGGCCGAAGGGGTTGCCCACGGCCAGAACCCAGTCACCCACCCTGAGCTTGTCGCTGTCGCCCAAGGGCAGGAAGGGCAGCTCGTGCTTGGCGTCTACTTTAATAAGCGCCAAGTCGGTCTTGGGGTCGCGGCCTATAATCTTGGCCGGAAACTCATCGCCGCCCTTGAGGCGCACCAGGATTTGGTCGGCCTCGGCCACCACGTGGTTGTTGGTGATCACATAGCCCTTGGCGTCCACGATGACGCCGGAGCCCAGAGCGCGCTGTTTGAATTCGCGGGGATGAGCGTTACCGCCCGGCCCGCCCTGACCGCCGAAGAAGCGGCGGAAGAATTCATGCAGGTCCGGGATCTGGCCCTGTTGACCTTCCTGATCCGGAGCTTGCTGCTGCCCGGGGAAGGGCATGATGCCGGTCATGGGGCTCTGCTTGATGGTCTTGACGATACGAATGTTCACCACCGCCGGGCTGACCTTGCTGGCCAGGTCGGCGAATGAATCGGGGACGTATTTGGCTCCCGCCGGGGCGGCCAGAGCCAGGGCCATAACCAGCGCCATGAGAATAAGCACTGGTTTGGCCGCGAGTCTAGGTTTGCAAAAGGTCACTTTTTTCCTCCTAGTGGAAAAAGGAGGCTAGCCGGCGATCTTGACAAAGGCCATGCGCAATTCGACCAGCGCCGTGTCTATCAGCTTTTTTTCCTCAGGGTCCAGATTGCCCTTGGTCTTTTCCTGAAGCATGGCGATAGTGTCAATGGTGTGGCGGGCCAGATCAAGCTCCGGAGGCATGGGCTGACCATTGGGGCCTGGAATCTGGCCCAAATGCATCATGGTAGCGTGTGCCAGCGAGAGGATAAGGCCGCTGAAATCGACCGGGGGAAGTTGATGGCGTTGTTCGCCCTGAGGGCCGGGCTCCTGCGCCACCTGCTCTTGGACCCCGGCCTCGGGGGCCGGTTCTTGGGGCGGAGCTTGGGGCTCGGGCTGGGGCGGTTGCTCCTGGCCTTTTACCTGCTCGGCCTCGGCCTCGTCGCGGGATTCGCCGCTAGAGTCGAACCTGCGCCGATCTTTTACCGTAAAGCCCTTTTCTTGTTCGCTCATCGACTAGCCTTTCATGAATAATTCCACCGGGACGCACCTAACCGGATTTAATATATCTAACTATAAGTACCGTAGAGGCCCTGTGCAACCGGGCAAAAAAAGCCCGGCCGCTTAAGCGGCCGGGCTTGGGTTAATTCGGATGTCAGAACCTATTTTTTAGGATCGTTGACCGCGAACTCCGCCGGGCCTCCCTTGAGATAAGTGCTCATTTGGTTGGCCACGGCCACGGCCACGTTTTCCTGGGCCTCAAAGGTGTTGGCCCCCAGGTGCGGGGTGCAGGTCAACTCGTCGGCAAAGAGCAAACGGCTGTCCGCCGGAAGAGGCTCCACCTCGAACACATCCAGGGCCGCTCCGGCCAGCTTGCCGCTGGACAGGGCGTCGCACAGGGCGCCTTCGTCCACGATGCCGCCACGGGCGCAGTTGATCAGATAGGCCCCGTCCTTCATCTTGGCCAGGTTGGCCTCGCTGAACAGGTTGCTGGTCTCGGCGGTCTTGGGCACGTGGATGGAAATGTAGTCTGCCTGGGGCAGCATGTCCTCAAAGCTCACCGGCTCGGCGCCGCGGGCCTTGATCTCGGCATCGTCCAGGAAGGGGTCGAAACCGATGACCTTCATTTTGACACCCACGCCCAGCTCGGCCAGGATGCGCCCGATGTTGCCCATGCCCACGATGCCCAGGG